>DAOTNL010000262.1:0-3198 GCA_035450765.1 Kiritimatiellia bacterium | reverse complement strand
GCCCGCCTTCACCGCCATGGTCGTCGGCTGGTCCATGCTCAACACGATCCCGGCCGTGCTGCTGGGCACGCCGGACGAATCCGCCATGTTCACCGTGCTGCCCGGCCAGAAGTACCTGATGGCCGGCCGCGGCTTCGAAGGCACGATGATCACGGCCGTCGGCGGCCTCGCCGGCGCGTTCTTCCTCGTCTGCGTCATGGCGCCGCTGGCCCCGCGCTACCTGCCCGTCTCGCAGCAGGTGCTCAAGGGCCACATGCACTGGGTGCTGTGGGTCATCATCACCTTCATGCTGATGTCCGAATGGCCCAAGGGCGGCAATCGCGGCCCCGCCGGCTGGGCGAAGTTCTACGACGCGTGGAAAACCCTCCTCGCCGGCCTGGCCACCTTCGTGTTGGCGGGCCTGCTGGGCTTCATCCTCCTCACCCGCTCGCCGGTGAGCCACGAGGTCGCCTTCCAGAACATCATGCCTGCATTCGTGGGTCTCTTCGCGGTTCCGTGGTGCCTGCTCAACATGATTTCGGCGGCCGACGTCCCTCCGCAGAAAACGGCCAAGAGCCTCGCCATCGACGGCGACGTGATCCTGCGCTCGGTCTGGTCCGGCGGCCTCGGCGGCGGCATCGCGGCCTACTTCCCGGTCGTCACCGGCGGCGTGGGCGGCATGCTGGCCGGCCATGCGTGCGCCCAGCGGGACGAGCGCATTTTCATCATGGGCCAGGGCGTCTCCAAGTTCATCTACTACGTCGGCGCCTTCATGCTGATGTTCGTGCCGGGGCTGAACCTGACCCGCGGCGGCGGCGCCTGGATGGTCAAGGCCCTCTACACCCCGATGGGCGTGGCCGACTACTTCCTCGTCCTCGGCAGCATCGCCATCGCCGCCGGCCTCTCCTACCTCATGATGGAACCCCTCACGAAGCTGACGCTGAAGTTCGTCGACCGCTTCAACTACCGCCACGTCTCGACGTTCGCGCTGGCGATCATCGTCGTCATGGTCTACGCCGTCACCGGCTGGGTGGGCATGTTCATCGCGACCGTGGCGACGGGCATCGGCCTGCTGCCCGTGCTGTTCGGCTCGCGGCGCCTCAACTGCCTCGGCATCCTGCTGCTGCCCATCGCCTGCAACATGTCCGGCTTCGGCGAAACCATCACCGGCTGGCTCGGCCTCACCTGACCCCGAAAGGAGCAAGCAAATGAAAGGCTTTTCCCATTTCATGTCCGGCGTGGCGGTCGCCTCCTTCGGCCCGTGGGCCATCGACGCGGCGCTCAACGGCAACCCGCTCTTCTTCGTGCTCGGCGGCGCCTGCGGCATCCTGCCCGACACCCTCGACTTCAAGTTCTACCGCTTCTTCTACGAGCACGACGTCTACATCACCCCCGACCCGAAGAATCCCGACCCGCAGTACGTCGCCGACGAATACGCCCGCGCCGTCGCCCTGGCCGTGGACGAGAAGCGCTACGTCCGCGTCAAGCTCGTCTCCATCCGCCTCGGCGCCGACTTCTGGCAGCAATATTCCGTCAAGATCGACAACGAGAAGCTGGAAGTCCTGGTCAAGTTCGGCCCCGTCGTCAACACCGGCCAAGTGCCCGTCGAAGGCACCGAAAACCGCTACCCGACGGTCGCCCGCGCCAAGCTCAAGGCCAAGGTCATCCAGACCTACGACGCCGGCATGAAGGTGGACATCTTCGACGGCCCGACCATCGGCCTCAAACCCATGGAAAACGGCGACCTCGATCTCGAATTCCTGCCGTGGCACCGCGAGTGGTCCCACTCCCTCACCGTCGGCGCCATGCTCGGCGCGCTGGTCGGCGGCGGCGTCTGGCTGGCGTCCGGCTGGACCCCCGCCTGGCAGAGCTTCGTCACCATCGCCGCCTGCTACGGCGTGCACGTCGTCGAAGACCAGCTCGGCCACATGGGCTCCAACATCTTCTACCCGATCACCAAGCTGCGCACCCCCGGCCTGCACTGGATGCATTCCGGCGACGGCCTGCCCAACTTCCTGACCGTGTGGATCTGCTGCCTGCTGATCTTCTGGAACCTCTACCGCGGCCAGCCCGCCATGACCTACCACTTCGGCTTCGTCCACCTGATGATGGTCGGCCTCGTGGTCCCGGGCCTCGTCTTCGGCGCCCTGCGCTGGGTCCTCAACCGCGGCCGCAAGGTCGTCGTCGCCAAGGGCGACGACGCCGACGACGAGTGGAACGACTCCAAAGCCGCCGGCTGACGGTTTTTACGTAGAACGTAAAAAGTTTCCCCAAGTTTTACGTAGAACGTAAAAACTTTCGCGCGGTTTTACGTAGAACGTAAAAACTTTGCGGGCGGGCCTACACGCCAACGGACCCGCGCAGCATCGGCGGGCACAGGCTGACGTTGACGACCCGCTCGACGCCGTCGGCCACCAGCCACACGCCGTCGAGGTTCAGGTCGTCCGCGCGCACCACCCGCAGGACGGCGCCCAGCGCCGCGGCGTCCGGCGCGAGCTCGGCCAGCCGGTTCGGCGCCCGCATCACGGCCTCCAGATTCAGCCGGTTCCCCTCCCGGCCCGGGAAGAGCGCGAAATAGAGGACGTTCATCTCCACCAGTTCGCCGAAGAAGTGCGTGCCCAGCGAGACGTCCGGCGTGAGGAATTCGTGCATCATCATCAGCTCGCAGATGGCCGTCATGCGGCTGATCTCGGAGAAGCGGACGGGCACGCCGAGCGCGGGCATGTGCGTGCCCCAGCGGCCGGGGCCGATCGCCAGCACGCCGACTTCCACGGCGGCCAGCGCGCGGTTCACGGCGCCCACGGCGCGCGCCACGGCGTAGCGGTCGCGCTCAGGCAACGGGCCGTAGACCTCCGGCACCACCAGCAGCAACCAGTCGAGCCGCTCGACGCGGCTGTGGCCCACCACCGCGCCGCGGCCCACCAGCAGTTCGCCCTCCCGCGGACATTCTACCGCGGGCACTTCGGGATGGTGCGTGCCCTGCACCTGCAGCGGCCGGCACTGGAGCAGGTTGATCGAGTAGTTTTTTCCATCCGGCAGGAAGTTCACGGCGAACTCCACGTCCACCGGCTTGCCGTAGATGGTTTCCAGCGTCCCCAGCAGCTGGCGGAAATCCGCCACGAAATCCGTGCGCGTCAGCAGGCCGTCGAAGGTCAGGAAACGGCCGCCCTCGGGCGTTTCGGTGGTGAAGAGGTCCACGGGCACGCCCTCGGCGCGGGC
>DAOTNL010000261.1:261-3232 GCA_035450765.1 Kiritimatiellia bacterium | reverse complement strand
GCACTACGACTTCAAGTCCGGCAAGCGGCAGCTCGACGCCTACGAGATGAAGCTGGCGCCCAACCAGATCCTGCTGATCGACTCCCTGCACGGCCTGTACGGCGAGATGACCCAGAGCACCCCGAACGAGAAGAAGTTCAAGCTCTACATCGAGACGCTCGGCCAGGTGCGCAACCAGGAAGGCCTGTTCATGCGCTGGGCGGACAACCGCCTGCTGCGGCGCATGATCCGCGACAGCTGGCACCGCAACCTCCAGCCCGAGCAGACCCTGACCCACTGGCACTACGTGCGCCGCAGCGAGCTGCGCAACATCATCCCGTTCATCGGGACGGTGGACTACCTGGTCAACAGCGCGATGCCGTTCGAGCTGCCGATCCTCAAGGCCCGGCTGTTCAAGTATTTCCCGCCGGCGATGGAGAAGTTCAAGAACGACGCCAAGCGCCAGGACGCCTACGTCCGCGCCAAGCGCGTGTACGAGACCCTGAAGGACCTGACGCCCGTCGAGGACGACAGCGCCGTGCCGAAGAAGTCGCTCCTGCGCGAATTCATCGGGGGCAGCCAGTACAAGTACTGAGACCGGCCGCGAGGCCGAGCGAAAGGCGCGGGCTTCGGCCCGCGCCTTTTCTTATGTCCCATTGCGCGGGCTGGATTGCCGCAGACCTGATTCACCCACGGGACAAGCCCGTGGGAGCCTATGCAGCGATCAGCGCGCGCGGGCGGCGAGGTAGGTTTTGACGGCCTCGGCGCTGTTTTCGATCGTCTGGCAGCGCGTGGGGGCTTTTCTCAGGGCGTCGAGCATGGGATGGCGCGCGAGGTCCTGGCCCGTGGCGTCGCGGATGGCGTCGGGGAACTTGGCGGGATGGGCGGTGGACAGGCAGATCATCGGTTCGTCGAGCTCGTTGAACTGCTCGGCGACGTAGACGCCGGCGGCGGTGTGCGGATCGAGCAGGTAGCCGTGCTTTTCGTGGCAGCGCTTGATGGCGGAGAGCGTGCGCTTCGTGTCGGAGGCGCCGGCGACGATTTCGAGATCGACGTGTCCGGCCGGATCGCGCGGGATCTGCATGCGGCCTTCCAGCGCGAACTGCGTCATCAGGCGGGCGACTTCCTTGGGATCCTGGCCGACCTTGTAGTAGAGCCAGCGCTCGAAGTTGCTGGCGACCTGGATGTCCATGGAGGGATTGACGGTGGGGACGACCTGGCCCTTGGCGTAGACGCCGGTGTTGAAGAACCGGGCGAGGATGTCGTTTTCGTTGGTGGCCAGGATCAGGCGGCGGATGGGCAGGCCCATGCGCTTGGCGTACCAGCCGGCCAGGATGTCGCCGAAGTTGCCGGTGGGCACGGAAAACTGGACCTGCGCCGCGCCGGTTTCCTCGCGCACCCGGAAGGCGGCGAAGAAGTAGTACACGATCTGGCTGAGGACGCGCGCCCAGTTGACGGAATTGACGGTGCCCAGCGCGTGCGCGTCCTTGAACGGCAGGTCGCTGAACAGGGTCTTCATGATGAGCTGGCAGTCGTCGAAGCTGCCCTGGACGGCCAGGTTGAACACGTTGGCGTCGAGGACGGAGGTCATCTGGCGTTCCTGCAGGTCGCTGACGCGGCCGTGCGGGTGCATGACGAAAATATTGATGCGCTCTTGGCCGCGCACGCCGCAGATGGCGGCGGAGCCGGTGTCGCCGCTGGTGGCCGCGAGGATGTTGAGCCGGCCGTCGCGCTCGGCGAGGATTTCCGCGAACAGGCGGCCGAGGAACTGGAGGGCGACGTCCTTGAAGGCGAGCGTGGGTCCGTGGAAGAGCTCGAGGACGTGGAGGTGGCCCACCTTGCGCACGGGGCAGACGTCGGGATGGGCGAAGGTGCGGTAGGCCGCGCCGATCAGTTCCTTCAGGCGGGCCTCGGGGATGTCGTCGGTGAACAGGCGGATGATTTCGAAAGCCAATTCGGGATAGTCGAGGTCTTGCCAGGCGTCCAACTGGGCGGAGACGTCGGGGATGCGGTCGGGGATGAGCAGGCCGCCGTCGCGGGCGAGGCCCGTCATGACGGCATCCTTGAACGCGAGGGGCGCCTGGGCGCCGCGGGTGCTGATATAGCGGATCGGTTCCATATTTAGCCGGGCATTTATAGGCCGGGACGCGGCCCGTGGCAAGCGATTAAGGGCGTCCGGGGGCCAAGACAGGAATGGCGGCGTCCTGTCGCCGAGAGGGGCGTTGCGGGGCGAGGGCTTCATGGCTGGCGATCCGGGAATCGCAGATGCGTCCGTTGGAAAGGAGGGCGCAACGGTCAGCCCATTCCATGCCGTCCCAATACATGCGCATATGCACATATGTGCATAAGCAAATGGATGTTCGAAGAGTTTGGGGCGCCTGCAGGCGGTGCGGGCTCGCGGGGGGGGCTAGGGCAGGGAAACGCTGAAGCCCATGAACTGGGCGGTCAGGAACAGGCCGAAGACGGCGATCATGATGGCGGCTTCGGTGCGCACGAACCGGCCGCCCGAGGTCACGAACAGCTGGAGCAGGACGCCGGCGAAAACCAGCAGGGGCAGGTCGCGGCTGACGATGAGAGGTTCGACGGGCAGCGGGCGGATGGCGCACAGCGCGCCGGCCACCGCCAGCCCGGTGAAGATGTTGGAGGCGTAGATTTCGCCGAGGGTCACGTCCGCATGGCGGCGGATGACCGCGCCGAGGGCGATCGCCAGTTCCGGCAGGGAGGTGCCGAAGGCGTAGAACGTGACGCCGACGAGCAGATCGCTCATGCCCAGCCGCCGCGCCATGGCGGGGCCGTGCTCGACGATCCAATTGGACCCCAGCACGACCAGGCCGACGCCGACCGCGAACAGCAGGATGTCGCGCCCGGGATGGGGCACGGGCGCGGGTTCGGCTTCCGCGCGCTGTTGCCGGGCTTCCGCGAGCGTGGCGCGGAAATACGGGAAATAGGCGGCCAGCAGGAGCAGGCCGTCGGTCCGGCTGAGCGTGCCGTC
>DAOTNL010000261.1:0-251 GCA_035450765.1 Kiritimatiellia bacterium | reverse complement strand
CATGGCCAGCACGAGCAGCAGCGCGGCGGAGAGGATCATCCAGCTCGATTCGCGCTCGCGCAGGGTGGGGCCGACGACGATCGGCCGCCAGAGGGCGCAGAGGCCCGCCACGAACGTCAGCGTGACGAAGTTGGAGCCGACGACGTTGCCCACTGCCGCGGAGGGCTGGCCGCGCAGGGCGGCGAACAACGACACGCAGAATTCGGGCAGCGACGTCATGACGGCCACGAGCATGACCGTGACGACCAGCG
>DAOTNL010000260.1:0-3244 GCA_035450765.1 Kiritimatiellia bacterium | reverse complement strand
TGCCAACAAAGCGCCGCTGGGTACGCGCCACAAGTGGCGCGTCCCCAGGGCGCTGACGTTCATATGGCTGAAGGGAAGCCAATGAGGCAAAGTTCGTCCGTCTTCCATTCTAAAAGTTTCTTGCGGTTTGACGATTTGGCGGGGGGGGCGGAGGGGGGGGCGATTCTTTTCCCGCTGCAGTTTGACATACGGCCAATTACATCCGTTTAATAAAAATGGATTGATCGCCTTGGACGCCCCGTGTAAGATGCTGGGTTGCATGGGAAAAGCCCGAATAGCGTGGAGTGAGTGGCCGGGTGCTAGTTTGTCTTCCCTGAGGGCGATTTGGATTTGGTCTGCGCTGGGCGTGGTTTGGATGAACCCTTCGAGCGGCCTGGCCCTGTTGATCCTTGTCGGGGTTGGCCTTCATGGCTTGTGGCGCTTTCGGTCTACACTTTCCGCCTGGAAGAATCCCGCCGGAGTCCTGATGGCTTTCGGCATGGCATGGGCAGTGATCTCCATCTTATGGAGTGTAACGGCAGCGGGCAGCGTGCGGGATGTGTTGAAATCCATCCCGATGGCGATGGCTGCGCTGGGCATACCATCGCTGGTCAACCGGCCGGGTCGGATTTGGCTAGGTCTGCTGGCCAGCGCGAGTTGGGTCACATTATGCCTGACGATGGACTTGGTTCGCTTGTTCGTCTGGCTGGGCTGGCCTTGGGTGATGCCCGCCGCGCGCTTTGTCCATCCCTATCTCTACACGCACCCGAATGTGTCGAGTATGATGGCGGGGCTGTGCGCGATGGTGTTCGCCGCGCGCTGGCTGGCGGGCGCGCCAGGCCGGGGGCGGAAAGCTTGGCTGGCGGCCGGACTGGCGCTGAACTTCGCCTTTCTGGTGGTGATGGGTTCGCGCGGGCCTCAGGTGGCGCTGGCGGTAATCACGCTGTCCCTCCCGGTGGCGCTGATTCCGGGCTGGCGGGCGCGCTTGGTTGTGGCAGGCCTAGCCGTTCTGATTGGCATCGGATTGTGGCAGGTCGCGCATAAGATTAACCCGCGCTTCAAAGACAACACGATGCACAACTTCAACAGTCGTGACAGAATATGGGGGCATGTGGCCATGCTGATCCGGGAGCGTCCGCTGGGATACGGGTTCGGCAAGCGGGCGTTCATCCAAGCGGTTTATCATCATCCCGAGCATTTGCCGTTGCGGGGGCCAGCTAAATATAACCACGCCCACAGCTATTGGCTGATGTTGGGGTTTGAGGGAGGGTGGATCGCTATGGGGCTTTGGGGTCTCGCTTGGATGCTTTTGGCCAGACGGCTAGCCGTCTGGGCGGCGCGAGCGACGGGCCCGCCGGGCAACGGGATGGAACGAATAAAAGCTCGGACGGCGCCAATCCTGCTGCTGGGGGGGCTGATGTTTATCCTGTTTTATGGTATCGTGGACTTCCCAGATCATGCCATCCGTCATGCGCAGTTTTATCTCACGGGCCTGGCCATGGCGCTGACGGCTCTTCCGGCGACTGGCGGACAAGAGGCGGGATGAAACTGAGCGTCCTCACCACGATCTACAACCGGCCCGAGCACCTGCGTCTGCTGGTCGCCGCGCTCGCCGCCCAGACCCGCCCGCCCGACGAACTCGTCGTGGCCGACGACGGCTCCGACGCCGCGACCGTCGCCGCGCTCGCGCGCTTCCTGCCCGCGTGCGGCATTCCGGCCCGGGTCGTGCGGCAGGAAAAGGACGGCTACCGCCTCGCCGCCGCCCGCAATTTGGCCATCCGCGCCGCCACGGGCGACTACCTGCTGTTTTTGGATTGCGACGTCGCGCCGCTGCCCGACGCCGTGGCCGTCCACGAGAAAAACGCCGCGCCCGGCCGCCTGCTGTGCGGCCACCGCGCGCTGCTCGACGAAACCGCCACCCAGGCGCTGTTCGCCGTCGTGCCTGCGCCGCGGGACGCCGACTGGGAACTCGCGTGGCGGTCGGCGGATTTGACCGAAGCCGAAACCGCCGACAAGCTTTTCGCGCGCCACGCCGCGCTGCGCCGCTGGCATCTCGCCCGCCCGCACAAGCCCAAGCTGATCGGCTGCCACTTCTCGCTGTTCCGCGCCGCCGCCGAGCGCGTGAACGGCTTCGACGAAAACTACGTGGGCTGGGGCTACGAAGACGACGATTTCGCCCGCCGCCTCTACCAGGCCGGCGTCGAACCGCGCAGCGTCATCGCCCAAGCGCGCGCGCTGCACCTGTGGCATCCCTCGCTGGCCCCGCAGGCGCTCGCGCGGCGCCGCGACCGGCCCAACCGCGCCTATTTCCGCCGCTGGCGCGTGCCGGCGTTCTGCGCGAACGGGCTGCGCAAGACGGACGCCTGATGGACTGGACCGAGAAAACCTGGATCGTGGCCACCTGCGGGCGCGGCTGCGCCGACGTGCTGAAGGCCGAACTGCGCGCGCTGGGCTACGCCCCGCAGGACGTCTCCGCCACGTCCGTCGGCCTCGAAGGCGACTTGCGCGACGCCATGCGCCTCAATCTCTGGCTGCGTTCCGCCAACCGCGTGCTGTTCGAGGTCGCCGGCTTCGAGATCGACTCCGCCGACGACCTCTACGAAGCCGTGCGCACCCTGCCGTGGGAGGATTGGCTGCGGCGCGACGTGCCCTTCCATGTGCATGGCGTCGCCCAGCACGAAACCATCCGCGATCCGCGCTTCGCCGTGCTGCGCTGCAAGGATGCCGTCGCCGATCGCTTCGTGGACCAAACGGGCGCGCGGCCCGATTCCACGGCCGCGCCCGCCGGCGCCGCCTGCATCGCGCTCTACTGGAAAGACCGCGACGCGCGGATTTTCCTGGATACCAGCGGCGCGCCGCTGTCCCACCGCGGCTACCGCTGGCGCGGGTGGGTGGCGCCCCTGCGCGAAACCCTCGCCGCCAGCATCGTGCTGGCCACCGAATGGGCCAAGGATCCGGCCGAAGCCTTCATCGGGCCCATGTGCGGCAGCGGCACGCTCGCCATCGAGGCCGCCTGGATCGCCCAGCGCCGCGCGCCCGGCCTCGAGCGCGAAGATTACGCCTTCCTGCGCCTGGTCGGCGTCGACGGCGCGGCCTGGCGCGAGCTGCAGGCCGAAGCGCGCGCGAAATTCGTTCCGGCGCCGCGCGCCTGGATCGCCGCGTCCGACGTGGATCCGCAGGCCATCGCCTGCGCCCGCGAGAACGCCGGCCGGGCCGGCGTGGAGAACCTCATCCGGTTCCATACCTGCGATTTCCGCGACACCCC
>DAOTNL010000259.1:0-3253 GCA_035450765.1 Kiritimatiellia bacterium | reverse complement strand
TTCGGCCGGCGCCAGCGCCGCGGCCGCCAGCCACACGGCCAATCCTCGCGCGATCGTTTTCATCGGTTTCTCCTGCGGGCGCATCACTGGTTGATCCTAGGACAAGCGGCGGGGCGGCGCAAAGCGAAAACCCCGCGGCGGCGGCCGTTTTGGCTTTGCCCGCGGCGGGCGGGGTGCTACGGTGCGGACCACCCATGAAACGCGAGGTGCGCATGTCTTCCGCTTCCGCCCGTTCCGGCCGTCCCGGTTCCTTCTGGATCGTCTTTTTCGCGCTGGTCGTCGCGCTGGGCGTCAGCCTGATGCTCAACCTGACCGCCGTCGGCCTGCTGGCCGGCCGCGCGCCGGCCGCGGCGGACGAAAGCTACGGCGAGGACGAATTCCCGCCGTTCTCGGAAACGCATTCCTACGGCGCGGGCACCGCCAAGGTCGTGCGCATTTGGTTCACGGGCATCCTCGCGCGCGAACTGGACGTCGGCTGGTTCGGCACGGTCGATCCCGTCGAGGAGTGCCTGCGCCAGATCCGCGCCGCCCGGCAGGACGACGCGGTCGCCGGCATCCTCTTCGAGGTGGATTCGCCCGGCGGCGAGGTCACCGCGGCCGACGAAATCCACCGCGAGCTGACGCTGTTCAAGGAAAGCCGGGCCGACCGCAAGATCGTGGTGCTGGTCCACGACCTGGCGGCGTCGGGCGGCTACTACGTGTCGGTGCCGGCGGACCGGATCGTCGCGCAGCCCACGGCGCTGGTCGGTTCGATCGGCGTGATCCTGCAGACCCTCAACGTGCACGGGCTGGGCGAAAAGCTCGGCGTGACGGACACGACGATCAAGTCCGGCAAGAACAAGGACCTGCTCAACCCGTTCCAGCCGGTGGATCCCGAACAGATCGCGCTCCTGCAGGAATCGATCGACGTCCTGCACGCGCGGTTCGTGGACCTGGTCGCGCAGGGCCGGGGGCTGAAGGCGGACGCGGTGCGTCCGCTGGCCGACGGCCGGGTCTTCACCGCCGACGAGGCGCGGAAGCACAAGCTGGTCGACGCCATCGGCTACTGGGACGAGGCGTTCGCCGAAATGGCCGGGCTGCTGGGCACGGACGATCTCTACGTGGTGACCTACCAGGCCAAGAAATCGTTCCTCGAATCGCTGCTGGGCGCGCAGCCGCGGTTGCCCGACCTGCGGGCGCTGTGGGCCGGCGCCGGCGCGCCGCGCCGGCTGTACCTCTGGCGGCCGTAAAAAAAGCGGTCCGCCCCGGAGGGGGCGGACCGCGCGGCCGGAGCCCGGCTACTTCTTCTGTTCCGCGCGGATTTCCGCGACGAATTCGGCCATGCGCTTCATGCCTTCGCGGACGTTGTCCATGCTGGTCGCGTAGGCGCAGCGCAGGAACCCCGCGCCGCACGCGCCGAACGCGTCGCCCGGCACCACCGCCACGCCCTTTTCCTCGAGGAAACGCAGCGCGAACTCCTCGGCGGAAATGCCCAGGTCGCCGATGTACGGGAACGCATAGAACGCGCCGGCCGGGGTGTGGCAGGGAATGCCCATCTCGGCGAAGGCCGCGATCAGGTAGTTGCGCCGCCGGTTGTACTCGGCCCGCATTTGCGCCACGGCCTCGTCGCCGTGGTCGAGCGCCTCGGCCGCGGCCATCTGGCCCGTGGTCGGCGCGCTCATGATGGCGTACTGGTGCAGCTTCATCAGGTTTTCGGTGATCTCGACCGGCGCGCAGGCGTAGCCGATGCGGAAGCCGGTCATGGCCCACGCCTTCGACATGCCGTGCAGGAAGATCGTGCGCTCCTTCATGCCGGGGATCGACGCGAAGCTGACGTGCTTGGATTCGTAGGTCAGCTCGGCGTAGATCTCGTCCGTCAGCAGCAGCAGGTCGTGCTTCGCGCAGAAGTCGGCGATGTCCTCGACGTCCTTCTGCAGCAAGACCGCGCCGGTCGGGTTGCAGGGGAAGTTGAGCATCAGCACGCGGGTCTTGGGCGTGACGGCCTTTTCCAGCATCGCGCGCGTCAGGCGGAACTGGTCCTCGCGCCGCGTTTCGACGCAGACGGGCACGCCGCCGGCCATGATGATGGTCGGCCGGTAGCTCACGAAGCAGGGCTCGTGGTAGATCACTTCGTCGCCGGGATTGACGACCGCGCGCAGGGCGATGTCGATGGCCTCGCTGACGCCCACCGTCACCAGGATCTCCGCGTCCGGGTCGTAGGTGGCGCCGAACTGGCGGGCCACGTAGCGGCTGATGGCCCGGCGCAGCTCCGGGTCGCCGCGGTTCGACGTGTAGTGCGTCTCGCCGCGTTCCAGGGAGGTCTTGGCCACGTCGCGCACCGCGCGCGGGGCGTCGAAGTCCGGCTCGCCCACGCCGAACGAGATCACGTCCTTGCGCTGGGCGACGATGTCGAAGAATTTGCGGATGCCCGAAAAGGGGAGCGCCTTCACGTGCGCCGCGACTCTGCTTTTGCCGTTCATGGGTCCGGTTCCTCGCGTCGGGGCCCTACGGGCTGACCTGCATGCGGTCGTCCGTCTTGTCCACGTCCATCAGCACGCCGTCGAGCTTGTAGGTCTTGAGCATGAAGTGGGTGCCCGTCGACAGCACGCCGTCGAGCGTCGCCAGCCGTTCGCTGACGAACGCGGCCACTTCCCGCAGGTTGCGGCCGGTCACGAACAGCAGCAGGTCGTACTTGCCGCTCATCAGGTACATGTTCACCACTTCGTCGAACGCGCTGATGCGCTTCGCGATGCGGTCGAAGCCGCCTTCCTTTTCCGGCTGCACCTTCACTTCGATGACGGCCGTGACGCCGTCGTCCGGCAGGTGGTCGGCGTTGATCAGCGCGCGGTAGCCGCGGATCGTCCCGGCCTTTTCGTAGGCGGCGATGCGCGCGGCGACCTCGGCCGGCGTCGTCCGGAGCATCTTGGCGATGTCCGCGTCGCTCGTGCGGGCGCTGGTTTTCAGGATGTTGAGCAGTTCGTCCATGGCGGTCCTCCCGGCAGTCCGGTTTCCAAAAGCGCGAATCCTAGCAATGAAAGTTTTTACGTTCTACGTAAAACCGCGCGAAAGTTTTTGCCGCTTCGCTCGCGGAACCTCGCTCGCTCGCCGCGCTGGGCGCGGCGCTATAGACCTCGCGTTCGCCCTTCGCCTGCGGCTCGGGCTCGGCACTCGGCTATGTCCGTTCTACGTAACACCCGCCGGCTCAGCGGTTTTGCTCGTACCAGGCGATGGTTTCGCGCAGGCCTTGCTCGAAGCCGACCTGGGCCTTGAAGCC
>DAOTNL010000258.1:0-3281 GCA_035450765.1 Kiritimatiellia bacterium | reverse complement strand
CGCGCCGCGCACGAAGTAGAACCCGAGGGCGACGACGGCGAGGAAGAAGAAGATCACCAGGGCCGTCATGCGGCGCTCCGAGCGGCGCATCACTTCGCGCAGGAGCTGTTCCGATTCGCGCGAGCGGTGGATCAGGTCCGTGATGGTGCGCGAAGAGGCCTTCTGCGATTCGTCCATCGCGGCGAGGGTGTTGTTGAGGTTGCCCATGCTGTCGGTCAGCCGGCGGTTGTTTTCCATGCCGCTTTCGAGCTGCTGCTTGAACATCGTCATGACTTCGTGCTGGCGGTCCATGGCGCCGGGCACTTTCTCGAGCATGGTCAGGACGCTGGTCTGGACGGTTTCCTGCCGGTCGAGATGGCTGCGGATGGCGCGGATGAGGTCGACCATCTCGAGGTAGCCGTTCTGCATGGCGACGGCCTGCTGCTTTTTGCGCGAGGTAAACAGCCGGCGCAGGAAGCCGGGCTTCTTCTGCGGCACGGGCGGCGGGACGGAGAGGGCGCCGCCGGGCTCGGGCGGGAGGACGTCGGGTTCCGGGCGGTGGGCTTCGGTCATGGCAAGGTACCTCCGTGAAGGTGGATCATGCCGCGCATTTTATGCCCGCCTTGCCGCGCTCCGCAATCCCAAAGAGGCCGCCGCCGCCCGGCGCCGGCCGAAATAACGCGGTTCGGCCGCGATTTGACGTTGCATCGGGGGGCGGAACGTCTCAATTTCGCGTCGTGCAGGCGGTGCAGGGACGCGCGCGCGCGGGTCCGGCACCCTTTTTTGCGCCAAGGAGAAAACGGAACACATGTCGCGCGGATTGACGGAAGCGTTGGATGGCTGGGACAGCGTGCGCAGCAGCGAGCTGTACGCGGTGGAAGCCTGGGGCAACGGGTATTTCCACGTCACGGAGGACGGGTTCGCGGCCGTGCGCCTGCAAAACAGCGCGGGGCCGGTCAGCGTCAAGTTCCACGACATCGTGCAGGGCCTCTACCAGCGCGGGTTCAGCCTGCCGATCCTGCTGCGCTTCGGCGACCTGCTGGCGGCGCGCCTGCGGGCGATCCACGAGGCGTTCGCGAAGGCGATCGCCGATTCCGGCTACGCTGGGGCCTATCGCGGCGTGTATCCCATCAAGGTCAACCAGCAGCAGCAGACCGTCGCGGACGTCGTCAAGTTCGGCCGCGACCTGCACCACGGCCTCGAGGCCGGCTCGAAGGCCGAACTGATCGCCGCGCTGGCCTACCTGCACGATCCCGAGGCCTACATCGTCTGCAACGGCTACAAGGACGCCGAATTCATCGATCTGGCGCTGTCGTCGCTCAAGATGGGTTTGCAGACGATCCTGGTGCTGGAGATGCCCGGCGAGCTGGACCTGCTGCTCGACCGCGCGGCGAAGATGAACATCCGCCCGCGCATCGGCATCCGCGTGCGGCTGGCCAGCTCGGTGGGCGGCAAGTGGTCGGAATCCGGCGGCGAGAGCAGCGTGTTCGGGCTGACGCCCCCGCAGGTGATCGCGGCGGTCGACCGGCTGCGCGAGCTCGGCATGCTGGACTGCCTCGAGCTGCTGCACTACCACCTCGGCTCGCAGGTGCCCAACATCCGCGAGATCCGCGAAGCCATCCGCGAGGCCGCGCGGTACTACGCCAGCCTCGTGCAGGAAGGCGCCAAGATGGGCATCCTCGACATCGGCGGCGGGCTCGCGATCGACTACGACGGCTCCCGCTGCAACTGCGCCAGCAGCGCCAACTACGACGTGGGCGAATACGCGGCCGACGTCGTCGAAGGCGTGATGGACGTTTGCACCCGCGCCGGCGTCGCCCACCCGACGCTCGTCAGCGAATCCGGCCGCGCCCTCGTCGGCTACAACTCCGTCCTGCTGATGAACGTGCTCAGCACGCGCTCGGTCGAGGTGACCGAGGCGCCCAAGCCGCTGCCCAAGCCCATTCCCGAACCCATCCGCAACCTGATGGACGTGGCCGCCGGCCTGCGCACGCGCAACCTCGGCGAGTTCTACAACGACGCCATCTTCTACCGCGAAGAAATCCAGAAGGCCTTCAAGCACGGCGATCTCACCCTGCGCCAGCACGCCGAGGCCGACCGCCTCTTCTGGCACATCCTCACGCGCATCAAGGCCGAGCTGCCCAAGCTGCGCTTCGTGCCCGAAGACATGCGCGGCCTCGAGGAGCTCATGGCCGACGTCTACTACTGCAACTTCAGCGTCTTCCAGTCGCTGCCCGACAGCTGGGCCATCGACCAGCTTTTCCCGATCATGCCCATCCAGCGGCTCAACGAAAAACCCGCGCGGCTCGCCGTCCTCTCCGACATCACCTGCGACTGCGACGGCAAGATCGACCACTTCGTCGGCATGCCCGACACCCGCGCCGCGCTGCCCGTCCACGCCGTCGGCAAGGACGAGGACTACGTCCTCGCCGTCTTCCTCGTCGGCGCCTACCAGGAAACCCTCGGCGACCTGCACAATCTCTTCGGCGACACCAACGTCGCCAGCATCCACGTGGACGACGCCGGCGAAATCTCCTACGAGCAGGAACTCGACGGCGACTCCGTCGGCGACGTCCTCAGCTACGTCGAATACAACCCGCAGGGCCTGCTGGCCCGCTTCCGCGAACTGGCCGAGGAAGCCGTCCGCCAGAAGCGCATTTCCGCAACCGAACGCCGCGAGATCCTCGACGCCTACGAAAACGGCCTGCGCGGCTACACCTACTTCGAAACGTGAGGTTCCCCGTGCCGCAGATTCCTTCCTTCCTCGACGTCCTCCACGCAAACGCGCCCGCGCAAAAGGCGCAGGTGCACGTGATTCCCGCGCCGATGGAAACCACCGTCTGCTACGGCGGCGGCACGGCCCGCGCGCCGCGCGCGATCCTGGAAGCCTCGCGCCAGCTCGACGACTTCGATGGCCGCCGCTGGCCGACCGATCTGGCCATCCACACCCAGCCGTTTGTCAAGCCCGCCGCCGGCAAGGGGAGCCCGACCGAGCGCTGGCTGGCCGGCATCGAAAAAGCCGTGGCCAAAGCTCTGCGTTGCGGCGCGTTGCCCGCGGTGCTCGGCGGCGAACACACCGCCACGCTGGGTTCGGCGCGCGCGTTCAAGGCCGCCGGCGCGGACATCGGCTTCATTCACTTCGACGCCCACGCCGACCTGCGCGACGTCTACAAGGGCACCAAGCTCTCCCACGCCTGCGTCCTGCGGCGCGTGCACGAGCTCGGGTTCCCGCTCGTCCAGATCGGCACCCGCGCCGTCAGCCGGGAAGAGGCCGACTACCGCGCCGAAAACGAAAAGACCAT
>DAOTNL010000257.1:0-3293 GCA_035450765.1 Kiritimatiellia bacterium | reverse complement strand
TCGGCCGCCTTGGCCCAGAAGCGGACTTCGCCGAGGCCGCCCTCGAAGGCGGGCGAGACCACGGCGCCGTTGGTGGCGTTGATCCAGGCCGCGCGGGTGTTGAGATAGCCGCTGGTCGGCGCGATGCTGCCGTTGCGGACTTCCCAGCCGTAGCGCGCGTAGTTGCCGGGCAGGAGGTAGGACGGATCGGTCCAGGCCGTGAAGTCTTCCGTGCGGCGGGAGGTGGACAGCTCGCTGGCGACGACTTCGTCGATGCGGAAGCGGTTGGTGCCGCCGTCGGTCTGGCGGATGCGGAGGAAAAGGGCGTCGGCCCGGTTGATGGCGACGACGTAGTAGGCGAAATTGCTGGCCGCGACGCCCGCGAGCGTCGCGTTGGTCGTCCACGGGCCGGCGGCGGTCGGCGCGGTTTCGATGGACATGTCGACGGCGGGGGCCATGGATTCGGTGCGGTACCAGAAGCTGAGATCGCCGATGCCGCCGGGCAGTTCGCCGCTCATGAGCGTGGCCCCGGTATTCATGATCAGGCTGTAGCCGGCCGGGGTGTAGGGTTCGTTGGGGTCGATGTAGGAGATGTCGTGGCTGCCCAGGCCGGAGAAGTCGTCCAGGGCGGAAATTTCCCATTCCGTCGTCAGCGGGAAGGAGGACGTGACCGCGCCGACGGTGCCGGTGAACACCGTGGACTTCCGCTTCAGGGTCTTGTCCTTGGTGTTGCGGCTCCAGATGGACCCCGAAGCGTTGGGACCGACCTGGCCGACGCGGTCCTTGACGGTGCCGTTGGTGCCGCCCTGCCGCAGGACGACCACGTCGTCGCCGTTGAAGGTCAGGTGTTTGTTGGTCAACAGATTGGGCAGCAGTTTGATGCCGTCGGCGGGCGCGTAGTTGGTGGGGAAATCCGGCCGGCCCACGACGATGGTTTCGCCGGCCGGCAGCGTGCCGGAGAGCTGGATCGAGACGGAGGGATTCGTGGCGCCGTTGTCGTACTGCTGGAGGAAGTAATTCGTCAGGGCGACGGTCGCCAGCGTGCCGTTGTAGATTTCCACGGCCTTGTTGTTGCCGCTGCCTTCGACGTACTGGGAAATGAAGACGTCCGCGGGCGGGCGGCCCGGCGCGACGTTCCACGTCACCTTGCCGCTGGTGACGGCCCAGTCGGGGGCGAAGTTGGTAAAGGACTGCAAGGCGCCCCAGGTGTCGAAATTCTGGGAGCGGCCGGCGACCTGGCGCATTTCGGCGTCGTCGACGTGCATCGTGCCGTTGGTGCCGGCGCCGGAGCAGAGGAACACCACGTGGGCTTTGGCGGCGTTGAGCGGGGCGGCGCCTTCCGCGCTGTATTTGACCCAGTAGTTGGTCAACGGGCCGACGTTGGCGACGATCTCGTTGCCCAAGAAGCCGTTGGTGGCGTCCAGCCATTCGATCTTGATCTGCATGGTCGTTGCCGTCCAGTCGGGAGTGGCCTTGAACCAGGCCGAAGCCCGGTAGGTCTTGCCGGATTGAACGAGGACGTCCTGGGAGAACGAGCCGTAGTCGGTCCATTCCGGGAACAGTTTGGCGTGGATGGCGCCGCACCAATTGCCGGAATGGGGAGCATAGCCATCGACCGCCCGCTTGGGCCAGGCCTGCCAGCTGGTCCAATCCACGGCGTCGCCGCCGTCGGCATAGGTGGTCCATTCGAATCCCGGGTTTTTGAGCAGGTTCAGGCCGGAAGAGTCGGGATAGACCTGGCTGAAGGTGAAATCGCCGGTGAGATGGTTGAACGTGACGCGGTAGCGGCCGGGGACCAGACCGGTCGCGCCGGCGAAATTGGTGCTGCCGGCGGCCAGCGTGCCGGCCGCGGGCAAAGCGGAAGCCGGGGCTCCGTTGGTGGCGCCCCAGCCCACGGCGCCGCCGTTGGCGGAAAACCGCAGCCAGGCCGTCCCGCCCGAGGCAATCAGGTTGGTCGTGACGTGGTGGTCCGATTCCCACAGGGAGGTGTCGCCCAGCCGGGTCATGTTCGCGGGCGGGTTGTTCGTGCCGATGAAATTGCCCTGCACGGCCATCGTCGCGACGGTGAAAGCCTGGGTGGCGGTCTGCTCGACGGAAAACGTCGCGTTGCTGGCGTTCAGCGTGAACCGGAAGGTGCCGGGCGCCAACCCGGAAAGGGTATAGGTGTTTTTTCCGCAGGCGCTCGCGGCGGCGACCGGCACGGACAGCGCGGCGGCTTCGGGAGCGCCCCATTGGTTGGCGGCGTCGCCGTTGGGCCGGAATTGGAAGCCCGTGGCGTTTTCGAGCGCCACGGAAACGCTCCAGAGGTTCGTATCCGGCGCCGGATGGTTGGTCATCTGGCTGTTGGCGTTGGGCGTCCAGCCGTTGAAATCGCCCACCAGGGCCAGATTCGTGAACGTCGGCAGCGGCAGCGGCGCGCCTCCCACCCATTCCATGGAGAAAGCCAACGTGGAATCGTTGAACGTGATGCGGTAGGGACCGTTGGATAACCCGGAGTAGGAGAGATTGGCGCCGTCGCGGGTCGGAGCGGAAGCCGCCGCTGGCACGCGGGCGATGGCGGCGTTGCCGCCCCAGTTGGTGGTCCAGGAATTGTTGGCCGCGAATTTGAACGACCCGTTGGCGGAAGCGAAGGTCTGGGTGCAAACCCAGACGTTGCCGGCACCGCCGACCAAGGTCATGCTCGGCGCGGTGTTCCAGCCGTTGTGGTCGCCGGGAACGGCCATCGAGACGTAGATGGAGGCGTGGGCGGACAAAGCCAGCCCCACCAGCGCCGCTCCGATGATTCCGGCTCTCCTGCTCATGGCCACCTCAAGTGTTCGGGTCGGAATCCGAACTTCCGCCCACAAAAACCCTACTCCTTTTATCAAATCCTGACAAGAGGCTGCGGGCAAATATGTATTGTAGCAGACGCCGGCCGCGCCGGTACCGGAAACGGCTCGGCCGGCGGCCGAACGGCCTGGGTCTGGCCGGGAATTTCAACTGGCCGGAAGATGCGGAAAACGTTAAATTGCGGGTGGTGAATAGTGCACCGGGAGCTTGGCCATGAAAAAAGCGGCGATTTGTGGGTTGGCGATCTGGTCCGCGGCGGCCGGCGCCTGGGGGCAGGCGATGTTGCCGGCTTTTTATTCGGGACCGTGGTCCAGCGCGACTCTTCCCACCGGATGGATCAAGTTCGGCCTGGGCTCCGATTACGCGGACAACTACGACGGGGTCGGCGGCGGGGCGGCCAAGTTCGATGGCGCCGGCGATTACATCCAGATCAACGCGGCCAGCGCGCCCAGCACGGTCGAATATTATATCCGCGGCAACAGCTT
>DAOTNL010000256.1:0-3299 GCA_035450765.1 Kiritimatiellia bacterium | reverse complement strand
GTGGGGCACGTGCTCGATCGGATGCTTGGGCAGGATGCGGAACGCGAAGGTCTGGCCGTCGTCGGCCAGCAGCGCCAACCGCGGATGCCCGGTCAGCGCGCGCAGCGTGGCCGCCGGCGCGAACGGCGAGACCTGTTCGGGGAAGACGTTGGCGTGCAGCAGCAGGTGGCGCACCCCCAGCGCCAGCAGCCCGTCGAGTTGCTCGTCCGTGGCGTAGCCCTGGTTCAGCGATTCGTATTTCTTGAAGACGTGCTCGAAATAGCCGGCCGGGACGGCCGGCGCGTAGCCGTTGACGAGCCGGACGCGCGAGAGCATGACGGCGTATTCGTAGAGGCTGGTCCAGTGGGACGAGCCCGGCCACAGCGGCAGCGCCAACGCGTGTGCGGGCCGGTCCGCGTTGGCCTTGTCGTCCGCCGCGACGGCGGCATAGGCCGCGTTCGCGCGCGGCAGGCGGCAGAAGCCGGGCGTCGTCTGCGCGAGGGCGTCGGCGATCGTCCAGGCCGCCAGCGCCGCCAGCAGCGCCGCCGCCGCGCGGCGCAGCGCACGCGGCGCGTCCGCGCGTCCAACGCCGCCGAAAAGCACGGCCAGCAGCGGCGCCAGCAAGGCCGGCAGCAGGCAGTAGATTTTCACCGTTTGCCGGATCATCGTGTATTGCGGCACCAGCCGGCGCGCCGCGCGGATGGGCAGCCCGCTCCATGGCGCGTAGGCTCCCAGCGCCAGCAGCACGACGCCCGCGACCCCCAGGGCCAGCGCCGCGACCAGCGCGATTTCGAACGCCCGCGTCCGGGCGTCCGGTCCGCGGCGGAACAGGGACGCCGCCCACAGGACGAGGCCCGTTCCCAGCAGCGCGAACAACGGCGCGCCGAAATAGACGTGGTTGGCCATGCCGAGGTTTTCGGAGGAAACCAATCCGATGGCCGGCGGCGAATACTGGCAGACCTCGGCGAGCGTCCGTCCCCCGGCCATGACGGAATCGGCCAGGTGCTGGCTCATCCATTGGCTGACGCCGACGGCCGCCAGGGCCAGCAGCGCGAACGGCAGGAGCGGCCAAACCAGCCGGCGGATCTCGCCCGGCCACGCGCGCGGGGCCGGCGCGGCGCGGCAGAACGCCAGCGCCGCGAACGCCGGCGCCGCCAGCGCCGAGAAATAGAACGTGTGCATGTCCGTGGCGTAGGAACAGAACAGCGCCAGTCCCGCCAGCGTGCCGCCTGCGGCGGAACGATCGCGGATCGCGCGGTCGAGGCCGTAGAACAACAGCGGCGGAAAGGCCGCGGCGAAGCCCGTCGGCGAGCCGGTGAAGAGCGTGATCCAGCGGTAGGGAAACGCCGCCGCGACCAGGGTCGCCAGAATCGCCGCGCCGCGCGAATCCGTGAACCTCCGCGCCAGCAGCCCCAGCGCCAGCACGCCCAGCAGCACGGATGCCAGCCCCGCGGCGTTCCAGCCCGCCGCGTGGCCCGCGACCGGCGCCACGGCCGCGTAGACCAGCGAAAACGGCAGGTAGTAGAGATCCGGCTGCCGCCGCGTTGCGTCGTCGCCGAGGTTAAATTCGTAGACGTTGTGCCCCGGCGGCGAATGGCCCGCGACCGCGTCGAGCCCGAGCCAGAAGTGGTAGAGCAGCTGCAGATGGTCCCCCGACGCGATCGGCCGGACGGCCTGCGATTCGACGTTGAGGTTCGTGTGCGGGATCGCCGCGGAAAAAAAGCGCGGCAACGGCCAGGCCGCGACCGTCCACAGCAGCAGGCCGGCCAGCAGCCAGCCGCCGGCGAAAGCGAAGCGGGATGGGGCGAGGCGCCAGTTCACCCCGGCAAAATAGGCCATCGCGCGCCCGCGACGCAAGCAAAAGGCCGAAAAGGACTGGATTCGCCCGGCGGTTCCGCTAGGATGCCCAGCCACGGAAACTAACCGATGCGAGCGATTCACCAGATCGTGGCGGGCTATGCCAATGGCGACGCCATCAGCAACGAGGCGCGGGCCATGCGCGCGCTGTTTCGTTCCTGGGGCTACGAGTCGCAGATCTATTCCGAGCGCAAGCGCATCCTGCCCGAACTGCGCGGAGAGGCCCGCGACCTCGAGGCCGGCCGCGGCGATTTCCGGCCGCAGGACGTCGTCCTGCTGCATCTGTCCATCGGTTCGGACGTGAACGACGTGTTTCCGACCCTGCCCGGGCGCAAGGCGATCCTCTACCACAACATCACTCCGCCGGAATTCTTCCGCGGCGTGCAGGAGCCGACGGCGTACCTGCTCGACCGCGGCCGCCGGCAAGCCCGGGCCCTCGCGGGCACGGCCGAGGTCGTCATGGCCGACAGCCGCTTCAACGCCGACGAAATCGCGGAAATGGGCCACGCGAACCCGCAGGTCCTGCCGCTGGTGCTCGATTTCTCCATGTTGCGGGCGAAACCCGATCGCCGGATCTTGCGGCAATACCGCGACGGGCTGGCCAACGTCCTGTTCGTGGGCCGCTGCGCGCCGAACAAGAAGATCGAAGACCTGCTCAACGCCTTTTATTACTTCCAGCGCTACGTGCAGCCCGCCTCCCGTCTCATCCACGTGGGTTCCCACGCCGGGATGGAGCAATACCACGCTTTGCTGCTGACGCGGTCGCGCGAGCTGCAGCTCAAGAACGTGGAATTCGTCGGGGCCGTCCGCCAGGACGAACTGAACGCCTACTACGCCGTGGCCAAGGCGTTCCTGTGCTTGAGCGACCACGAAGGCTTCTGCATACCGCTGCTGGAAGCCATGGCCCACGACGTGCCCGTGGTGGCCTATGCCGCCGGAGCCGTGCCCGAAACCCTCGACGGCGCCGGCGTGCTCGTCCGCGAGAAGAACTACGACCTCATCGCCGAAACCCTCGGCCGGGTCACCGAGGACGAACCCTTGCGCGCGGCGATCCTCCAAGGCCAGCGCGAACGCCTCGCCCGCTACGAAAAGCAGGATCTCGCCGCGGACCTCAAGCGGCTCTTGGCGCCCCTGCTGTAACCCCGCCGGGGCCGCCCGGTTGGCGAAAATAAATGCAAAAAGGACTTGCCTGCCTTGGGGCGATAGGCTCCAATTCTCCTATTATCTTCCGTTTCCAGGTGGAAATGGAGGGGTTGTAACCGGATGGGTCCGGGGCGGATTCCGCAACAGACTCTTCCGCAGTAAGATACAAAAGGAAAAAGAATGAAACATATGAAGCTCCTCGCCGGGACGCTGGGCGTCGCGGCGGTTTTGGCCGCGCAGAGCGCTTTCGGCGCGGGTTTTGGCATCTACGAAGGCAGCGCCCGCGGCAACGCCATGGGCACGGAAGTCACGGCCGATCC
>DAOTNL010000255.1:0-3335 GCA_035450765.1 Kiritimatiellia bacterium | reverse complement strand
TGACCAACAGCGGCAATGCGGACCTGGTCATCAGCAGCATCGGGTTCACTGGCACGGGCAACGGCTACTTCACGGTGGCCTCGCCCGCGCTGCCGCTGACGGTGACGCCTGGCGATTCCGCCAATGTGGTGGTGAGCTTTACGCCGACGGCCGGTGGGAACTTCAACGTCACCATGACGCTGAACAACAACTCGCCGGACCATCCCGCCCAAACCGTGCCGATCACGGCGGTCTGTCACGATCCGGAGACGTCGCCGCCGACGCTGGTCGATTTCGCGGCAGTGGACTCGCGGCTGGTCACCAACGAGGTGACCGATCACGCGCTGGGACACACCGACGTGACGCTGAACTTTTCCCTGTGGCACTTCAAAGGCATGTCGCCGACCGACGCCAGCTACGATTTGCTGGATCCAGCCGGCAATCTGGTTTGGACCAACGGGACGTTCGACGCGGTGACCGGCACGGTCATCGGCACCAAGACTTGCCAGGTGTTCTCCGCCACGGTGCCGGGCTTCTATCCGGCGGTGCTGGGCGTCTATACGGCCCGGGTCACGGCCGTCAGTTCCAATGGCTACGGCGTGACGGACCAGGCGACCTATACGCCTTCGACGGCGGGTGCGGGTGTGCCTTTCGTTTTGGACCGCTTCTCGCGGCCAGACGTGTCGGATGATATCGGCGAGGGCTGGGCCACGAACAACACTGGGCCGACCGCCGGCAACATCCAACTTCGGGATCACGCCCTCCAGTTCTACGGCGTCGGCGGAACGTCTGGCGACGGGCGGCTTTCCGTGGTGCGCGACATGACCGGGCGCTACAACCCGGTGCTGACCAACAACGCCGGAACGCTGACGTGGGCGTTCAATTTCTACTCGGGCCAGGCCAACATGACGGGCCTGGGTTCGGGCAAATACGCGGGCTTGGTCGTGCTGGGTTCGACCTCGACCAACTTTGTCGGTGGCTATGGCAATGGCTATGCCGTGCGCATTTGCAGCAACCAGGTCGCCCTGGTCAAGTTCACGGGCGGCCTGAACAGCGACACCGACGCCACGACGATCGGCACGCCGGCGAACCTGGCCGCCAACAGCCCGATGGGCATCCGGGTGACCCTGGATGCGGCGACCGGCACCTGGACGCTCTATACGACCAACTGGGGCGGCACCGGACCCGAAGCGTTCGGCAATCCGCTGGCGGCGGACGATCTAGCCACTTCAAACGTGGATGCCACCTATCTGGGGGCCACGAGCCTGCCATATGTCGGGTGCTACTGGAATCACGGCTCCGGCGCGCCCGGGAGCACCTACGGGGCGGTCTTTGACGACGTCTATGCGCCCTACGTGATGCCGGCGGCCCCGCTGATGAACTTCACGGTGATCGATGAAGATTGGCGCGGTCCCGAACACAGCGGATTCAACGTGGACGGGCGGCAGTTCACCCTGGCCTCCATCAATCCGGGCGGCCTGACGGTGACGGGCCTGGTGGCGGACGCCAACGGCGTGTATGCCGGCACCAGCAACGTCTGGACGCTGTTCAGCAATTCGATCCAGGTGGCGACCGGCTCCATGACCATGACGCCGGACACGGACGGGGAGGGGACGGCGGCGTCACCGGCGGCCCTGTCCGCCACCATCGGGTACAGCGATCTCGAGACGACCAACTACACCTTCACGTTCCAGATCGTCAGCACGGACTACGACACGGACCGCCCGGGCGACTTCCTGAGCGTGACGAATGCGTTCACCTTCTACATCGTGGATTCGGAAGCGCCGACGCCTTCCAACGCCACGGCGCTGGCCGACGGGATGGAGATGGCGGTGCTGACATGGGAGAAGGGCGCCGCGCAGGAAGTGGTTGTGCTGTGGAGCACGAACCCGATCACGGCCAACGCCCTGGTGCCGGGAGAGGCCTACAACCAGAACGACGACGGTCCGGAGGGGACCAAGGTGATCTACCGCGGCACCAACAGCTACGTGGTGTCCGGCGGGGTGACCAGCGGCGTTCACACGGAAGTGGTAGTGCCGGAAGGCGCCACGCACTACTTCCGGGTGTTCGGCGCCAACGGCACCATCTATTCGTCCGGCTACAGCGAACCCACGGGCGCAGTCACCACGCTGGAATACGAAGACGGCGAAATCGTGGACCAGTTCGCCTACACCAACAACGTGCTGCTCACGGCCAACGGGCCGGCGACCGGCCAGGGCTGGGACGGCGGCTGGTTCGGCGATTCCAACGCCGTGCTGATGATCGACGACACCAACCTGCTGCACGGCGTCACGCTGTATCCGGATCCGTACGCCAACAAGCTGCAATGGGTGGCGAATTCGCAGGTGGCGACCAATGTCGAAGTGACCCGCAAGCTGGCGACCCAGCGCAGCGGGCGCACGTTCATCGCCTTCATGATGAATTACAAGGTCGGCAGCAACGATGATGTCCTGACCAACAAGTACGTGGGACTGTCGCTGATGAGCGGGGCGGCGGCCGACACGGAGGAAATCTTCTTCGGCAAGATCCACGGCCACGACAAAGACGCCGGCATCTACGTGCCGGGGACGGGCGAATACGCCTCGGACAGCCCTAACTATGCCCTGGAAGGGAAACACTTCTGCGACTATATGATTGTGGGCGAATGGGACCCGTCCATCAAGACGATCCGGATGTGGGCGTTCTATCAGGGCGACACCACTCCCATCCCGCAGGAGTATACCAATGCGCCGCCGATTGCGACGTTCAGCAACTCCACCTTCAACATCGGCACCATCACCGGCATCCGGCTGGCGGCGGGGATGACGGCAGACGACACCAACTCGCTGGATCACGTGTACTTCGACGAAGTGCGCGTGGGCGGCACGTGGGATGAAGTGCTTAACTTCAACTATCCGAAGGCGATGAACTTCCGCGCCGGCGAGGTCATCAACGGGACGAACTATGTTTCGGACGGTCAACTGTCCGAAATCGGCAAGAGCTGGCCCATCAGCTACACGTTGTACCATCGCACGGGCGTGACCAACGCCTCGTTTAACATCATCACCAATGTTGCCAGCACGAACGGGCTGTATGACCCTGCGCTGAATTTGCTGCTGGACCCCGCCGACGCCGGCCCCACCGTCAAGTACCGCGACTTCACCAACATGGTGAGCACGCGGCTGGACACCAATCTCGTGACGCTGGGCGTGTACACCTCCCGCGTGTGGATGACGGCCGTCAGCGGCAAGGCCACCAACACCCTCTTCATGGAGGGCATGGCCGGCGCCACCGACTTGTTCTTCGGCGAGTTTGGGGAAGGCAACTATCAGGACAAATACGTCGAGCTCTACAACGGCACCGGCGGCGACATCAAC
>DAOTNL010000254.1:0-3352 GCA_035450765.1 Kiritimatiellia bacterium | reverse complement strand
CGCCCCGGCCAGCCGGCGATCCAGGACTATCACTTCGAGATGAAAGGGCCGATCGTCCAGGAACTGCAGTATTCCTTCCTGCGCGACTGGCACGTCATGACGGAAGAGGATCCGGAACGGCTGCTGAGCGCGGAGCATTTCCGGCGCCTGCACGAGGAAGGGCCGGCCCTGGCGCGGGTGGTCAACAGCGGGCCGTCGTCGGACCTGCGCGTGGCGGTGGACGTGTTCTTCAACGCGGTGAACGAGGCGCGGGAGCAGGTGTTCATCATCACGCCGTATTTTTTGCCGTCGGAGGACCTGCTGCGGGCGCTGCGGCTGGCGGCGCTGCGGGGGGTGCGGGTGCAGCTGGTGGTGCCGGAGAAAAGCAACCACTGGTACACGACCTGGGCGGGACGGGCGACCTACGAGGATCTGCTGGAGGCGGGCGTGCGCATCTACGAGCGGCCGCCGCCGTTCATGCACGCCAAGGCGATGGTGGTGGACGACCGGCTGGGGGTCGTCGGCTCCGCGAACTGGGATTTCCGCAGCCTGTATTCGAACTACGAGACCTTGCTGACGACCTACGACCGGGATTTCGCGGCGACGCTGAAGCGGATGATGAACGAGGATCTCAACGCCAGCCGCGAGGTGGAATGGCCGGCCTTCAAGAACCGGCCGATCCACCATCGCTACCTCGAGAACGCCTGCGGCCTGCTCGCGCCGCTGCTGTGAGGCGCCGGAAAGGGTTTGCGCGGAGGCGGGGGGGGCGGCTACAATCGCCCGACAATCGTAATTCCAAAGGAGTGCCCATGAAGAATCGGATTTGGCTGGGTTGGACGTTGGCGGCGGTCGCGGGATTGGGACTGGTCGCGGGCTGCGGCAAGAAGGAAGCGTCCGCGGACGCGGCGGCGGCCCAGACCTACAAGCTGACCTACAGCATTTTCTTCCCGCCGATGCACGTGCAGGCCAAGACGGGCATGGAGTGGGCGGCGGAAGTCGAGAAGCGCTCGGGCGGCCGGCTCCAGATCGCGGTGCATCCGGGCGGCACGCTGACGAAGGCCGACCAGTGCTGGCAGGGGGTGCTCGGCGGCATTTCCGACCTGGGCATGAGCTGCTTCGCCTACACGCCCGGGCGGTTCCCGCTGCTGGAAGCCCTCGATTTGCCGTTGGGCTGGCCCGACGGCCT
Source organism: Kiritimatiellia bacterium (assembly GCA_035450765.1). Taxonomy (GTDB): domain Bacteria; phylum Verrucomicrobiota; class Kiritimatiellia; order CAIQIC01; family Lenti-01; genus Lenti-01. Next base: position 2,187 of record DAOTNL010000254.1, on the reverse strand, counting down.
GACGGCCACGCGCGTCGCGACGGCGCTGGCGGCGAAGTACAATCCCGCCGAAATCCAAGGCGCCAAAATCCTCTACGTCCACGCCCACGGCCCGGGCATCCTCGCCACCAAGAAGCCGGTGCGCGCGCTGGAAGATCTCAAGAACATGAAGATCCGCGGCACGGGGCTCTCCGCCGGCATCGCCACGGCGCTGGGCGCGACGGCCGTCGGCATGCCGCAGCCGGAGACCTACGACGCGCTGCAGAAGGGCGTGGTCGAGGGCACGTTCTGCCCGATCGAAACCCTCAAGGGCTGGAAGCAGGGCGAAGTGATCGAATTCGTGACCGACACCAAGGCGATCGGCTACACGACGGCGATGTTCGTGGCCATGAACCAGAAGAGCTGGGACGCGCTGCCGGCCGACCTGCAGCAGATCCTCGTCGACGTCAGCGCGGAGTTCGTGGACAAGCACGGCGCCGCCTGGAACCAGGCCGACGAAGAGGGCCTGGCGTTCGTGAAAGAGCTGAACCGCGAGATCATTTCGCTCTCCGCCGACGAGGAAGCCCGCTGGAAGGCGGCGGTGGAGCCGATCGTGGCGAAGTATCTCGCGCAGACGGCGGAGAAGGGCCTGCCGGGCGCGGATTTCCTGAAGGACGCCCAGACGATGATCGCCGAGGCCCGCGCGGCCCAGCCATGAGCCCGCTGTCGGGAACCAGCGCCCGCACGGGCGTCCTGCGCTGGACGACGCACGCGATGGCCGCCGTGGGCGGTTGCGCCGTGGCGGGCATCGTCCTGGTGACGGTGGGCGACGTGGTCGGGCGCCGGTTCGGGTTGCCGGTGAAGGGCGCCTATGACCTGGTGCGTGTGCTGGGGGCGATCGCGATGGTCTGCGCGCTGCCGCTGACCAAGGCGGTGAAGGGGCACATCGCCATCGAGTATTTCTTCCAGAAAATGGGCGCGCGCGGCCGGGCGGCCACGGACACGGGGATGCGCCTGGTCCTGCTGGCGCTGTTCGGCCTGCTGGCCTGGCAGTTCGCCCTGCAGGGCAACGGATTCCTGGAAAGCGGCGAGACGACGGCCACGCTGCACATGCCGATGTTCTGGGTGCCGTGGCTTGCGGCGCTGGCGTGCCTGGTCACGGCGGGCGTGACGCTCTGGCACCTGCTGCATCCCGGCCGCTCCATGATCCGGCCGCGCTGACATGAGCGATCTGCAAACAGGCCTGGTCGGCATCGCGCTGCTGTTCCTGCTGCTGGCGAGCAGCATGCCGGTGGCGTTCGCGATGACGCTGGTGGGGGTGGTCGGCTTCGCGGTCGCGGTGAACGTGCCGGCGGCGCTGCACGTGCTGGCGACGGACTACTACGACGTCTTTTCCAGCTACGGGCTGACGGTGATCCCGCTGTTCGTGTTCATGGGCCAGGTGGCGTTCCACGCGGGCATCAGCCGCAAGCTGTTCGCCGCGGCGCAGAACTGGTTCGGCTGGCTGCGCGGGGGACTGGCGATGGCGACGGTGGGCGCCTGCACGGCGTTCGGCGCCATCTGCGGCTCGGGGCCGGCGACGGCGGCGACGATGGCGGCGGTGGCGCTGCCGGAAATGAAGCGCTACAAGTACCATCCCGGCTTCGCGGCGGGCACGGTGGCGGCCAGCGGCGGCATCGGCATGATGATTCCGCCCAGCGTCGTGTTCATCGTCTACGGCGTGATGACGGAGCAGAGCATCGGCAAGCTGTTCGTCGCCGGCATCGTGCCGGGGCTGCTGGTGGCGGCGCTGTTCATGGCGACGATCGCGCTGGCGTGCGCGCTGCGCCCCGGACTGGCGCCGGCGGCGCAGGCGGCGAGCTGGCGGGAGCGCTTCCGGTCGCTCGGCGGCGTGGTGAGCGTGACGACCAAGCGTGGCACCAACGAATGGAAGGGCGGCGGCATGCTGTCCTACTCCCCCGATGCGGGCCGCGGTTCGGCGGTCTACGCGGAGAAGAACGCCGGCGGCGAATGGGAGCTGCGTGACAAGCCCGGCTTCTACGAGCGCACCACGGCCAACGTGTACCTCGGCGGCCCGCTGATCAAGGACAAGCTGTACGCATTCGCGCTGATCGAAGCCCGCGACTCGCGCGACAAGGTCTTCGGTCAGGACGACCACGTCATCCTGAAGAGCACGTCGCCTCGCTACCTGGCCAAGCTGGACTGGAACGTCACCGATCGTCACCTGAT
>DAOTNL010000253.1:0-3381 GCA_035450765.1 Kiritimatiellia bacterium | reverse complement strand
CTTGCGGCGGCGTTTCTTGCGGTCCAGGTAGATGTTGAGCAGGTCGGAGGTGTCGAACTGCACTTCGACCCACGAGCCGCGGTCCGGGATGATCCGGAAGGAGTGCAGCAGCGTGCCGTTGGCGTGGACGGACTGCTCGAAGCAGATGCCCGGCGAGCGGTGCAGCTGGCTGACGATGACGCGCTCGGCGCCGTTGATGATGAACGTGCCCTGCTCGGTGATCAGGGGCACCTCGCCCATGAAGACGGTTTCCTCGCGGACTTCGGCCTGGGTCTTCAGGCGGAAGGTCACGTGCAGGGCGGCCGTGTGCGACTCCCCTTCCTTGAGGCTCTCGAAGGCGGATTGCTTGGGCGGGGTGATTTCGTATTTCACGAAGTCGAGGGTGCAGTGCCCATCGTAGCTTTCGATGGGGAACACCTCCTTGAACACCGCCTGCAGGCCGACGGCCTTCCGCCGGTTCGGCGGGGCGTCCATCTGCAAGAAATCCAGGTACGAGCGCGTCTGGATCTCGATCAGATCCGGCAGCTCGACCACGTCCGACAACTGGCCAAAATTAATCCTGTCAACCATCCGGGTCACCTATCGTTGAAGGGTGGAAACCGCGAAAACCAAAAGACGGGCGCACCCCGGGCGCGCGTTTCCGCGCCCCGGGGCGGCCGTCACACGACGTCGTGCGACTACTTGATGGTGACTTTGGCGCCAGCCGCTTCGAGCTGCTTCTTGATCTTCTCGGCTTCGTCCTTGGCGACGTTTTCCTTGACCGGCTTGGGCGCGCCTTCGACCAGGTCCTTGGCTTCCTTCAGCCCGAGGCCGGTGATCGCGCGGACTTCCTTGATGACGCCGATCTTCTGGGCGCCGGCATCCGTCAGTTCGACGGTGAATTCCGTCTTCTCTTCCGCCGCGGCGGCGGCGCCGCCGGCGGCCGGAGCGGCCGCGGCCGCCACGGGGGCGGCGGCGGAAACGCCCAGGCGGGCTTCCAGGGCCTTGACCAACCGCGAAAGTTCCAGGACCGAAATCGTCTCGATCCAGTCCACGAATTCCGCCATCTTGCCTTCCAACTTCACTTCATCGCTCATGGGTTTGATCTCCTGATCCTTGTTTTTTAAATCCGTGACGTTTGCGTCCGCCCCGTGCTAGGCGGCGTTCTTCTTGTCCGCGGCGGCCTTCAGCACGTACACCAGGCTCGCCAGTTTTTGGCTCATCACGCCAACCAAATTCGACATCGGGGCCGCGATCGTCCCGACCAGCATGCCCTGCAGCGCCTTCTTGGGCGGCAGCGCGGCCAAGGCCTCGACGTCGGCCGCGCTCAGCACCGCGCCGTCCAGATGGCCCGCCTTGATCACGGGGATCTTGTCGTTGGCCTTGATGAACTCGCGCAGGGCCTTGGCCGTGGCGGCCACGTCGCCCGCGCCGAACACGAGGGCCGTCGGCCCCTTCAGCGCGCTTTCGAGCCCGGCGTAGCCGGCTTCCTGCGCGACGGCGCGGAACAGGCGGTTGGGCACCACCTGGAACCGGGCGCCGGTCTCGCGCAGCTTGCGCCGCAGCGCGGCCGTCTTCGCCGTGTCCATGCGGGTGAAGTCGGTCAGGATCGCGAAGGCCGCGCTCCCGAGCTGTTCCTTGATTTCCCTGGCAATTGCTTGTTTTTCGGGTCTCATGGTCTTGTTCTTCCGGTTGAGGGGGCTCAGGCGATTTCGCGGGGATCCAGGCGCAGGCCGGGGCCCATCGTCGAGGTCAGCGTCGCCCGCTTGATGAACACGCCCTTGGCCGCCGCCGGGCGCGCGGCGTTGAGCGCGTCGATGACGGCCTTGCAGTTGGCCCGCAGCGCGTCGATTTCGAACGACATCTTGCCGAAGGGCACCATCACGTTGCCGTTGCGGTCCATGCGGTATTCCACGCGGCCGGCCTTGCAGGCCTTGACCGCCGCGGCGGTGTCGTCGCTGACCGTGCCGGTCTTGGGGTTGGGCATCAGGCCGCGGGGGCCGAGGACCTTGCCGAGCTTGCGGACTTCCTTCATCGCGTCGGGCGTGGCGACGGCCACGTCGAAATCGGTGAAGCCGCCGGCGACCTTGGCGATGACGTCTTCGTAGCCCACGACGTCCGCGCCGGCGGCGCGGGCGGCGTCGGCCGCCGGGCCGTTGGCGAACACGAGGACGCGGACGGTCTTGCCGGTGCCGTGCGGCAGCGTCACCGTGCCGCGGACCGCCTGGTCGCTCTTGGTCGGGTCCACGCCGAGGCGGAACGCGATTTCCGCGGTCGCGTCGAACTTCGTCGTCGGGTTGTCCTTGAGCAGCTTCAGCGCGCCCTCGATGGTGTAGAGGGTTTCGCGGTCCACCTTGGCCGCCGCCTGCCTGTACTTCTTGCCGTGAAATGCCATGGTCGCCTTACTCCACTTCGATGCCCATGCTGCGCGCCGTGCCGGCGACCATGCGCACCGCATGGTCCTCGTCGAACGCGTTGAGATCCTTCATCTTGAGCTTGGCGATTTCCGCCAGCTGCTTCTTCGTCACCTTGCCGACCTTGTCCCGGTTGGGCACGCCGGAGCCCTTGGCGATGCCGGCGGCCTTCTTGAGGAGCGCCGCCGCCGGGGGCGTCTTGGTGATGAACGTGAAACTCTTGTCCTGGTAGACGGTGATCACCACGGGGATGACCATGCCGGCTTCCTTCTGGGTCGCGGCGTTGAATTCCTTGCAGAACGCCATGATGTTGACGCCCTGCTGGCCCAGCGCGGGACCGACCGGCGGCGCGGGATTCGCCTGCCCGGCGGGGATCTGCAATTTGACGATGCCTGTGATTTTCTTAGCCATAAAACACCTGCGGGCCTATTCGCCCCTTTCCACCTGCCAATATTCCAACTCCACCGGCGCCGTCCGTCCGAAGATCGAGACCGACACCTTCAACTTCCCGCGTTCGGGATCCACTTCTTCCACCAGACCGGTGAAGCTGAGGAACGGCCCGTCCGTGATCTTGACCGATTCGCCCGGTTCGAAGACCACCTTCGGCTTGACGCGTTCCTTCTTTTCCTCGATCTGCTGCAAAATCTGGGCCACTTCGTCCGGGCGCAGCGCCACCGGCCGGTCGCCGCCGATGAACCCGATCAGCCCCGGCGTCGCCTGGATGAAGCTCCAGGGCTTTTCCATGAGCTGGCGGTTCTCGTCGTACAGCGCCATCTGGATCAGCACGTAGCCGGGGAAAAACTTCCGCGTCTGCGTCGTCCGCTTGCCCTGCTTGACTTCGGAGACCTTTTCGGTCGGGATCAGCACTTCGCCGACGTAGTCCTGCATCTCCTCGATCTGGATGCGCTTGACCAGGTTCTCCCGCACTTTCCCCTCCTGGCCGGAGAGGGCGTGCAACACGTACCATTTCTTTTCCATGTCGGCGTCC
>DAOTNL010000252.1:0-3395 GCA_035450765.1 Kiritimatiellia bacterium | reverse complement strand
CCAGGCGCGCCTTTGCCAACGGCAGGGGGGCGCATTTACATTGTCAATTCACCTCGCCAAGAAAACCGAAACGCCGGCGGCAGTGGCCCCTTGACGCGGACGACTGCCGGGCGCATATTCAATCCACAGAAGGAGTGACGCATGAAAAAAGCCTTGCTGGTCCTGCTGACGGTCCTGATGGCGGTCGCCTTGGTCGGGTGCGAAGACTACGACGAGCAGCCGCTTGAATTCATCAACTCGTCTTCCTTCACGGTGATCGTCACCTCGCTATCCACCGAATGGACCGGCTTCGCCCTGGCCCCGGGCCAGAAGCGGAAAATGACCGGCATCCGCGACGTCGACTACGCCTGGGAGCCGGACAAATTCGTCAAGCTCGGCTTTGCCTCGACCGACCGCTACGTGGTCTTCGTCGACATCGAGCGCGACGAAATCCAGTGGGAGTAACCGCGCGGGCCGCTTGGCCGCAAGACACCCGGAGGCCCTCGCCTCCGGGTTTTTCGTGTCGTGTTCCGCCACCTTTTCGGTGGCGTTCGGCCGCCAAGGGAGTATGCTCGTTCCATATGCCGCGTTCGCTTCGAGCCTGGATCCCGGCCCTTTGCGCCGCCGCGTGGCTGGCCGCCCGAACGGCCGCGCAGGCCGCCGGGTTCGAGACCTTCGACAACTTCCCGGAAACCGGATCCACCTACACCAACGGGTCTTTCCTCGGCCAGGACGGTTCGACCTGGACCTACGTCCAATGCCGGGGCAACAAGATCATCGGCGCGCCCCGCACGCCCGGACTCAACAAGGGCACCAATCTCGCCTACGTCGCCTCCGGCACGATCACCGGCGGATGCGGCACGCTGTCTTTCGATTGGATGCAGTTGTTCACCGCGACGGTCGGCGTCGACGTCGTCGTCAACGGCACCGTCCGCCATACCATCGTCGGCGGCCCCCAAAACGCGACGAACCACGCCGTCGACCTGCCCATCAACCAAGCCGGCAACTTCACCCTCATGCTCCGGCAGAACAACAAGGATGCCGGCCAGGTCGCCGTCGACAATCTGGCGTGGACCTCCTACGGCGGGACCGCGCCCGAGCCGCCGGCGCTGCTGTTCGCGCCCGAAACGAATTTCGTCCGCACCGCCTACAGCAACCTCATCCAGCTCACCGTCACCGCCACCGAACCCAACGTCGACGTCGTCCGCCTGTGGGCCGCCGGCCTGCCCGCCGGCGCGACCTTCAACGCGGCCACCGGAACCGCCCCGCTCATGGCCGCCTTCTCCTGGCGGCCGACGTCCGTCCAGACCGGCACGCACGCCGTCGTGTTCTACGCCGGCGACAAGGACGGCACCAATTCGCGCACCTTCTCCATCGAAATCACCCCCATCTATCCCTATTACCACTACGCCATGGGCCTGACCGGCGCCGTCCTCAAGGCCAAGCTCCACGAAATCATTTCCACCGGCACGCGGGAGCTGAACGACGACCAGGAAAACGAGGCCATGAAGGTCCTCCACACCCACCCGGACAATCCCAGCAACGTCTACTACCTCTACAACGTCACTTCGTCCGTCCCAAAAACCCTCTACAACGCCAACAACGGCTGGAACAAGGAGCACTGCTGGCCCGAATCGCGCGGCCTCGGCAGCGACGGCCCCGACCAGGTCGACGTCCACAACCTCTTCGCCGAGGACAAGGGCGTCAACGCCCTGCGCGGCAATCTCTACTACGACGAAAGCGATCCCGCCGATCCCGGCTACCGCGCCCCCGCCACGAACGCGGCGCCCGAAACCTCGATGGATTCCAATTCCTTCGAACCGCCGCCGGCTTCCAAGGGCAACGTCGCCCGCGGCGCGTTCTACATGGCCGTTCGCTACGACGGCGGCGAAGACAAGACCACCGCGCTTTGGTTTTCCGACAATCCCGCCCACACCAATTCCATGGGCAAGCTGGCCACGCTGCTGCTCTGGCATGCCATGGATCCGCCCGACGCGCTCGAAAGCAACAAGAACGAACTGATCTACGCCGACTGGCAATACAACCGCAATCCCTTCATCGACCATCCCGAATGGGTCGAGCAAATCTGGGGCACCGACTCAGACGGCGACGGCGTCACCGACACGCACGAAATCATCGCCGGCACCGCCACCAACGACCGCAACTCCGTTTTCGAAGCCACCCTGACCCCCACGGAAATCGTCTGCGGTTCGCTTTCCTCCGGTTCCGTCTGGCGGCTCTACGAAGGCCAATACCGCAGCAACGATCTCGTCTGGCGGGCGGTCGCCGAAACCAACCGCCTCCAGTCCGGCACCCTCCGCTTCCCCGTCGCCCCCACCGGCGCCGCCACCTTCTACCACCTTCGCGCCCTCCGCCCTTGAACCCCGCCGCAAACCGAAGGCCGACCATGACGCAACGAATACCGGCGACGATCGTTTGGATGCTCCTGTCCGGCATGGCGCCCGCTTTCGCCCAGAGCGCGCCGCCGGAATCGGCCGCGCCCCCGGCCGCGGCGACCCGCGCCGACGAAATCGATGCCCGCTTCGGGCAGGCCGATCTCCTGATCCGGCAGATCAACCGGATGATTCCCGGGCCCGAAAGAAGCGCGGCCGTGGAAGACCTGCGCGGATTGCTCGCGGACATCGACGCGACCTATACCGCCGAGGAGAAAACCGCTTCCGCCCGGCGCAAGCTCGAAGCCCTGCGCGTCGAGGTCGAGCGCCAGCGCCAGCGGTTGAAGCAGTCCGGCATCGCCATGGCGCAGGCCAACAACGCGGAACCGCCGGACTTGGCGGCCATCCAGGCCACGGGCAGCGACTACACCCTCCAGGAAGCCATCCTCAAGGCGCTCGAGGAAAAAGAACGCAAAGAAGCGCGGCGCCAGACGCTCGGCACCTCCGAAGCCCTCCGCCTCATGCAGGAAGTCGAATAGTTTCCATTCGCCGGATCCCGCCGGCTTGCGGATGCGCGCGAAGCGAATCTCGGACCCGTCCCGTGGACGCCGCGCGTCCGCTCAGGCGATGATCCGGCAACCAAACCGGAAAACCGGCAACGCAGGGAAACCGAGAAAAACCGCTTTTCCCCTTCTGTTTTCCAGGCCTCTTTCCCGTTTTCGCGCCGGGCCGGCCGAATTCAATCTCGAACCTGCCCGGGAACTTCGCTACGAATTCGGCGGAAAGGAATCGCGATGGCGCTGCGCGTATTGATCGTACCCGACAAGTTCAAGGGCACGCTGACGGCGCCCGAAGCCGCGGCGGCGATTGCCCGAGGCTGGGCGGAAGCGCGTCCGCAGGATCGCTTGGAACTCGTGCCCATGTCCGACGGCGGCGAGGGTTTCGGCGAGCTGCTGGGGACGCGGTTGGGCGCGGAGCGGCGCATCTGTGAAACGACGGATGCCGCCGGCCACCCCTGCCGCG
>DAOTNL010000251.1:0-3440 GCA_035450765.1 Kiritimatiellia bacterium | reverse complement strand
GGTCTACCTCTATGAGGACGCGAACGGCAACGGCGTGGTGGACGTCGCCACGGACGCGCTGGTCGGGACGGCGGTCACGGCGACCAACGGCACCTATCTGTTCACCAATCTGTTCGCGACCAACACCTATCTGGTCTACGTGGACCGCACCGATCCGGACCTGCCGCCGGCTTATTACGTGACCGGCGATCCCTTCGGCGCGCTGGATGGCCGCAGCGTGGTTACGATCACCAACGCCAGCCGGCTCGACCAGGATTTCGGCTTCCAGCCCTACGGCACGGGCGCGATCGGCGACACCGTCTGGCGCGACCTCAACGCCGACGGCGTGAAGTCAGGCGTGCAGGAAACGGGCATTTCGAACGTCCTGGTCACGCTCTACGTGGACTTCAACGGCGACGGCACCTACCTGCCGCTGCGCTCCACCAACACCAGTTCGACGGGCACCTATCTCTTCACCAACCTCCCCGATGGGCAGTACCGCGTCGTGGTGGACGCCGCCGACGCCGACCTGCCGCAGGACGCCTTCGGCAACGTCTTCTACCCCAGCACGGCGACCACGAACAATGCGACGATCGCCGGCGGCAACACCTATCTCGACGCCGACTTCGGCTTCGCGCCCTATGCGGCCATCGGCGACACGGTCTTCTGGGACGCCAACCGCAACGGCACGCAGGACTACTCCGAGGAAGGCGTGGCGGGCGTGACGGTCAACCTCTTCCTCGACGTGAACGGCGACGGGTTCTACGACGCGGGCGACACGTTCGTTTCCAGCGCCGTCACCGACGCCGACGGCCTTTACCTCTTCTCCGGACTCATGCCCGGCAGCTACGTCGTGGCGGTGGACGGCGCCAGCGGACCGCTCGCCGGCGCGTTCCTCTCCGCCGATCCGGATTCCAACGGCCTGACTTGCGAAGACCTCGACGTGCCGCAGCCTTGCGACGGCCAGCACGGCCGGACCCTGGTCAACAGCCAGAACTACATGGGCGCCGACTTCGGCTACGTCCCGCCCGGCGCGGTCATCGGCGACACGCTGTGGATCGACACCGACAACGACGGCGTGCGCGACGGCAACGAAAGCGGCATCGCCTACGTCTCCGTGGTGCTCTGGTCCAACGGCGTCGCCATCGCCACCAACGAGACCGACGGCGACGGCTGGTACTATTTCAGCAACCTCGGCGACGGCACCTTCCAGGTGGTGGTCGTCGGCAGCGATCCGGACTTCCCGCCGGGCCTGACCCAGACCTACGACCCCGACGGCGTCCTCGACGGCGTCGGCAGCAACGTCGTCGTCTCGAACGGCGTCGTGACGGCCGTCGGCGGATGGCCCTGCCTCAATTGCAATTTCTGGATCGACTTCGGCTACCGCTACGCGGGCAACAACAGCCTGAGCGGCACGATCGGCTTCGACGCGACGCCCTACGACGGCGTCCTGAACGGCACGAACTGGAACGGCGTGGCGACCAACGAGATCGCCTACGCCGACGTCCAGGTCTACCTGTATCTCTGGAACGACGACCTCGACGGCATCGTCGAGCCCGGCGAATACGTCCTGGTGTCCAGCACGTTCACGAGCACGAACGGCGATTATTCGTTCACGGGGCTGCCCAACGGCGACGGCGACGACAAGTATATCGTCGCCAGCCTCGCGCCGGAAGACTACCTGAAGCTGACCACCGCCAACGGTTCCATCTCCGGCGTCGGCGTGGTCGAGACGGCGAACCCGCAGGGCAACACGGACTCGGCCTACCTGACGGTGGCCATCGCGCCGGAAATCAACGGCATGGACTTCGCCTACCGTTCGACCAAGGTCTACGACTACGGCGACCTGCCGGACAGCTACCAAACCACGATCCCCGGCGGCGCGCGGCACATGGTGACCTATCTGACGAACCTCTATCTGGGCGCCGGCGTGGACGTGGAAGCCAACGGCGTGCCCGCGACGCTGGCCGACGGCGACGACCTGGCCGGCACGGACGACGAAGACGGCGTGCTCATGCTCGGCCGCTGGGCGCCGGGCGCGGCCGGCGGCACCGTGCAGGTGACGGTGGGCAAGGGGTCCGGCTGGCTGCTGGGCTTCATCGATTTCAACCGCGACGGCGATTTCGCCGACGGCGGCGACCTGGCCGTCAACCAGGCCGTGGCCACCAACGGCGGACCGGGGCTGGACGGCGTCTACGAAATCGCGCTGGACGTGCCGGCAGGCAGCCTCAGCACGACCAACAGCACCGTGCTCTACGCGCGGTTCCGCCTGTTCCCGAGCGCGCCGTTCTTGCCCGAACTGGCCTATTCGGGCACGGCGGACAACGGCGAGGTCGAGGACTACCGCTGGATCCTGCACGTCATCCGCGGCACCGTTTTTGCGGATGCCGACGCGACCTCCGACTTCTCCGGCGGCGACACGACGATTCCCGGCACGGTCGTGCACCTCTACGACGGCGCGAACAACCTAATCGCCTCCGCCGTCACCGATCTCTCCGGCAACTACGCGTTCATCGGCCTGCCGGACGGCAATTACCGCGTCGAAATGGAAGCGCCGACGGGCACGACAGCCATCCTCGACCGGGATGGCAACGGCAACGGCGCGACGAACATCGCCGTGACTGTGTCGGGCGCCAGCGTGTTCACGCGGGACTTCCTGGTGGACAACGGGGCCACCCTGGCCGACATCAGCGGCACGGTCTGGGAAGACAACGGCTACGGCGTGGCGGGCAACGGCCTCTTCGACGGCCCGGACCGGCCCGTGCCCGGCACGACCGTCGCGCTGTACCGCGACATCGACGGCGACGGCCTCGCCGATCCGAACGAGTGGATCGCCGAGATGGTCACGGACGTCAACGGCGATTACGCCTTCAACAACCTGCCCAACGGCAATTATCTCGTCGTCATGACGACGCCCGCCGGCGCCACGAGCATCACCGACGTGGATGAAGCCGTGCAACTCAACGGTTCCACCCTCATCGAAGTGCCGCTGGCCGGCGTGGACGTGATCGACCGGGACTTCCTGGTGGACGGCGCGCCGCCGGCCTCCCTCAGCGGCCTGATCTGGTTCGACGCCAACCGCAACGGCATCCGCGCGGGATCGGAAACCAACCGGTTCGCGGGCATCCCGGTCTATCTGCTGGACGCCGATTCCAACGTCGTGGCGTCGGTCACCACCGGCGTGAGCGGGGCGTATGCCTTCACCAACCTGGCGCCCGCCTATTATTTCGTGCGTTTCGACCTGGCGGCGCTCAGCACCAACGATTTCGGCATCACCACGCCTTACCAAGGCACCAATACCGTCCTCGACAGCGACGTCGTCGCCGGCGCGGTGGGCAGCAACGCCTATACCGCCGTGCTGCTCCTGAGCGTCGGCCAGCACCAGGAAAACGTCGATCTGGGGCTCATTCCGCCTCCGGCGACCTGGGCCGCCGTGGCCGACGTCTGGGGCGAATGGGCGG
>DAOTNL010000250.1:0-3466 GCA_035450765.1 Kiritimatiellia bacterium | reverse complement strand
CGATGACGGCGGCGGTCTCTTCGGGCATCTTGTAGTAGCCCTTCATGACGTTGTAGCCGCGGCAGCAGACTTCGCCCTCGGCGTTGGCGGGCAGGCGCTGGTTGGTGGCGGGATCGAGGACGGCGACTTCGACGCCGGGGAAGGCGGGGCCGACGGTGGCGACGCGCAGTTCGACGGGGTCGGTGCCGTAGGTCTGGGTCATGCCGGGGGAGGCCTCGGTGAGGCCGTAGACGGAGGTGATTTCGGTCACGTGCATGTCGGCGACGACGCGCTTCATGACTTCGATGGGGCAGACGGTGCCGGCCATGATGCCGGTGCGCAGGCTGGACATGTCGAACATCTGGAACATCGGATGGGTGTACATCGCGATGAACATGGTGGGCACGCCGTAGAGGACGGTGCATTTTTCGCGGTGGATGGCGGCGAGGCCGAGGAGGGGATCGAAGACCTCGACGGCGACGAGGGTGGCGCCGTGGGAGAGGATGGCCATGACGCCGAGGGTGACGCCGAAGCAGTGGAACAGGGGCACCTGGAGGCAGAGCTTGTCGGCGGCGGTGAAGCGCTGGCGGTGGCCGATGCTCCAGCCGTTGTTGAGGATGTTGTGGTGCGTGAGCATCACGCCCTTGGGGAAGCCGGTGGTGCCGGAGGTGTACTGCATGTTGACGACGTCGTGGCAGCCGAGGGCGGCCTGGGCGTCGGCGAGGAGCTGGTCGGGCTGGTGGTCGCCCAGGAGCATCAGTTCGGCGGTGGTGTACATGCCGCGGTGCTTTTCCTGGCCGACGTAGCAGACGAACTTGAGGTGGGGATAGGCCTTGCTGCGCAGGTGGCCGCGGGGGTGGTCCTTGAGCTCGGGGACGAGCTGGTTGACGATGGCGACGTAGTCGACGTCGCGGAAGCCGTCGATGAGGCCGAGCATCTTCATGTCGGACTGCTTGAGGACGTAGTCGAGTTCCTCGCCCTTGTAGGCGGTGTTGACGGTGACGAGGACGGCGCCGGTCTTGGCGCAGGCGAACTGGAAGGTCAGCCAGTCGGGCACGTTCTTGGCCCAGATGCCGACGTGGTCGCCCTTGCGGATGCCGATGGCGAGCAGGCCCTTGGCGAGGCGGTCGACGCGCTCATCGAACTGCTTGTAGGTCCAGCGGAGGTTGCGGTCGGGATAGACGAGGAAATCGTGGTCGGGGGTTTCGCGCGCCCAGAATTCGAGCTGCCGGCCGAGGGTGAGGTCGGTGAAGCCGTCGGGGCCCGCGGCGATGGGGGCGGCGGAAGCGGAGGGAGCGGTCATGGGAATCCGGGATTTGAAATTTGAGATTTGAGATTCACGGGCGTCAGGCGGGGGCGTAGATGACGGCGAGGATGCGGGCGTCGCCGCCGAGGGCGTGGAGATGGTGGGGGACGACGGACTCGTAGTAGATGCTGTCGCCGGCGTCGAGCTGGTAGGAATCCTTGCCGTAGAGGACTTCGATGCGGCCGGAGAGGACGTAGATGAATTCCTCGCCTTCGTGCTCGTTGAGGGGAACGTCGCCGGAGGCGGGATGGACGTCGACGAGGAAGGGCTCCATGTTGCGGTCGGCCTTGCGGGGGGCGAGGGGGTGGAAGTCGAGGGTGCTGTGCTTGCGGGCGGGATCGTTGCCGGAGAAATGGATGGCGGCGCCGGCGTCGCCCTTGCGGGCGATGGCGGGGCCGGCCTGGGCGTGGTCGTCGAGCAGGGTGCCGAGGCGGACGCCGAGGCCGCGGGCGAGGCGGAAGAGAGGAGTGAGGGAGGGCACGAGCTCGCCGGCCTCGAGGGCGGCGATCATTTCGGGGCTGCAGCCGGCGCGCTCGGCGAGGGCGGCGACGGTGAGCTCGCGGTGTTCGCGGAGCTGGCGGAGGCGGGGGCCGATGAGGTTGAGTTCGTTGTCCATGGGATTCCTCTCGTTCGGGCGGGGCTAAAAAAAACTCCGCCGGCAAGCCGGCGGAGCGGGGGAGCCGGCGGGCTACGCCAGGGTGGCGATGTCTTCGGCGATTTCGCGGGCGGCTTCGATGGCCATTTCGCGGCGCTGCTCGGAATCGAAGTGGCGGGACGCGTCCTGGCCGTCGGCCCAGGCGATCTGCACGTCTTCGACGCCGATATAGGCGAAGATGGCGCGGAGGGCGGGGGTCAGGCCGTCGCGGACGTCGCCTTCCTTGTAGACCTGGTCGGAGGAGACCAGCAGGACGACGGTGCGCAGGTGGTGGGTGGGCACGAGGCCTTCGGCGCCGAACTCGAACATCTTGCCGGGCACGAGGACCTGGTCGAGCCAGGCCTTGAGGATGGCGGGCATGCTGTTGAGCCAGACGGGCATCGTCAGGACGAGGACGTCGGCGTCCATCAGGGCCTGGGCGTTGTTGTTGGAGAAATTGGCGGCGGTTTCCTCGGCCTTGGAGGGGATGTAGGCGGGGTTGGCGATGGGGCCCCAGAAGTAGTTGAGGGCTTCGGCGCTCACGTAGGGGGGCTTGTTCTGGTAGAGATCGACGTTGTTGACCACCACGTCGGGGTTTTTCTCGGTCAGGGCCGCGAAAAACTCGAAGGCCAGCTTCTTGGAAGCGGACGTTTCCGCAGGGCGGGGATTGGCGATCACGTGCAAAACATTCATGCGGGGCTCCTATCGGTGGAAAAACGAACAATAAGGCTTGGTTGATGCCACAAAAGGGGAGGGAAAGACAATGCTAAAATTCGGGCGGGACGACGGAAACGGCGGAAAGCGGTGGACAAACGGGGCGGGGCGTGAATAATCCATGCGATTTCGAAAGGCGGAGACGATGGACATCCAGAAATTGTTTGCGGAGCGGATCGGCGGGGCGCAATTCGGGCAAAGCACGGCGATCTACAAGTTCGAGAAGATCAAGCGCGCCAAGCGGGCGGCCAAGGAAGCCCATCCGGACGTGGAGATGCTCGACTTCGGCGTGGGCGAGCCGGACCAGATGGCGCCGCGGGCGATCCGCCAGGCGCTGAAGAAGGCGGTGGACGATCCGGCGAACCGCGGCTATGCGGACAACGGCATCGCGGAATTCAAGGCGGCGTCGGCGAAGTACATGGCCGATTTCTTCGGCGTGACGGATCTGGACCCGGCGACGGAAATCAACCACACGATCGGCTCCAAGCCGGCGCTGGCGATGCTGCCGCTGTGCTTCGTGAATCCGGGCGACGCGGTGCTGGCGACGATCCCGGGGTATCCGGTGCTGGCCACGCACACGAAGTATCTGGGCGGGACGGTGATCCCGGTGCCCCTGCTGGCGAAGAACGGCTTTTTCCCGGACCTGAAGGCGCTGGAGCAGACGGACCTCTCCCGGGTCAAGTTGTTCTACGTCAACTATCCGAACAACCCGACGGGGACGGCGGCGACGGAGGAATTCTTCGACGAGCTGATCGCCTTCGCCCAGCGGCACAACGTCCTGATCGTGCAGGACGCGGCCTACGCGACGCTGATCTACGGCCGCCCGCGGCTGT
>DAOTNL010000249.1:0-3474 GCA_035450765.1 Kiritimatiellia bacterium | reverse complement strand
TCCATCTGGCGCAAGACGGGCTGGTGGAAGGGGCCGGACGGCCAGTGGCGGTTCGAGATCGACGACAGCCAGATGAAGGTGTTGCCCGAACTGAAAAACACGTTCAAGAACCGGAAACACGCCGGGAAAACCACGGTGGACAGCGTATCCTATCGCCAAAACGACGACGGAACATTCGACGTGTCGTTCAGGAAAAAAGACGCCCAAACCACGGAAGACTTCATTACGTATAGTCGTCTGACCGGAGATGAACTGGTGGAAATGCTTGGCCCGGAAGCGCAGCGGGTCATTTCCGGCATGGGCGAACCGACGCCGTGGAGATGGACGGATGCCGAATTCAAGGCTCCCAGCGGAAAATTGATCGATCTGCCCGGAATAGAAATGCGGGTAGACGACGGAATCCGGCTTTCCGCCGCCATAGACCACCCTGAACTGTTCCGGGCATATCCGCAGTTGCGGAATGTTATTGTCGGGTTTGTCGGCAAAAATGAATGGAACGCGCCAGAAGGGATGCTGGCCAAGACCGATGACGGCACCCCCGTGATTATCCTTTCAGGGAATGAATCCAAGTGGCGGACCATATTGAATCATGAAATCCAACACGCAATTCAAGAGATTGAGGGGTATGCGCGAGGTGGAACAGAGCAAGCCATGATGGCTGATTTGCTTGAAGCATCTCGCATACCAGACACACCTGAAGCAGAATCGTTTTGGGGCAAAGAAAAAGTTGACTGGGCAAGGCGGATGGTTCGCGCCGGTGGGGCGGCTACTCCTGGGCCATATCAGCAACTCGAACAAGGTGTGCGGGCTTACCGCCTTCTCGCCGGCGAAGTCGAGGCCCGGTTCGTGCAGCGTCGCCTCGACATGCCGCCAATGCAGCGCAAGGCCGTCCCGCCGTGGCAGACGATGGAAACCATGCTCCGCGAGGAAGGCTTGCTCAAGCCAGGCCAAAAGCCGGAGGACGCGCTGATTTTCAGGAAAGAGCTTGCCGGAAGCCCGGCAGAGAGTAGGATGGAGGCAGGATATGGAACAGCAGGCGAAAATGAAGCAGGAATGGCGGGACGTCAAGACGGGGGACAACTTCCCGCTGGTGCTGCCGCTGGATATGCCGGACGGGACGCGCTTCCTTTTGGCGACCGAGACGGACGGCAAGGGGCACTTCCGGATCAAGAACGCCGAGAAGTTCAAGCGCCTGCACGACTTGGGCGGGAAATAGCCGAAGCGGAAGACACCGCCGCCGAGATCGAGCGGCACCGCGCCGGAACCTACGCGGCCAACTTCGCCGACGCCGAGCCCGCGCCGGAATACGCCGACACGCCGGAGGCGCAGGACGCCGCCGCCATGCTGAAGGCACACGGGGTGGAGCGCGTCCACGCCGTACGCGGCATGAAGTCGCTGGCCGTGCGGATGCCGGACGGAACCGTGTTCCTCGACGAATCGCTGGGGGCCGGATCGACCGGGACCGCCCTGCACGAGCTGGTCCACAAGTGGAAGCGGGAAGGAAACCAGAAAGTAAAGCGAATTGAAAATGCTTTCCAGCGCAGCACGGCGGCCGCCAAGCGGTTCATCCTGAAACTGGCCGATTCCGTCGAGTCCGCCATCGGGAACCGCGCCGCCGCCGAAGCCTATGCCGACGAACACGCCGCGGAGGAGGCCGCCGCTATCGCGCTCGACCAAGCCACGGAAAGCGGCGGGAAGTCCGCCCTCGGGCTGGAGAAGTCCGACATCCTCGCGGCCTTCGGCGGGATGGCGAAGCAGGTCGAGAACATGGCGCGCGCGCTGGCCGACAAGGCGCAGGCGGCCAAGCTGGCATATCTGGACGGGAAGGCGGAGCAGGCCGCGCCGGAGGCGGACGCAACCGACCGCGCCTACCTAGCCGCCGTAGAGCGCGGCGACATGGAAACCGCGCAGAGGATGGTGGACGAGGCGGCGATGAAGGCGGGGTATATCCTCGATGTTGACCACCAGACCAATGAAAAGTTCACGGCGTTTGAAGCTGGCGAATTAGGATTCCACTTGGGCAAAAACATTCCAGACGGGATGCTTGGCGCGGAAACCATGCGGCTCAAGGCGGCTATTAAAAACCCGTTGAGGCTGGACGATGCCGGGGCTTGGAATTTGAATGCCGATTCCCGTAAGAACGTCATCACCCAGTTGTGGCAACAAGACATCATCACGGACGAGGAAATGTCCGATCTTCGGTCACAAGCCGAATTTGCCAATGAAGAACTGCAACGGCGATGGGGTGAACGCCAATATGACGATTTCGGGTACAAAAAAGACCTGTACAAGATGACCGGGTTTATTCGGGATGTCATCAAGGAAAAGGGTTATGACGGGATCGTTTACCGGAACGAGGCGGAAGGCTACGAAGATAGCTACATCGCGTTCGATTCTTCGCAGTTGAAATCCGCCGCCGCCATCGTGCGCGACGACCAAGGCCGCGTGATCCCGTTGAGCGAGCGGTTCAACCCGCAGAGCGACGACATCCGCTACGCCGCCTCCCGCCCGCCCGCCGCCTCCGAGTGGGACGGGGCCAAGGTCGAGCAGTACAAGCGCAAGGACGGCGCCGTCCGCTTCAAGGTCGTCGTGGATGGCAAGTCACGCCGCGCCGGCTTCGGCAGCGCCGAGAACGCCGAACGCTACCTGACCGAACAGAAGGCGCGCCTCGAGGACGACTACGCCGCCGTGATCCGCCGCACCAAGGCGAGCGTGGCCGACATCGCCGAGGCCCGCCGCAAGCTGACCATCGAACTTTCCAACGAGAAGGCCGTGGCCGCCGACGTGGTAAACTCGCTCTTCAAGGCCATGACGCGCCTCGACATCATGACGCCCGTCCACCGCAAGGAGATCGCCGCGGAGATCAAGCGCACCGCCCAGGAGCGCAAGGCGGACCCCGAGGGCTGGGCCAAGCGCACGACCGAGAAGGTCTGGCAGATCGCCTCCCGCATCTCCTACATGAAGGAGCTGAACGACATTTTCGACAAGAAGCAGCCCGTCGTCACCGAGAACAAGACGCTCCAGGCCAAGCCGAAGTACGACGCCTTCGTCAACCGCTGGATCGCCAAAGCGAAGGAATACGCGGAGCTGACGCCGGAGGAGGTCAACCAGCGCATCGAGGCCATCGACGCCGACCAGAACAACAGGCTGGCGAACCGCGGCGAGGAGATGGCCGAGGAGCTGGACGACTCCGTGCGGGAGCGCCACCTGCTTTCCACGTTCGGCGGGCTGTTCCACGGAGCCGACTACGCCAGGGCCAAGGCGGCGTTCGAGGCCGCCAAGGATCTCGTGACCGAGGGACGCGAGCGGTTCATGGAGATGGAGAACCACCGCAAGATGCAAGCCGCCGCGAAGCGCCAGCAGATCATCGAGGAGGCCAAGGGCGGGCGGCAGATCGACGGCAACGAGCTGGAGATGGAGACCCGCAACAAGTCCATCTGGGAACTGCTTTCGTCCGCCGGGAACTGGCTGCAC
>DAOTNL010000248.1:0-3481 GCA_035450765.1 Kiritimatiellia bacterium | reverse complement strand
GGCAGGCGCCGGGCGAACGCGAGGTCTATAGCGCCGCGCCTGGCGCGGCGAGCGAGCGAGGTTCCGCGAGCGGAGCGGCAAAAACTTTGGGCGAATTTTACGTAGAACGTAAAAACTTTGGGGTGGGTTTTACGTAGAACGTAAAAACTTTCGCGGAGTTTTACGTCGTACGTAAAAGCGTTCGAGCCGCAGCTGGGCGCGCCGGGGAGCATGGTCAGCGGCGGGCGGGGGGCTCGGGATCGACGGCGAAACGGAGGTTCTTGAGGTCGTTGGCGCCGAACTTGGCCTGGAGGCGGCGGAGGATTTCGGCGGTCATGGGGCCGCGGAGCTCCATGATCCAAGCGGGGTGGGAGACGTAGACGAGAAGGATCTTGTTTTCGAGCTGGGCGGGGCGGGTGTTGCCTGCGAGCTGGGGGCCGACGATCTCCGGCCAGGCGGCGGCGATGCGCGCGACCTGGGCGTGGGCGTCGAGCTTCATGCCCTTGAGCGCCTCGGGGAGGAGCGCGGCGAGCGGCAGCGCGCCGGCGTCTTCGGCCGGCGGACGCAGGTCGGCGACGCGGAAGCGCTCGCGGGCGACTTCCCATTGGCCTCGGTTGTAGGGCTTGCGGCGGTTCATCGGGGGCATCCTAGCAGAGGCTGGAGCGCTTTACAACGGGCCGAAAAGGAGGTATCTTGCTGTTTCGAAATGAAAGCAGTCGCTCCAGGCAAATTGATCCTGACCGGCGAGCACGCGGTGGTCTACGGCCGGCCGGCGCTCGCGATGGCGGTGAACCGCAACGCCCAGACGTTCATCACGATGGACGGCGCGGACGAGACGGTGTCGTTCGATCTGCCTAACCTGCAGGCGCAGAAGGAATCCTTCACGCTGCGGGCGCTGCGGGATTTCCACGGGCGCGTGGAGCGCAACTACGAGGAGTTCCTGGCGGGGCGCATGCCGATCCGCGAGGTGCTGCGCAAGCCGGTGGATCTGTTCCAGTACGCGTTCGTGACGGTGCTGGACGGGCTGCACCTGAAGATGGGCGGCGGGGTGAACGTGCGGCTGAATTCGAACATCCCGATCGGGTGCGGGATGGGGTCTTCGGCGGCGACGATCCTGAGCGTGCTGCGGGGCCTGGGGCACTACTACCGCGTGGAGTTCCGGCCGGAGTGGTACGACCGCTACAGCCTGGAAGTGGAAAACATGCAGCACGGCAAGGCCAGCGGGCTGGACACGTACGTGTCCCTGCACGGCGGCTGCGTGCGGTTCCAGAACGGCGAGGCGCAGGAGCTGCCGCTGCCGCGGATGCCGCTGTACATCGTGAACACGGGCACGCCGGCGAGCACGACCGGCGAGGCGGTGGCCGCGGTGGCCAAGCGCATCGGCGCGAACCACCCGATCTGGGAGAATTTCGAAGGCGTCGCCAACCACATGCAGAAGGCGCTGGAGCGCGACGATCTCAAGGCGTTCCAGAAGACGCTGCGCGAGAACCACCGGCTGCTGGCGGAAATCGGCGTGGTGCCGGGCCGCGTGGCGGATTTCGTTTCCGAAGTGGAAGCGGCCGGCGCGGCGGCGAAGATCTGCGGCGCGGGGGCCGTGGCGGGGGAGGCCGGCGGCATGGTGCTGGTGGCGGCGAAAGAGACGCCGGCCGAGCTGTGCGCGAAGTACGGCTACGAGCTGATGACCGTGCGCCCCGATCCGCTGGGCGTGCGGGTGGTGTGATTCCGGTTTTCCGATGACCTTGCGCGCCGTCAAAGCCTCCGCGCCGGGCAGCCTCATGCTCATGGGCGAACACGCCGTGCTGCGCGGGCAGCCGGCCATCGTCTGCGCGATCAGCAAGCGGATGAAGATCAAGCTGAAGCCGCGCGCGGACCGGGCGCTCGTCCTGCATTCGGCCTTGGGCGAGCACGAAACCACCTTGGACGAACTGGCGCCGAACGACAGTTTCCGGTTCGTGCTGGGCGCGATCCGCGCGGTCCGGGCCGATTTCAAGCAGGGCTTCGAACTGGACATCAAGTCCGAGATGTCCCACCAGATGGGGCTGGGCTCGAGCGCGGCGGTGACGGTGGCGACGCTGGCGGCGCTGGCGGGGGCGCTCGGCCGGCCGCTGGATCCGGGCGCGTTGCTGGAAACGGGAACGAAGGTCATCCGCAAGGTGCAGGGCGGGGTGGGCTCGGGCGCGGACGTGGCGGCGAGCGCCTACGGGGGCTGCCTGCGGTACTACGCGGAGCCGCGGGAAGCGGTGAAGCTGCCGCAGGCGCCGGCGCTGACGGTGCTCTATTCGGGCAGCAAGCTGCCGACGCCGGAAGTGATCGCCTTGGTGGAAGAAAAACGCCAGCGGCAACCGGAGACGTTCGCGCAGCTCGACGCGCTGATCGGCGCCACGGTGAAGCGCGCCTTCGAGGCGGCGGCGAAAGGCGACTGGCCGGCGCTGGGCGAACTGATGAACGTGAACCAGGGGCTGATGGACGCGCTGGGCGTGAACAACGCCAAGCTGGCGGAACTGGTGTTCGCGCTGCGCGAGGATCCGCAGATTTTCGGCAGCAAGATTTCGGGCTCGGGCCTGGGCGATTGCGTGGTGGGGCTGGGCAAGGCGATGCGGCGCGAGTGGGGCGTGCCGGCGCTGGCGATCGCGGTCGATCCGGTCGGCGCGACGGCGGAGGCGCTCGCGTGAACGCGGCGCGGCAGGTCGTCCGCCGGATGCTGGCCGGCCGCGGATTCCAGGCAAAAGGTGCGGCGAGCGTCTACGCGCCGGCGAACATCGCGCTGGTGAAGTACTGGGGCAAGCGCGACGAGGCGCTGAACCTGCCGGTGACGGGCAGCCTGTCGATTTCGCTGGGGCCGCTGGGTTCGCACGTGGAGCTCGCGCGGGGCGCGGGCGCCGCGGACGCGGTTTGGCTCAACGGGAAACAACTGTCGGCGGACAGTTCGTTTGCGCGGCGCGCGAGCGCGTTTTTGGATTTGTTCCGGCCGGCGCCGGATTTCGCGTTCGAGCTGAAGGCGCGCAACACGGTGCCGACGGCGGCGGGCTTCGCGTCGTCGGCGTCGGGTTTCGCGGCGCTGGCGAAGGCGGCGGACGCGCTGTTCGGGTGGGGGCTGGCGCCGCGGGAGCTGTCGGTGCTGGCGCGGCTGGGCAGCGGCAGCGCGGCGCGGAGTTTGGCGGACGGTTTCGTGGAATGGCACGCGGGCACGGCCGCGGACGGCCTGGATTCCTATGCGGAACGGCTGGACACGGAGTGGCCGGAGCTGCGGGTGGGCGCGGTGGTGCTGTGCGCGGCGGAAAAGCCGGTGGGCTCGCGCGAGGGCATGAAGCGCAGCGTGGAGACGTGCGAATTCTACCGCGAATGGCCGGGGCGGGTGGCCAAGGACCTGGCGGCGCTGAAGGCGGCGATCGCGGCCAAGGATTTCCGGGCGCTGGGGGAAACGGCCGAAGCGAACGCGCTGGCGATGCATGCGCTGATGGCGGCGACGCGGCCGCCGATCGTGTACGCGCTGCCGGAGACG
>DAOTNL010000247.1:0-3497 GCA_035450765.1 Kiritimatiellia bacterium | reverse complement strand
GAATCCTTCCGACAGCAGGGTGGCGGGCACGCAATTGATGTCGTTGACGGTGATGACGATGGATTCGGTGTTGGTGCCGTCCTTGTCGGCCGCGTAGAACGTGACGGCAAAGACGTTGGTTTCCATGGGCGTCGTGCCGCTGAACAGGCAACTGGCGGTACCCGCGTTGGTGGCTCCGGCAAACGTGGCCCAAGCCGGAACGCCTTCGGCCCAGAGACGCACGGAATCGCCGTCGATCGGATCGCTGGCGGAAACCGTGAACTGCAGCAGCTTGTTGGTGGCGATGGATTTGTTGCCGATGGCCGCAAGGGCCGGCGGATAGTTGCTCGGGGTGAAGGCCGTGGCATTGGCCACGACCAGCGCGAAATCCTGATCCAGCGCGCCGCCGTAGTTGGGCACGCCGTCGGAGTTGACGTTGAAGGCGCTGACCGTCACTTGCACGAGGCCCGTCGTCCCCGCCGGCAGGAAGACGCTTTCCACGTTGTTGCGGACGTCGGCGGTGCCGCCGGCCACCGAATAGGCGCCGCTGAAGACGTTGCCCTTGTAGACCGCGCCGTCCACGCTGACCACGAGATCGAGGTTGTTCTTGTAGGCGTTGCCGGTCGTGGACCCGGGGGCATCCGTCCAGCCCAAGGTGATCCGCACCGGCTTGGCCGGATCCGAAACCAGGCCGTAGAACGTGCGGGACTGCCCGGACGCGGTGAAAAGATCGTTGGTCAGCTGATCGCGCAGGATGCGGGCCGTTCCGTCGAAGGCCATGCCGAGGTTCATGCCGCCGATGCCCTGGTCGTTGGAAGGCAGGTTGTCGTTGGCGTCCACGCCGGTCATGTAGCGGGCGGAGTTCATCAGGAAGATCTTGAGCATGGCCGGGCTGGGCACGCCCCAGCCCTGGTTGATGAAATACTGGTAAACCAGCGCCGCGCCGCCCGCGACCGCCGGGGTGGAATGGCTGGTGCCGCTGGAGGCGGCGTAATTGGTTTGGCTTGCAGGCTGGTACTTGTCGCACACCCCGTTGCCCGTGTAGCCGGAATAGAAGCTGGCCGCGCCCTGGACGTGCGTGCCCGGCGCCACGATGTCCGGCTTGACGCGCTTGTCCGTACAAGGCCCGCGGCTCGAGAAATCGATGATGTCGTTGGCGTTGTTGGCGCCCGTGTTGTCCACGGCGCACCCGTCCGTCCCGAATTGGTTGTAGTTTTCCGCCGCGCCGACGGTGAGGACGTTCTTGGCGGTTCCGGGCGCGCCGATGGTCGTGGCGCCGGACCCGTCGTTGCCGGCCGCATAGACGAACAGGCATTCCTGGTTGCCGGCGACACCGGGCTGCGCGTCGCGGGTGACGGTGTCGGCGCCCTGCGCGTAGACGTCGTACACGCCGTCGCCCGGCATGCCCCAGCTGTCCGAACTGATCCGCACGCCTTTGGTGTAGTTGGAGCTGATGTAGGCCAACTCCTGCTCGTCCGTGGGATCCCATTCGCCCTCGTCGTTGAACACCTTGGTGTTGCCCAAATTGGCGAACGGGCAGATGCCGAGTCCGAGATTGTAGCCCGCGGCGTCTTCATACGGGCTGCCGGTCAGGTCATTGTAGCCGCCGACGATGCTGACGTTGATGTTGCCGTGGCCATCCGCGCCCCAGGATCCGGCGGACGCCAGCGTGCTGCCCCATTGCGAATACTTGACGCGGCTGGCGCCGGCGGCGCTGCCGTTCTTGCGGAATTCCGGATTGGCGGGGCTGCCCGCGACGCCGTTGTCCCACCCGTCGTCGGCGATGTCCACGATGAATCCCGATGCGTCGAATTGGTCTTGCGTGAACCCCTTGGACGCCAGCCAGGCCAGATAGCCGGGGCCGGTGGGCTGGCTGCCGTCGCCGTTGAGGTTGCCGGCGACGATCTGGCCCTGCCGCTCGCCGCACCGCTGCGGCGGCACGTAGGTGTTGATGGAGACCACGTCCGGCCGGGCCGCGATTTCGTCCAGGCGATCGCCGGGCAGGGCCACGACGACGTTCAGGAATTGCAGCCGGCTGTTGATGCTGCGGCTGCGCAGGGGCGCCAGCTTCAGGCTGTCCACCAAGGCGAGCGTTGCGGCGTTGGCCGCGTCGTCCAAGACCATTTGCACCGTGAACAGGCCGTCCGAACCGGTGGCCGCCCGGCGCGCCGCCAACGCTTCGGGACGCGCGCGCGGCTGGATCTTGTCGCTGGCCAGATACGCCCCTTCCCACTGCATCTGCCGGGCATGGGCGCGCACGGAGCGCAACGCCGCGGCACCGCCATAGACCAGATAGGCGTTCTCCGGAACGTAATCCACGATGCGGTAGCCGGCCTGCGTCAGTTGCTCCACCCATTCCGGCTGGATCGGACCGGCGAACTGCACCAGATGCAACCGCTGGCCCGGAAACTCGTCCGCGACCGCGCGCGACGCCGCCTGCTTGGCGGTGCGGCCGGTATCGACGTCGCCGGCGTTGAGGTGGATGGATTGCGCCGAACTGGACGCAAGGACGGCGAAAAACGCCAAAAGTCCTGCAAGGGGAAGACGGAGGGAAGGCTTCATGGGGATGCTCCTGTATTGTGGTAGACGCTACCCCATTGGCCAAGGTGGTGGCAAGGAAAACCGCCGCCGCTCCCGCGGCCGGAGGTCAAGCGTTTTTTGCGCCGGATCCAGGCGGACAAAGCGGAGGCCCCCGGCGCCGGCGGCGGATTACCAGCGCTGGCGATCCGCCAAAATCAACTGGTCGCTGCCGGCCAGGAAGCGCCCGTGGGTCAACGGGAAATGGCCCGGCACCTTGCCTTGGGCGAAGACTTGGTACCACGTGTATTCCGGCGCGGTGGGATCCGACAGGCCCCGCACCCACGGCTTGTCGCGCGTGACCGTCGTGAAATAGGCCAGCGAAATCCGCTGGTGCTTTTCCGCGATCTGGTAGAACCCGTCGATGTCCCGCGGCAACTGGATCGACGTCCGGCCGCCGTACCAGGCCGTCGCCCAGGGAATGTCCGTCGTCAGGCATTCTTCGGGTTCGAGCATGGCGGTCACCCAGCCGATATAGTTGTGGAAGTACGGCGGATACGGCAGACCGGTGCGCGGCGGCACCACGTTGACCAGCAGCGGCAAGGCCGTGAGCAGCAGCAGAGCCGTGATCGCCGCGGAGGCGAACGCCCGCACCTCGAACTGCAGGCGGTCGAGCAAGACGAGAAAAAACGCCCAGCCGTACGGCAGGGCCAGCGGCCAGAAGACGGCCAGCGCGCGCAGGCTTTCCTCGCCGAACGCCGCGGCGTTCAGGATGGCGATCAGCCCCGCGGGCAGCAGGCACCAGCGCAAGGTGCGGCTCGCATGGCGCACGAACCGGTGCAGGTACATCGCGCCGAACAGCGCCAGCACGAGGCCCCCGCTCGCGAATCCGAAGCCCTCCGCGAAAAACGCCCGCAGATTCGCGATCGCCTTGATCTGCAGCGCATAGAAAGCGGTCCCGGCGTCGGGCAGTTCGGGCGCCAGCGAGCGGGCCAGGGCGT
>DAOTNL010000246.1:1326-3554 GCA_035450765.1 Kiritimatiellia bacterium | reverse complement strand
CTGCCGCCCTACATCCAGCGCAAGGAAGCGACGCCCGAGCGGCGCGCCGCCGACAAGCTGCGCTACCAGACCGTGTTCGCGCGCGAACCGGGCGCGGTGGCCGCGCCGACCGCCGGACTGCACTTCACGCCCGCCGTGCTGGAACGGCTGGCGGGGCAGGGCGTGGACCGGGCGACCGTCACCCTCCACGTGGGCATCGGCACGTTCCGGCCCGTGTCCGCCGACAACGTCGAAGAGCACAAAATGGATTTCGAGCGCTGGCAGATTCCGGCCGAAGCCGCCGCGAAAGTCGCCGCCGCGAAAGCCGCCGGCGGGCGCGTCGTCGCCGTGGGCACGACGAGCGTGCGCACGCTGGAAAGCGCCGCGGCGCGGCCGGAAGGCTTCGGCGCGGGGCAGGGGCGCACGGACCTGTTCATCTATCCGCCCTACGAATTCAAGGTCGTCGACGCGCTGGTCACCAATTTCCACCTGCCGAAATCCACGCTCATCATGATGATCAGCGCCCTCGCCGGGCGCGAGTTCGTGCTGGCCGCCTACCGCGAAGCCATCCGCGAACGCTATCGCTTCTTCAGCTACGGCGACTGCATGCTGATTCTGTAGTCGTTGACCGCTCCCGTGCAACTGGATAGGAAAACGGAACCACTTTTCGATTGCAATTAACTAACTAGTTAGTTAGGTTGCGCGCCATGAAATCGAAACCCGGCAAAGACGGTTCGGACGTGCGGGCCAAGTTGCTGGACGCCGCCGTCCGGCTGTTCGCGGAGCAGGGCGTGGCCGGCACCACCGTGGCGGAAATCGCGCGGCGCGCGGGCGTCACCTCCGCCATGGTGCACTACTATTTCAAGACGAAGGACCAGCTGCTCGACGCCGTCGTGGCGGAGAAACTCGTCGGCGAATTCATCGCCTTCGTCGCCGGCGAGCTTGATCGCGGCCAACCCGAACCGCTGGCGCTGGTGGAACACTTGGTGTGGCGCATCGTGGATGCGTCGGACGCCTGGCCGTGGCTGCCGCCGCTGTGGGTGCGCGAGGTCATCAGCCAAGGCGGCGCGCTGCGGGAAAAACTGATCCAGCGCGTGGATCTCGGCAAGCCGGAGCGCTTCAAGGCCGGGCTCGCGGCGGCCCAGAAGGCCGGCCGCGTGAATCCGGACATCCAT
This sequence comes from Kiritimatiellia bacterium, assembly GCA_035450765.1. Classification (GTDB taxonomy): domain Bacteria; phylum Verrucomicrobiota; class Kiritimatiellia; order CAIQIC01; family Lenti-01; genus Lenti-01. The sequence goes on along the minus strand of DAOTNL010000246.1, from coordinate 2,400 downwards.
CCGCAGCTGACCTTCATGTCGATCATGGCGCTGACGATGCTGCCGCTGTCGATGGCGAAGGACTGGGACCGGATTCCGCTCATCGGCCGGGTGAGCAAGCAAGATTTGGGCCGGCACGTGGTCGCGCTGCTGCAGCACGGCCTGGCCGCCGGGCCGACGCAAGCGCAGGGGAGAAAAGCATGAAAACGATGCGGATGGACTGGATGCGGGGGCTGGCCGCGGCGGCGCTGCTGGCCGCGGGCTGCGGGCGCGAGGCGCGCGACGTTTTCCAGGGCTACGCCGAGGCGGAATACGTCGACGTGGCGACCTCGGAGCCGGGCCAACTGGAACGGGTGGCGGTGGCCAAAGGCGACGCGATCGAAGCGGGCGCGCCGTTGTTCGCGCTGGAGGCGGCCCGCGAAGCCGCCGCGGTGCGGCAGGCGCAGGAACAGCTCGCCGCCGCCCAGGCGCAACTGCAGGATCTCCGGCAAGGCAAGCGGCCGCCGGAACTGGACGTCGTCCGCGCCCAGCTGGACCAGGCCCGGGCCGAGGCGACGCGCGCGGCCGCCGAGCGGGAACGCGACGCGGCGCAATTCGCGAGCGGCGGCATCGCGCAGGCGCAGCTGGATCGCTCGCAGGCCGCGGCCGACGCCGCGGCGGCGCGGGTGCGCGAACTGGAGCGGCAGCTCGACGTGGCGCAACTGCCGGCGCGGGCCGACCAGATCGCCGCGCAGGAAGCCCAGGTGGCCGCGGCGCAGGCGGCCGTGGACCAGGCGGCGTGGCGGCTGGGCCAGAAGACGGTCGCCGCGCCGGTGGCCGGGCCGGTCTTCGACGTGCTCTACCAGCCGGGCGAGTGGGTGGCGGCGGGCCGGCCGGTCGTGCGGCTGCTGCCGCCGGGCAACGTGAAGATCCGTTTCTTCGTGCCGGAAACGGCGCTGGGCGCCTTGGCCGTCGGCCAGGCGCTCGCCGTTCGCTGCGACGGCTGCGCGGACGGAATCCCGGCGAAGATCACCTATATTTCGCCCGAAGCGGAGTACACCCCGCCGATCATCTACAGCAACGAAACGCGCTCCAAGCTGGTCTTCATGGTCGAAG
>DAOTNL010000246.1:0-1226 GCA_035450765.1 Kiritimatiellia bacterium | reverse complement strand
CCGCCGATCATCTACAGCAACGAAACGCGCTCCAAGCTGGTCTTCATGGTCGAAGCCAAGCCGCTGGACGGCGCGAACCTGCATCCGGGCCAGCCCCTCGAGGTGGCCTTGCGCTGAGGCGGCCATGAACGGCGAACTCGTCATCGACGTCCGCGACCTGAACAAGCATTTCGGCGACAAGCACGTCGTCCGGAACGTCTCGCTGCAGGTCCGCCGCGGCGAAATCTTCGGCTTCCTCGGCCCCAACGGCAGCGGCAAGACCACGACGATCCGCATGGTGTGCGGGCTGCTGACGCCGGATTCGGGCACCGGCACCTGCCTGGGCTTCGACATCCGGCGCGAGAGCGCGAAGATCAAGCGCCAGGCCGGCTACATGACGCAGAAGTTCTCGTACTGGGACGACCTGACGATCCGCGAGAACCTGGATTTCGTCGCGCGGATGTACGGCATGAGCCCGCGGCGGAAGATCGTGGAAGAGACCCTGGCGGAGCTGGGGCTGGCGGATCGCGCGGACCAGTTGACGGGTGCGCTGTCCGGCGGCTGGAAGCAGCGGCTGGCGCTGGCGGCCTGCATGCTGCGCCGGCCGCAGCTGCTGCTGCTGGACGAGCCGACGGCGGGCGTGGATCCGTCCGCGCGGCGCGATTTCTGGGAAGAGCTGCACCGGCTGGCGGCGCAGGGCATTTCGGTGCTGGTGAGCACGCACTACATGGACGAGGCGGAGCGGTGCCACAAGCTGGCCTACATCGCCTACGGCGAGCTGCTGGCGCAGGGCACCGCGGGCGACGTCACCGCCGCGCAGGGCTTGAGCACCTGGGCGGTCCACGGCGACGGGCTGGGGCCGCTGGCGGAGGCGCTGCGGGGCCGGCCCGGCGTCGAGCAAACCGCCCTGTTCGGCGCGACGCTCCACGCGAGCGGCCGGGACGGCGCGGCGCTGGAACGCACGCTGCGGGAAGCGACGGCCGGCACGGCCTGCCGCCTGGAACGGACGGACACGGGCCTCGAAGACGTCTTCATCCACCTGATGGCCCATGCCGTCGATCGCACGGGGGTCCGGCCATGAGCCTGCACGGTCCGTTTTCCTTTCCCCGGTGGTGGGCGATGGTGCTCAAGGAGTTCCTGCAGCTCAAGCGCGACCGGGTCACGTTCGCCATGGTGGTGGGCATTCCGCTGATCCAGCTGGCGCTGTTCAGCTATGCCATCAACACCGATCCGAAGCACATGCCCAC
>DAOTNL010000245.1:0-3554 GCA_035450765.1 Kiritimatiellia bacterium | reverse complement strand
TGGAGGAGGTCTTGTTGGTCTTCTGGCCGCCGGGGCCGCCGCCGCGGATGAACCATTCCTGCAGGTCGCTTTCGGCGATGCCGAGCGCGGCCATGCGCTGGAGGAGCTGGGCTTCTTTTTCGGAGCTGACGGGGAACGGACTCACGGGGCGGTTTCCTGCCGGAGAAGATCGTTGAAAGGGCGCAGTTCATGCAAGCGCAGAATCGCGGCGCCGTTCTTCCAGGCGGCGAGGGCCATCTGCGCGCTGGCGAGGTCGCGGTCGGCGTCGGGGTGCAAGTGGCGCACGATGCGCTTGCGCGAGAGGCCGACCAAAACGGGGTAGCCGAGAGCGACAAGCGGCGCGAGGTTGTCCAGGAGCGCCGCGTCCTGCGGGCGGGTGGTGCCGAAGCCGATGCCGGGATCGACGATGACGCGATCGCGTGGAAGGCCGAGTTCGGCGATCCGCGCGGCGAGCCAGGCGGCGACGGTTTCGGACGGGCGCGCGTCGTCCTCGGGCAGGACATGGGCGACGCCGTGCATGAGGATCACGGGGAAATCGCCGCGTTGGGCGAACTCGGCCATGCCGGGGCGGGAGAGGGCGGCGACGTCGTTCAAGATCGCCGCGCCGTGGTCGAACGCGGCGCGGGCGACGGCGGCCTTGCTGGTATCGACCGAAACCGGAATCTTCAGTTTCCCGGCCAGACGGTCGAGGACGGGCAGCAGGCGGCGGAGTTCTTCTTCTTCGGAAACCGGCTCATGGCCGGGCCGGGTGGATTCCGCGCCGAGGTCGAGGATCTGCGCGCCGTCGGCCTCGAGTTTCAGCGCCTGGTCTTCGGCGGCGCCTGGATCGAGGAATTTGCCGCCGTCGGAAAAGGAATCGGGCGTGAGGTTCAGGATGCCCATGAGAACCGGAGGGGCGGGGTTCAGGAAGGCATCGCCGACCTGATTCACCCGCGGCGCAAGGCCGCGGGGGTCTGCGGCCGGAAAGTTTTTACGTTCCACGTAATTTTCGTTCAAAGTTTTTACGTACTACGTAAAACCGCCTCAGGGCGCGGGGGCGGCGGCGTCCGCGGCGTTGCGTTCGGCGGCGGTGAGGATGCGGCCGTGCTTGAGGACGTCGTCGACGTCGCGCCCGTCGAGGGATTCGCGTTCGACGAGGACGTCGGTGAGCAGATCGAGCTTGGCGCGGTTGGCGGTGAGGATTTCGACGGCCTTCTGGTAGCACTCGTCGAGGATGCGCTTGACCTCGGCGTCGATCTTGCGGGCGGTGTCTTCGGACATGTCGTTGGTGCGGGAAACTTCGCGGCCGAGGAAGAGGACTTCCTCGCGGTTGCCGAAGTGCTGGAAGCCGAGCAGGTCGCTCATGCCCCATTCGGTGACCATCATGCGGGCGATATGGGTGGCCTGGCGGATGTCGGAGGCGGCGCCGGTGGTGATTTCGCCGTAGCAGAGCTGTTCGGCGACGCGGCCGCCCATGGTGCCGACGATCATGCCGAGGAGCTGCTTGCGGCCTTCGGTGTACTTGTCCTTTTCGGGCAGCTGGATGGTGGCGCCGAGGGCCTGGCCGCGCGGGATGATGGTGACCTTGTGGAGCGGCTCGGTGCCTTCGGTGAGGGCGAGGACGATGGCGTGGCCGGCCTCGTGGCAGGCGGTCATCCGCTTTTCCTTGTCGTCGAGGACGCGCGAGCGGCGCTCGCGGCCCCAGCGGACCTTGTCGCGGGCTTCTTCGAGATCCTTTTCGTTGATGGCCTCGGCGCCGCGGCGGGCGGCGAGCAGGGCGGCTTCGTTCATGAGGTTGGCGAGGTCGGCGCCGGAGAAGCCGGGGGTGCCGCGGGCGATGTTGCGCAGCTGGACGGCGGCGTCGAGCTTGACCTTGCGCGCGTGGATCTTGAGGATGGCTTCGCGGCCTTCGAGGTTGGGCAGGTCCACGACGATCTGGCGGTCGAAGCGGCCGGGCCGCAGCAGGGCGGGGTCGAGGACGTCGGGCCGGTTGGTGGCGGCGATGATGATGACGCCTTCCTGGGTGTCGAAGCCGTCCATCTCGACGAGCAGGGCGTTGAGGGTCTGTTCGCGCTCGTCGTGGCCGCCGCCGATGCCCGAGAAGCGCGAGCGGCCGACGGCGTCGATTTCGTCGATGAAGATGATGCAGGGCGCGCTCTTCTTGCCCTGCTCGAACATGTCGCGCACGCGGGAGGCGCCCACGCCCACGAACATCTCCACGAAGTCGGAACCGGAAATGCTGAAGAACGGCACCTGGGCTTCGCCGGCGATGGCCTTGGCGATGAGGGTCTTGCCGGTGCCGGGCGGGCCGACGAGCAGGACGCCCTTGGGGATGCGGCCGCCGAGGCGCTGGAATTTCTTGGGATCGCGCAGGAATTCGATGATTTCCTGGACTTCCTCGCGGGCTTCGTCGGCGCCGGCGACGTCCTTGAAGGTGATCTTGTTGTTGTCGCGGTTGAGCAGCCGCGCGCGGGACTTGCCGAAGGAAAAGGCGCCGCGGGCGCCGTTGGCCATGTTGCGGTAGAACAGGAAGTAGATGAGGGCGAAGACCAACAGGAACGGCACGGTGCTGGACAGGATCTGCCAGAGCAGCGGGTTCTGGGGCTTGAACTCGAACGGCACCTTGGCGTCGGTGAGCTTTTCGACGAGGTTTTCGGTGATGGGCGCCTCGACGCGGAACGTCGTGGGCTTGCCCGTGGCGGGGTCGAGGTCCTTGAGTTCGCCGCGGATGTAGTGCTGGCCGGAAACTTCCATGACCACTTCGGCCTTGTTGATGCGGCCGTCGGCGAGGAGGTTCAGGAAATCGGGATTGTAGGGCAGGCTGGTCTGTTTGGCGGCGTGCTGGGTCGCCAGCTGGTAGACGGTGATCAGCAGCGCCATGAGCAGGAACCACGCGAGCAGGGCCCGCATGGGCATGGGGGGGCGGCGCTTGCCTTGGGGGTCTTGGGGATTGTCCGGTTTGGGATCCATGATACTCGGTTTTCGGGGATTTTGGGGGTTCGGATGGGCACCCTATCACGATGGCCGGGGCGGGGCAACCCCGGGAAGCCGGACAAAGGTGGCGAAGCGCGGCGGAAATGCGGTAGAATGGGCCGCACATGGCGAAAAAGCGACAACCGACGGTCCTGTTCGACATCGACGGCACGCTGCTGGACACGCACGGCTTCGGCCGCGAGGCGTTCATCCGGGGGCTGGCCCACGTGACGGGCGAGCGCGACGAACTGGCCTACGTATCGTTCGCGGGCAACACGGACCGCAACGTGCTCGACCAGGTGATGGCGCACCGGGGCCTGCGGCTGGCGGAAGCGGACATCCGGCGGATTTTCGCGCGCATCGCCGAGGAATTGCGGGAGCTGCTGCGGGCGAATCCGGGCAAGGAAATCGCGGGAGCGCGGCGATTTTTGAAGCATCTGGCCGCGGCAGGGACGGCGCTGGGGCTGGTGACGGGCAACATCCGGGCCTGCGCCTACCTGAAGCTGGGCAGCGTGGGATTCGACCGGTATTTCGGATTTGGCGGGTTCGGCGACGACCACGCGGACCGGGCGCAGATCGCCCGGGCGGCCTTGGCGGCGGCG
>DAOTNL010000244.1:0-3576 GCA_035450765.1 Kiritimatiellia bacterium | reverse complement strand
CTATGTCGTTACGGGCGTGGTCGACGACGCGACGTATCAAGGCTCGGCGGTTGGGACGCTGGTGGTCGGCAAGGGGAACCAGACCATCCTCGATTTCCTGCCTCCGGACGGGATGCAGTTCGAATTGGGAGCCACGACCTCCCTCAGCGCGCATGCCTCCAGCGGATTGGCGCCGATCACGTTCTCCAATCTGACTCCTGCGGTTGCCTCGCTGGTCGGGACGGAAATCGCATTCACCAACCGTGGGCGCGTGCGGGTGCAGGCGACTCAGGCCGGCGATGCCAGTTGGAACCCGGTTTCGGTCATCCACATGTGGAGCGTCGGCGGGCTTATCACCAACGTCGTCCCGGGAGCGGCGAACGTGGGCGGCGGCATCGAGATCGTCGTGCAAGGCGTCAATCTGGGCAATGGAATGAATATCGCGACCGTGACGCTGGCGGGGGTGGCGGCGACGATCGTGACGCAAAGCGTGGACGAGGTGAGAGTGATCGCCGCCGCGGCTCCGGCGGCGGCCACGGGCGACGTGGCGGTGACGTCGGTCTCCGGCAGCAGTCTCGTGCTGGCCAACGGGTTTGAATACCGGTGGCTGGATGCGCCGGCGATGTTGCCGGCGACCGACGTCACGCTCTACGATCTGACGGCGCATTGGACGGGCGTGGCGGACGCCACGGCCTATTTCCTCGAGGTGGGTCTCGATGCGGGATTCGCGGCGACCTTGCCCGGCTACGGCCCCTGGGCCGCGGGCGCGGACACGAACGCCCTCGTGGACGGGTTGCTGGACGAAACGGACTATTGGCTCCGGGCCTACTCGTGGAATGCCGCTGGGCGGAGCCTGGCGTCGCCGTCCCTGAAGGTCTCCACCCCGGCCGTGGCGGCTTTCGATTTCGACGCCGACGGAAGTGCGGACCTCGCCGCGTATCAGCCGGCGACGGGCGAATGGACGTTCCGGTCGATGGGCACCGGTGTGTCATCCACGGAACGGTGGGGTTGGGCGGCCGCCTTGCCGGTTCCGGCGGACTACGACGGCGACGGCGTGTCGGACCTCGCCGTGTACCATCCGGCCACGGGCAATTGGCATATCCGCTACAGCACCGGCCTGCCGCAGGCGATCATCCAATTCGGCTGGAGCGCCACCGTGCCCGTGCCGGCGGACTACGACGGCGACGGGACGGCGGACCTCGCCGTGTACCACGCGGCGGCCGGGCGCTGGTATTTCCGGTGCAGCACCGAGGGGGATTACGCCTTGTCGTGGGGCTGGTCGGCGGCGGTGCCCGCGCCGGCGGACTACGACGGCGACGGACGGACCGATGTCGCGGTCTACCATCCGGCCTCCGGCAATTGGTATATCCAGAAGTCGCTCAGCCAAACCATGATGACCTTGCAGTGGGGTTGGTGCAACGCGGTCCCGGTGCCGGGCGACTACGACGGCGACGGGAGGGCGGACATCGCCGTGTATCACCGGGCCACCGGCAATTGGCATATCCGCTACAGCTCGGGCATCCAGTGGCAAGTCCTGAATTACGGCTGGGCCGGCACGATTCCCGTGCAGGCGGATTACGACGGCGACGGCACCACCGATCGGGCCATCTACCATCCGGCGACCGGCAACTGGTCGATCCGGCGCTCTTCGGAAGGCGCGGACGCGGAATTCCAGCTCGGAGGCCCCGGCCAGATCCCCGTCCTGCTCTGCCCGCTGATCCATTCCTGGTTCGGTTTGCCCTGAGGCACGGCAGAAGAAATCGCCGCTCGGACGGACGCGGCTGCCGTCAAACACACCGATTTGGTTGTTCCACATGGGGAGCAATTGTCAATCGATGTATTGTTAATATCTGATTAAAATACTCTTGCCTCTGTAAGTCCTGCCATTCATACTGAAGGTGTCGGGCTGCAAGCAACGAATGGCGGTCCGTCCACGAGGAGGATAGGCATGAAAGAATTCTGCTTGTTCAGGGGCATGACGTTGGGCTTGTTGCGCGTTGCGGCGGCGGCGATGTGGGTCGTCGGGAGCGGTGCGGTGGCGCAGGCGGGGACGATCGGCGGCTCGACGACCCGTTTCGCATGGACGGCCGTGGGTGATGCGGTGGTGCCGGGGCAGGTGGATGCCAAGGGTGCGAACAACACGATCTACGGACTGGGAATGAGCACCGACCGGGTGCTGTACGCGGGCGGCTCCTTCACGAACGTCGGCGGATCGAACTGCTACCGGGTGGCGCGCTACGACGGGACGAACTGGAGCGACATGGCGGGGGGCGTGTTCAGGGTCGCCAACGTGAACTGCATCGTGCCGAGCAGCAACGGGATCGTCTATGCGGGCGGCTACTTCACGAACATCGGCGGCAGCTACATGTCCGGCGGCATCCTCGCCAACGATGGCGGAACGAATTCCCGGGCGGTCGCCAAATGGGATGGGAGCCAATGGGTGGCGATGGGCAACCACGACAACCCGGAGTGCAATGGCCTCTTCTTCGCGTCGAACATCAACGGCTACGTGAACGCAATCCTGCCGTCGACGAACGGGCCGGTATATGCGGGGGGGTATTTCACCAACACCAATTTCAGGTACAACCTCAACTATGTGTCGAAATGGACCGGGACGGCGTGGACCAACATGCAGGACGGGTTCCGGAACGTGGTGATGTGCATGGCGGAAGGTCCGGACGGGACGGTGTATGCGGGCGGATCGTTCACCAACTGGGCGGGGGCGATGAGCAACCAGTTCCAGCTTGGCTACGTGGCGCGCTGGAACGGGACGAGCTGGACGAACGTGGGCCTTGGGCTGGGGAATCGCGTGACGTGCCTGCTGGCGGCGCGCGACGGGACGATCTACGCGGGCGGATGGTTCACGAACGCGGCGAATCCGAGTTCCGGCGTGATGGCCCCCGCGCAATACGTGGCGAAATGGACGGGGACGGCTTGGACGAACGTGGGGTCGGGGTTCAACAACTGGGTCTACGCGCTGGCGGAAGGCTCGGACGGGACGATCTACGCGGGCGGGTCGTTCACGAACACGTACGATTCGGACGGAGTGGACACCAACGCCGCCAGAGTGCGGGTGAACCGGATTGCCCGGTTCGACGGCGCGCGGTGGCAGCCGCTGGGCGGCGCGGAGACGAACGGAGCGAGCGACACGGTGCTGGCGCTGGCCGTCGATCCGGTGGACGGGGCGGTGTATGCGGGGGGAATGTTCAAAACAACCTTCAACGAGGACGGAACGAGCAACAACACGTGGTACGTCGCCCGGTATGCTTCCCAGACACGGTTTCGAGCGCGGGCGTGGCGCCCTCCGTGGGATCGGTTACGGGCGGGTATGAAGTGGTCATTTCGGGCACGGATCTGGGCGATGGGGCCGACATCACGAACGTGACGATCTGCGGGGTAAGCGTGGCCAGCATTACAAGCCAGTCCGCGACGCAGGTGGTGGTGATGGCGGGGGCGGCGGCCGCCGGTCTCGGCGACGTGCGCGTGTACTCGACGAGCTTCGGCGAAACGGTCAAGTCGAACGGCTTCACCTACGTCGGCCCCTCGTTCGCGCTGCTCGGCACCAACGGCGCGGCCGTGGCCAGCGGGGCGGCGGCG
>DAOTNL010000243.1:1635-3581 GCA_035450765.1 Kiritimatiellia bacterium | reverse complement strand
CCAAGGTGGGGTTCGGGGTTGTTCTGTTCGCCGCGCTTTGGCTGGCCGCCGGAACGGCATTGGCGCAAACGGCTTCCGCCGGGGGCGGTTCCGACGTCCTGCGCATCCGCAAGATGGCGCCGGTGCCCGGCACGAAGACCCCGGTGTTCCGGACCGCCACGGCCAGCCAGGCGTCCGCCAAGCAGCCCGACTGGTGGCGCTGGATGGTGGAATTCGAAACCGCGCCGGACTGGATCGACGAACTGGAGTTCACCTACTACGTGTACATGAAGGACCAGAGCAACAAGGGCGCGGAAATGATGTTCCGGGGCACGGTCACCTACGTGAACGTCGCCAAGGGCCGGCACTACAGCGACATCTTCCTGCACCCGAGCGCGCTGGCGCGGATGGGCCGGGTGGAGCAGGTGGCCGTGGTCGTGAAGGTCAAGGGCGCCGTGGTGGCGACGGAATCCACCGCGCAGACGGCCAACTGGTGGGATCGGTTCCCGCCGATCGACGGCGTGCTGCTGAACCGCGCCCAGACCCCGTTCGCGTTCGTGGACTACGATTTGTACGAGCAGATCAAGCCGGCCGCCGCCACCGCGCGGTAACCCTCGCAGCGAAGGACTTCGTTCCATGGCCAAAAAGCCCATCCTGACGTTGGACATCGGTTCGCACAGCCTCAAGCTGGCGGAGTTCGTCGAGGTGAAAGGCGGGTTGGAAATGACCCGCTACGCCGTCAGCGACCTGGGGGTCGATCCCCAGAACGACGCCGACCGTTCGCAGTACGTCATCACGACCATCCACGACCTGATCCGCGAGTCCGGCTGCAAGCCCGGGCCGGTGCAGGTGGCCATTTCGGGCCACGCGGTGTTCTCGCGGTTCGTGAAGCTGCCGCCGGTGGAGCCGGAAAAGGTCTACCAGATCATCCAGTACGAAGCGCAGCAGAACGTGCCGTTCCCGATCAACGAGGTGGTCTGGGACTACCAGCTCATCAGCGGCGCGACGGGCGACGTGGACGTGATGCTGGCGGCGATCAAGTCCGACATCATCGAGGGCATCACCGACTGCGTGCGCTTCACGGGCCTGGAGCCGAACCTCGTGGACGTGGCGCCGATGGCGCTCTACAACGCGGTGCGCTACAACTACGACAACCTGCCGCCGTGCACGCTGGTCGTGGACATCGGCGCGCGCTCGACGGACCTGATCTTCCTCGAGGCGGGCCGCGTGTTCAGCCGCAGCGTGCCCGTGGCCGGCAACCAGATCACGCAGGCGATCATGAACGAGTTCGGCATCTCGTTCGACGACGCCGAGGCGATGAAGAAGGCGCACGCCTACGTGGCCTTCGGCGGCGCCTACGAAGGGCCGCAGAGCGAGACGGTGGACAAGGTGTCCAAGAGCGTGCGCATCATGATGACGCGCCTGCACCAGGAGCTCAACCGCTCGATCAACTTCTACCGCAGCCAGCAGGGCGGCCAGCAGCCGGCGCTGCTGCTGCTGACCGGCGGCAGCTCGGTGATTCCGTACACCGACACGTTCCTCAAGGAAAAGCTGGGCATCGAGACGGACTATTTCAACCCGTTCAACAACGTCGCGGTTTCCGAGCAGATTCCGGCCGACCAGGTCGGCGCGCACGCGTGCGAAATGGGGCAGCTGGTGGGCTTGGCGCTGCGCCAGATGCACACCTGTCCCATCGAAGTCAACCTGCTGCCGCCCAAGGCGGAGGAAGAGAAGAAGTTCAAGCGCAAGCTGCCGTTGTTCGCGTTCGCGGCGGCGGGCGTGCTGGCGACGTTGCTGGTGTGGGTCGCGTTCTACGCCCGCATGGCGGCGTCCGCGGACGGCGTCCGCGGGCGGGTCGAAGCGCGCGTCGGCGAACTGTCCGGCGTGGAACGGCAATTGAAGGATGTCGAGGCGGCCGTGGCCGGCGTGGAGAGCCAGATCGCCGAACTGGCGGCGCTGGAAGCGCA
>DAOTNL010000243.1:0-1535 GCA_035450765.1 Kiritimatiellia bacterium | reverse complement strand
CGGCATCGAGATCGAGGGCATGGGCTACCAGGACCGGATCAAGAGCGATGCGGTCGCCAAGTACCGCGACCAGCTGCGCGAATCGAAGTGGTTTTCCGAACAGACGGAAATCATCTGGCAGCCGCCGGCGCGGTCGGACGCCAGCACCTTGGAATTCAAGATCCTGGCCGTTTTGAAGGAGCCGCAGGCACTATGAACCGCAAACACATGCCCTTGCTGGCGGGGGGACTGGTCGTCCTGCTGCTGGCCGTGGGCCTTCTCTTCTGGATGTTCGGCGCGCAGGGGCACTACGCCGAGAGCTTTTCGAAGCTGACGACGGCCCAGAACCAGCTGCAGCGCCTGACCAGCCGCAACCCGTTCCCGTCGGCCGGCAACGTGCAGGCCATGGGCAAGCAACTGGAAACGTACCAGGAATACCTGGACGGCCTGAAGGCCGAGATGCGGAAGGGCCAGCGCGTCGCCGAGCCCGTCACCCGCGACCGGTTCCGCCAGTTGCTGGAAGAAACCCTGCGCCAGCTCGTCAACGGCGCGCGCGAAAAGGGCGTGCTGCTGCCGGCGAATTTCGCGTTCGGTTTCCAGCGCTACGCGGAAGGCATGCTGCCGACCGAGGAAGAAATGGGCCGGCTGGTGGACCAGCTCTATTCCGTGAAGTCGCTGTGCGAGATCCTCTATGCGGCGGGCATCAACGAACTCGTCGCGGTCGAACGCACGACGTTCGAAAAGGACGCCCAGGCCGCGCCGGTCGAGGAAGAATACGGCCGGCGCAGCGCGCGCGGCCGGACCGAGACGCCCGTCGCCGCGCCCAGCGTCGAACTGGAAAAAGATCCGCTGGGGCTCTACACCCGCGAACACTACGTGCTGACCTACAAGGCCCAGGACGCGGCCAACTGGCGCGTGCTCGACCGGCTGGCGAAAGGCGCGCCGTTCGTCGTGGCGACGCAGGTGGAAATCGTCAATTCCGCGCGGCCCGCGGTGCTGGCGCCGAAGGCGGAAACGCCCGCGCCCGCCGCGCCGCAGCCGACGTCGACCGCCGGCTGGCAGGCGCCGGGCTCGGCCGCGCCCGTCGGCGCGCCGGAGGCGGAAGTCCTCCCGCGCGAACTGCGCGTCGTCGCCGGCCAGGAATGGCCGACCGTCCGTCTTGAAGTGGATTTCTACCGCTTCGTCGAACCCGCCGCCGAGGAGGTTGCGCAAGGGGAGGAACGTCCGTGAGCCAGGCACCCCGTGGGAAGAACGATTGGATCCGGAATCACTACGAAAAAATGATTCTGCTGGCGGCGCTGGCGGCGCTGCTCGTTTCGTGCGTGCTGCTCGCGCAGCGCATCCAGGCCGACAAGGCCGCCGCCGAGCCGGCCTTGGCGCGCCTGGCCTGGAAGGGCGCCCCGGTCGCGCCCAAGGACACGCTGGCGCTCGACGGCGTTCTGGTGGCGGCCCGCGCGGAAGCCACCAATGCCCTCGCCGTGGCGGCGCGTACCACCGTCAGCGAGCGCCGCGTGGCCTGCGTCAAGTGCGGCAAGCCCATCCGCTACGAAGCGGCC
>DAOTNL010000242.1:0-3614 GCA_035450765.1 Kiritimatiellia bacterium | reverse complement strand
GCGCGGGTTGGGCGAGGCGGGCTTCGCCGTGGCGCCGGCCGACCGGTTGGCCGCCGCGGACGCGCAGCTGGCCCAGGGGAACGCCGGCGCTGGTGGTGCTGGACCTGAACCTGCCCGACGGCGACGGCCGCACGTGGCTGCGGCGGGTGCGCGGGGCCGGGCACCGCATGCCGGTCATCATTTTGACGGCGCGCGACACCCTGCCGGAACGCGTGGCGGGACTGGAAGAGGGCGCGGACGACTATCTGACCAAGCCGTTCGCGTTCGCCGAGCTGCTGGCGCGGATCCGCGCGCGGCTGCGCACGGCGGTCGCGCAATCCGACGACGACCTCCTGCGCGTCGGCGATCTGGAAATCGACCGCCTGCGCCGGCAGGTGCGGCGCGCGGGCCGGCCGGTGGACCTGACGGCGCGCGAATTCGACGTGCTGGCGCTGCTGGCGCAATGGCGGGGCCAGCCGGTCTCGCGCGACCTGCTCGCGCGCGAAGTGTGGAAAGTGAACCGGCGGCTGACGCCGCTGGACAACGTGATCGACGTGCATCTGTCGCACCTGCGCGACAAGCTCGACCAGGACCAGCCGGCCAAGCTGATCCAGACCGTGCGGGGCGTGGGCTTCCGGCTGGCGGAGGAAAATCCGTGAGCATCAAATTCCGTTCGCGCACGTTCCTGTACCTGCTGGTGCTGCTGGGGTTGTTCGTGGGGAGCCAGGCGATCACCTACACGGCGGTGGAATACGTCCACCGGGCGGCGAATCCCTACGAGTCGTTCCGGGAAGGCCTCGAAGAAGTGCTGCAGGCCACGGGGCTGACGGTGCTGCTGCTGGTGCCGCTGACGGGGGCGGCCTGGTGGATCGCGCGGCGGATCACCCGCCCGCTGCACGCCGTCGCCGCGACGGCCAAGCGCATCCGCGGCGGCCGGTGGGACGAGCGGATCGAGACGGCGACGATGCCCGACGACGAAACGAAAGTCCTGGCCGAGACGGTGAACGCGGCGTTCGACGGCTACGCGGGGGCGCTGCGGCGCCTGGAGCGGTTCAGCGGCGACGCGGCGCACCAGTTGCGCACGCCGATCGCGGCGATGCGCAACCTCGGCGAGGTGGCCTTGAGCCGTTCGCGCACGGCCGACGAGTATCGCGAGGCGTTGGAGACCATGCTGGGCGAACTGGACCGCCTGACGCGGATCGTCGAGCAGTTGCTGCAGCTCTCGCGCCTGGATGCCGGCGTGCTGAAGGCGCGGTTCGCGCCGATCCCGCTCGGATCCGTGATCGAGCAGGTCCGGCAAATCTACGCGCCGCTGGCCGAGGCGCGCGGGGTGGAATTGGCCGTGGCCACCGCCGTCGGCGCGCGCGTGGCCGGGATCGAGGAGCTGCTGGTCGAACTGCTGGGCAATCTGGTGGACAACGCGCTGCGGCACACGCCCAAGGGCGGCGCGATCCGGATCGACGTCGCCGCCGGGGCGGGCGGCGACGTGCGCCTGGCGGTGACGGACAGCGGCCCGGGGATTCCGGACGAATTCGCACAAAAGATCTTCGACCGTTTTTCGCAAGTGCCGGGCGGCGAGACCGGCACGGCGGGCCTGGGCTTGCCGCTGGCGGCGCAGATCGCGGCGGTGCACGGCGGGGAGCTGAAACTGGCCAATCCCGGCCAGCCCGGCGCGCGCTTCGAGTGCCGGCTGCCGGCGCACGGAAACGCCCGGCCGGGATGAGCGGCCGGCCGCGCTGCGCGCCGCGGGGGCTTCAGCGGTTGCGGTAGAGCAGGAGCCCGCCCAGGATTTGGCCGCCGAGCACGGGGATCCACGGGATGAGGTCGGGCCGCCATTCCGGGCGGTCCAGCAGGGATTCAGCCACGATGATGAACAGGTAGTAGACGAACAGCAGCACGAGCGACAGGCCGATGCCGATGGACGATTCCTTGCGGTGCGCCCGGATGCCCAGCGGAATGCCCAGCAACGCGAAGGAAAAACAGGACAGCGCCAGCGCCAGCCGCTTGCTGGCCTCCACCGCCATCTTGATCCGCATGCGGGGCACGCCGGCCTCCGGCAAGTCGGGAAACGTCTGCCGGACGTTCCGGATCGCGCGGGCCAGTTCGCCGAGGGACAGCGAGGCAGGTTTTTTGTTGAATTTGCCCTTGCGGAGCAGTTTCCGCAGGTCCAGCGCGACGGGATAGCTCTCCGCCGTGAGCGTGCGGGCTTTGGCCAAATCGTCCGGATTTTGCTTGTCGTATTCGGTCAAGCGGACCTGTTCGAGGAGGATCTCCATGGTCTGCCGGGCGAAATCGCACGCGACCCGGCCGCTTTGGGCGCGGACTTCGGCCCGCGCCTCCGCCCCGGCGAACTGGAAGATCACGATGTCTTCCAGGCGCGCGCCGGATTTTTTGCCCACGTAGATCTTCACGCCGGGAAAATCGCTGGTGAACCGGCCTTCTTCCAGCAGGGCCAGCGGATCCACCTCGCCCAGCTCGCGGAGCATCTTGTAGCGCAGATAATGGCTGCGCGGGGCGATTTCCGCGTTGATGAACAGGCAGACGGCCGACAGCAGGGCCGCGCCGAAGACGATCGGGGCGGCCATTTGCCAGAGGCTCACCCCGCAGGCTTTCAGCGCCGTGATTTCGCCGTCGGCCGACAGCCGGCCGAATTGCAGCAGCACCGTCGTCAGGACGCTGATCGGAATCACGAACGACAAGGTGAACGGGACGTTGAGGGCGAAAATCTTCAGGATCAGCGGTCCGGAAATCCCGCGGGACATGTAGTCGATGGCCTGCACCGTCGCGCCGACGTACATCACGAGCGTCAGCACGGCGACGGTGGTCAGGAAGCTTCGGGTGAATTCCCGGAGCAAGTGGCGGTTGAGCACGCGGATCATGACGGGGGGGGGGCTGCCGGCCGGCCCGTTCCAGAGCCTTACCGGAAGGACCAAAACGCCGGCATCCAGCCTATTTCCTTCAGGCCTTCCGCCAGTTCGAGCAAGCCCACGATCCAGACGAACCACAGCGCGCTGAACATGTGGCGGCGATAGACGACCGGTTTCACGACGTGGGTGTCCGGCTCGGAAAACAGGGCGAAGTTCGGGAAAAAGGCGGGCACGCGCCGCGCGTAGTCGTCGAAGGCGCCGCCGAAGCGCGCGCGCAGCCGCCGCTCCTCCTTGCGGACGACGAGGGGATAATACAGGATCATCACGGCCAGCAGCAGCAGCGGGAAGGTGAGCGTTTCCGTGCAGAAGCCGATGCCCAGCGCGCCGAACGTGCTGAAGAAATAGAGCGGATTGCGGGTCGTGGAATAGGGGCCCTGGGTGATCAAGACCTGGTCCTTGTAGCCGGCGATGTAGAGGGAACACCACATGCGGCCGAGGGCCCCGATGGCGACCAGGAACATGCCGAGGGTGAACAGGCCCGCCGCAATCGCCTCATGGCCGACTGCCCAGCGGTTCGACGAAAACAGCAGGAAAAAGGCGGCGATGGCGGCGGCGAGGCGCGAGACGGGGATGCGGAATTTTTCGTAGCGGGTTCTCATGGGCGGGCATCTCCGGTGGGCGGTGGGGCAGCGTCGAGATCGAATTCCAGCCAGACGTAGCGCCTGCTGCCGGAGCGGAAGTCGCCGACGGCGCCGACCAGCTCGTGGC
>DAOTNL010000241.1:0-3627 GCA_035450765.1 Kiritimatiellia bacterium | reverse complement strand
GCCCTGGCTGCTCCAGTTGGTGTTGACGGCCATGACCAAGGACTGCCAGTTGGTGCCGTTGTCGAGGCTGTAGCCCAGCACGACGTTGGTGACGGAGCCCGCCGGCCCCGCTTCGGCGTTGATATAGATCGGAGTGTCGGCGGTGATCTCGCCCGCCACCGGATAGCTGTGCGTGCCGCGCGCCCAGAGCGTCAGCGCCGCCAGCCCGGCCACGTAGACCTTCGTTTCCTTGCCGCTGAGGCTGATGGCCAGCTTGCCGCCGCTGACCGTGACCTTGTCGGCCGGATTGAGGGCGTTGACGAATTCCGTGCCGTTGGCCTTGCTCACCGCGGGATCCAGGGACTTGGCGCCGTCGCCGAGGTTGATCGCCACCAGCGCTTCCTCGGTGTCGTAGACGCGGCTGAAGGCATAGGCGCCGTCGCTCCAGCGCTCCTGGAACGAGCCGCGCGTGAGGCTCTTGTAGGTGGCGCGGGCGGCGTTGAGGGCCTTGATGTGCTGATAGAGCGGCGCGTCGGTCGCAGCCAGCTTGTTGCCCTGCGCGGCGCCCGGCTGGAAGCCCTTGTCGAACATGCATTCGCGCTGCCAATCGCCGTCGTCGGGGTTGTCTTCCGTCCGGTTGCTGCCGTTGTAGTAGCCGCCCTGGTCGAAGGCGTGCTCCGTGCCGTAGTACAGGCAGGGCACCGGCGTGGCCAGATAAAGGAAGGACAGCGCCGGGCGCAGTTTCCAGACGTCGTTGCCCGTGTCGCCGCCGTTCATCAGGGCGATGCGGTTCAGGTCGTGGTTGTCGATGAACGCCACGAGCCGGTCGGCGCCTTCGCCGTACTGGCTCTTGTTGTTGAGCTGCTGGGTCAGCTGCCCCGGCCAAGCGCCGTCCACGAACACGCTCTTGATGTTCTGGCTGAGGGGGAAGAACAGCGCGGAATTGTAGGAGTAGCCGCTATCCTTGCACCAGCTGGCCAGCGCGCCGTTGTCGTAGGAGAACAGCTCGCCGAAGAGGATGAAGTCGTTCTTGCCGCGATAGGCCGCGTGCTTGCGCATGTCGTCGGCCCACTGCTTGTTCCAGTTGTATTCCATGTGCTTGATGGCGTCCACGCGGAAGCCGTCGCAGTCCGTGGCGTCGATCAGGTTCTTGAAGGCCTTGGAAAGGATGCTCTGCACCGCGGCGTCCTCGGTCTTCATGTCGTCGGTGCCCTTGAACTGGCCCAGCAGGTTTTCCGGCGAGCAATCCCAGCAGTTGATCGTGCCGTTGTTGTGGAAGTAGTTCAGGTTGTCGAACGGGGCGGGATGCTTGTTGTTCTGGTCCCACCAGCCGAAGGTGGAATTGCCGTTGGCGAAGTACTGCTTGTCGTCCTGCTGGTTGTTGCCCCACAACCCGTTCTTGTCGCACATGTGGTTGGGCGCCACGTCGAGGATGACGTAGATGCCGGCGGCGTGCAGGGCGTCGATCAGTTCCTTCAGTTCCGCGAACGTGCCCATCGCCGGATCGCACTTGAAGAAGTTGTCCGGATGGTACTGGTGGTAGGGCGTGTAGTTCGTGTCTTTACCTTGGTCGTTCTGCTGCACGCCGGAAATCCAGACGGCCTTCACGCCCATGCCGGTCAGGTAGGAAATGCTGTTCTTCAGCCCCTTCCAGTCGCCGCCGTGGTGGAAGTTGCGGTTCTGCGGGAAACTCTTGCCTTCGGTCTTCCACCCGGGCTTGTAGCTGCCGAGCTGATCGACGCCCGAGTCCGCGAAGCGATCGGTGAAGAGTTGGTAGATGTTGATGTCGCGCCAGTCGGCGGGACTCGGCGTATAGCTGAAGCCCGGTTCGTTCTCGCGCGACTTCAGCCCGTAGGTCGCGTCGTTCACGCCCCAGTCGCCGATGCCGGATTCTTCGGCTGGGCTGGACACAGGCAAAAGAAAAAGCGCCGCCAAGGCGCTTGCAAAACACAGACTCCGCAACATGGACGTGGACTTCATCGCGCTCTCCTCGGGGGGCTTTGTGCGGGACCGGCACCCGCACTCTGATAAACCGATACACCTTATTGTTAATTTTGTGCAAGCGTTTTTTTAAAGCGTTTTTCCTGGCGGCGTTTCCGCCCCTCCGGTTTGCCTTTTCCCGCCCGCTCCGGTATCGTTCCGAGCCATGACCAAACCGCTCTCCTTCCGCGACTTTCCCCGGCCCGATTACAACGGCTCGAGCCTCGTCAATTTGATGTCCTCCGTCATCCGCGGCCGGGGCGGCCGGTCCCCCCACCGCCCGCTGGCCGGGCTGCCCCCCGCCGCCCTGCGTCCATACAAGAAGGTTGTCCTTCTCCTCCTCGACGGCCTCGGCTCGAAGCAGTTACATCGGTTCATCCTCGCCGGCAAGGGCCGGAAATTCCTTGCGCTGCACCCTTGGCAGAAGATCACGACCGCCTGCCCGGCCACCACCGCCGCCGTCGTCACCACCCTCGCCACCGGATCTTCGCCCGCCGAACACGCCATCCTCGGCTGGCACCTGCATCTGCACGACCTCGGGCTGGACGGCACCATCCTGCCGTTCGTCACCCGCACGGACGTCCCCCTAGCCACCGAGAAATTCGATCTGGAAAAATATCTCGCCCTGCCCGCCCCGGTCGCCACCATCCGGGGCCGCCGCGTGCTCATCTCGCAGGGCCACATCCCCACCAGCCGCACCTCCCTGGCGCAGCCGTGGTGGACCGAACGCCATTCGTTTGAAAACCTCGACGGCCTGCTGCGGCAGTTGCGCGCCTTTGCGCGCTCCCGAGGCCGGGCCTATGCCTACGCCTACTGGCCCGACTACGACTCGCACTGCCACGTGCACGGTCCCGAAGGCCGCGTGCCGGCGCTCCACCTCGCCGAGATCGACACCTTCCTCGCCCGCGCCCAACGTGCGCTCGCCGGAACCGACACCCTCCTGCTCGTCACCGCCGACCACGGCCACATGCAGACGCACACCCGCATCGATCTTTCGGAAATCCCCGGCTTCTACGATACGCTGACCTCTCTGCCTTCCGGCGACTCCCGCATGGCGCAGTGCTTCGTGCGTCCGGCGCGCGTGCGGGAATTCCTGCGCTTGACCCGCTCCGCGCCGCTGCTCGGCGCCTGCGCATGCGTCTCCCATGCCGAGGTGTTGCGTTCCGGCGTCCTCGGCCCCGGCAAACCCCACCCCGCGCTGAAGAACCGCCTTGGCGACTACGTGCTCTTCGCCGCCCCCGGCCACGCCTTCCTCTATCCCGCCGCCCTCTCCTCCCGCAAGCACGCCAAGTACGGCAACCACGGCGGCCTCTCCCCCGACGAGCTCGAGGTGCCGCTGTTCGTCGTACGGCCGTAGGAGCAGGGGACAGGGTTCAGGGTTCGGGGTTTAGCGGCCCTTCACTTGAACATTGGATATTGATCATTGGATATTGGATATTCTGCCCCCGGCCTGCCGGCGACACTAGGCCGAGATCCCTCGACAAGCCCGGGATGACCGCCGCGCCTTCCCTTGGACATTGGATATTGGACGTTGATCATTGGATATTGACTCCCCCCTTCCCTTCGTGTATCTACGCAAAGAAACATCGCCCACCCCCACCCAGGAGACGCCATGAACGTGCCCGATTATTCCAACTACTTCAATCTGCACCCCGACAAGGACGGCCG
>DAOTNL010000240.1:0-3628 GCA_035450765.1 Kiritimatiellia bacterium | reverse complement strand
GTCCGTTGCGGCCCCAGACGGCGGCGAATCCGTCTTCCGCGGCGACGTGGCTGAGGTTGCCGCGGCCGCCGCCGCTGACGGCCAGCTTGGCGCCGGCCGCGGGCATGCGGTCCACGACGAGGACGCCGTGCGGCAAGCGCCGGCGCGCGGCCGCCAGCGCGGCCAGAAGTCCGGCGGGGCCGGCACCGACGATGAGCAGGGAGGCATCCACGAGGCGGTTCCGTTCGGCGGCTATTTCGACACCGGCAGCCAGCGTTTCAGGAGGGCTTCGAGCGTGCCGTCTTGTTGCCAGGCCGCCAGCGCTTCGTTGGCGGATTCGCGCAGGGAAACGCTGCCGCGCCGGAACGCCCAGGCGACTTCCGCGCGGTCGAACAGCGCGGGAGCCAGGACGAGATCGGGGCGATGCTGCAACGCCAGCCACCAGATGGCGGGTCCGTCGTAGACGAACAGGTCGATCTGGCCGGCGCGGAGCGCCTCGGCCGCGGCGGCCGGATCGGGATAGGAGACGCGCGCGGCGCGCGTGAAGTAGCGGGCGACGTGGCTTTCGCCGGCCGATCCGGCGACCGTGCCGACGCGGGCGGGGGCGGAGCGGATCTTGATCGCGGTGTTGAGGCGCGGCAAATCGGCGGCGCGGATCAGGGCGGCCTGGCCGACGACCAGATACGGCGCGGCGAAATCCATTTGGACCCGGCGCTCCTCGGTCAAGGTCGTGCCGCCCATCAGGACGTCGATTTTGCCGCCGAGCAAGGCCGCTTCCAGTTCCGCGGGGGCGCAGGCGACGAACGTGGGTTTGAGACCGAGGCGGGCGGCGAACGCGCGGCCTAGATCGGCTTCGAGGCCGCTGGCGCGCCGGCCCTGGCGGAAGAACAGCGGGGGCGAATCCGCCGCGACGCCGATGCGCAGTTCGCCGGAGGTGGCCGGCCGCAACGCCTGGCAGCCGGCGGCGAGCGCCGCGGCCAGCAAGAAGGCCAGCCCCCACCGCCGCGCGGCGGGCCTAGGCGCGGGCGCCGTCGCCCAGATATTGCTTTTCGAGCGCATCGTAGCGGTTGATGACTTGGCGGACGAGCGCGCGCTTTTCGCCGTAGGGGCCGAAGAACGAGCCCTTGAATCCGGCCAGGATGATGTTGCGCAGCTTGGCGGGGGTGACCGGCAGCTGGGAGCAGACCAGTTCCAGCTCGCGCGTGACGCTGGTGCGGGAAACCAGGCGGTTGTCGGTGTTGATGGACACCGACAGGTTGGCGTCGAGCATCTTGCGCAGGGGGTGGTCGGCGACCGTCGCGATGGAGGGGATGGTCTGCAGGTTGCTGGTGGGGCAGACTTCGAGGGTGATGCGCCGGGTGGCGACGTAGTCCACCAGGCACTTCACGTAGTAGTCGGGGTCCTTGATGGCCGGATCGGTGATCTTGTCGGCGCCGAACAGCCAGGTGCCGTGGCCGAGGCGGTCGGCGTGGCATTCGGTGATGGCCTGGAAGATGGATTCGGGGCCGTAGGCCTCGCCGGCATGGACGGTCTTCTTCAGGAAGTGGACATGGGCGTACTGGTAGGCCTCCTTGTGGTCGATGGCCGGGAAGCCGGCCTCGGCGCCGGCGAGATCGAAGCCGACGACGGGGATGCCCTTTTGGTGCGCGAGGGCCGCGGCGGAACGGGCCATCTCCAGCGAGGCCACCGCCATGACTTCCTCGGCCGGCGCGTGCGGCATCACGTCGAACAGCTGCGCGTAGTAGGCCGACATGTGGCGGTTGAAGAACCGCATGGCGCAAGTGATGATGCCGTAGTGGAAGGGGATGTCGCCGCCGTCGCGGACGGCAGGGGAGGAATTGTGCTCCTGCTGGGCCCGCGCCAGGCCGCGGTTGACGCATTCGATCACTTCTTCCACGGTGAAGCCGGGGCGCACGTGGAGCTGCGGGGCGTAGCGGACTTCGATGTAGCGGACGTTCTCGGCGATGTTGTCCTGGGCGAGTTCGTAGGCCACGCGTTCGAGGTTTTCGGGGTTCTGCAGCACGGCGCAGGTCAGGCCGAATCCGCGCAGGTAATCGGGCAGGTCCCGGTACTTTTCCTTGAAAACGAGTTCCTGGAGGCCGGCTTCCGTTTCGGACGGCAAGGGCACCTTGGCGGCCTTGGCCAGTTCGATCAGGGTGGGGAGCCGCAGCGAGCCGTCCAGATGGAGGTGCAGATCGGTCTTGGGGATTTTTTCGAGGAATTCGCGGGTGATTTTGGTAGCCATGGGGTCCTCCTGCCGGGAACGGTTGCCTGATTTGACTGGGCATTGTACACGAGGCGCCCGGAAGCCGCAACGGATTAGCGCGCGCGTGCGGGTTCCGGGCGGCCGGGAACGGCCGCGAAAATATCCGCCGCGGTGAAGCGTTTTTGCGTTGTGCTTTCGTTCGGATGCCGTTAGGTTGTTTCCAGAATGGGCACGGGTCTTGGCTGCCAAGGCCCGGCTCCGAAAATCGGCTGGGCGGAACAGCGGTCCGGGAGTGCGCATATGAAGGTGGACGACGTCGTGCGGCGGGGATGGAAACACATGCTGGCCGGCCTCTGCCTGGCGGGGGCGCTCGCGCCGGGCGCGGCGCGCGGCGAAGCGATGCTGCAGTTCTTCAACGCGAGCTGGAACGAAATCGCGGACAAGGTGCCGGAACTGGCGGAAGCGGGCTATTCGTCGCTGTGGCTGCCGCCGCCCGCCAAGGCCAACGGCGGCTATTCGGTGGGCTACGATTTGTTCGATCCGTTCGACCTGGGCAGCAAGGACCAGCGCGGCACGATCGCCACGCGCTACGGCACGAAGGCGGAACTGCACAACCTGATCGAGCTGTGCCACCGCTTCGGCATCCGGGTCTATTTCGACAACATCATGAACCACCGCGCCTACGACGTGCCGCTCTACAACGAGACCACGCCCACGGACGTGTTTCCGGGCATGGTGGCGGAGGATTTCCACCTGCGCACCACCTCGGACGGCTTTTGCCGCAAGTGGGACAACACCCGCGACTGGAACGACGCCTGGCAGGTGATGCATCTGGGCCTTTCGGATCTGCTGGACATCGCCCACGAAACGCCCAACCAGAACTTCGGTCCCACCGAAGGCAGCTGGCACGACAAGCCGTCCATCGTGCGGCATCCGCACAACCCCGAATTCTACGACTGGCATCCCACCCTGGGCTGGGTCGGGTTCAACAGCACCTCGATCACCGAGTCCGTCATCGCGGCCAATCCCGATTTCTACAAGGAAGACGTCGGCGCCTACCTCTGCCGCAACGCGCGCTGGATGATGCAGACCACCCGGGCCGACGGTTTCCGCCTCGACGCCGTCAAGCACGTGCCGGACTACTTCTTCGGCGCGTACAACGACGACGCCAGCAGCGCCGGCTATCTGGGCCAGATCCAGTGGCAGTTCAACATGACCCACGGCTACAGCGACTGGGGCAACCACCGCGACAGCAATTTCAACACGGAAATCCCACGCGACGACGCGCTGCTGTTCGGCGAGCATCTCGGCCAGCCGCCGGGCTACGGCGGGTATATCGCCGCCGGGATGCGGCTGGTCGACAACGACCTGCGCAACCAGCTCAACTGGCGGTTCAGCGCCGGCGATCTGTGGGGCTACGACAACGCCGGGGCGGGGGGCTTC
>DAOTNL010000239.1:0-3644 GCA_035450765.1 Kiritimatiellia bacterium | reverse complement strand
CGGGCGGCGTCGGCGCGGTTGCCGGCGGCGGCCACGGCATCGAGCTGGCGGATCAGCGCGGGGAACTGCTGGGCCTTGAGCATGGCGCGGCGCAGGCCCCAGAGGGACTCGGGATTCTGCTTTTCGGCGGGCGCCAGCAGGAAGAGCTGTTCGTAGGCCTTGACGGCGCCTTCGGCGTCGCCGGCGCCCATGCGCGCCTGCGCGAGCAGCTTGGAGGCTTCGACGTCCCAGCTCAGGTAGCGGAAACGGGCGACGATGCCTTCCAGCAGCTTGATGGCCACGTCGTACTTCTGGGCCTTGATGGCGGCGGCGGCCTGGTCGTATTCCGCCGGCTTGTCGGCCACGGCCTTGACGTAGGTGCCTTTCGGGAACGTGCGCATGCCCATTTCCATCTGCAGGTTCACGTCGCCGTTGGCCAGCGCGCGGATGGCCGAGCCGGTCACGCGCGATCCGTTGGGAAGCTCCACGTAGGGCGCCGCCGCGGCCGCCGCGGCGACCAGCGCGAGGCTCAGGACGAGTCCGCCGATTTTCGTTGTTTTCATGGCTATTCTTCTCCTGTTTCCAAATCGCTTACGGGGCGGGCGCGGGGGCGGCGACGGGGGCCGGCGCCGGCGCGGCCGCGGCATCCGCGTTGGCCTTGAACGAAGCCGCGGTGCGCTTCTGGCGCACGGCGGCGACCTGCGTTCCCATCGGATAGAGCCGCAGGTACACGTCGCAGCTTTCGAGCACGTCGGCCTGCCGGTCCAGTTCCGCGGCCAGGTCGATCGCGGCGAGGATGGCCGTTTCGATCTGCTGGCGCTCCTTCTCGGTCTTCATGGCGCGGCTGTTGAAGAATTCGAGCCGCTTGTAGGAAGCCAGCGCGCCGGTCTTGTCGCCTTCCTGGAGCAGGACGGAGGCGTAGAGCAGCGTGGCGTCGTTGACGACCTCCGGCTCGCGGGCGTAGCGGAAGATGTCGTTGAGCGCGATCTTGGCGGCGGCCAGGTCGCCGCGCTTGAGGTTGGCGCTGGCGAGCTTGAACTTGGCCTGGTAGAAGAGGCTGGAATTGGGCCACTTCTCCATCAGTTCGTTCAGGGCGGCCACGGCGCCGTCGTAGTCGCCCAGTTCGTAGCGGGAGGCGCCGATGCCGTAGAGCGCGCGCTCCAGATAGAGGCGGTCCTCGGACTTGCCCTGCACCTGCGCGAAGGCGCCGGCGGCTTCCTTCCACTGCGCCTTGTCGAACATGGCCTGGCCGACCCGCGTGAATTCGTCGACCGAATAGCTGCCCGGGTTCGCCAGCATCGCGGCGAGGGCCTCGCGGGCCTGGTCGAACTGGCCGAGATCCAGCGCGCCGCTGATCCGGGCGTACTGCGCGTTCTTGCCTTCGTCGGTGTCCGGATACTCGGCCGCCAGCCGCGCGAAGGTCTCGTTCGCGCCCGGATCCTTCAGCGCCATCTGGAGCGAGCCCTTCAGGTTGAGCGCCTTGGGCGCGAGATCGGACTGCGGATAGAAGCCGAGGAATTCGTCGAGCTTGGCGATGGCGGCCTGGCGGGTGGCGTCGGTCGGCAGGCGGCTGAGGCTGAAGGCGAAATAGAAGCGGGCCTGCTCCAGCAGCGTGGCGTTGCGCTTGAGGTCTTCGGCGGAATTGCCGTAGGGGTTGCCGGCCGGCGCGAGCGCCTTGACGAGGGCGTCGAACGAGCGGACGGCGTCGGCCAGCTTGCCCGTGCGGCGGTAGCAATCGCCGAGGGCGAACATCGCCTGGGCCCGGGTGGGACTGGGCTGCGACTGCTCGATGAACAGCTTCATGCCTTCGATGGCGCCGGCATAGTCCTTGTCTCCGTAGGCCTTCCAGGCGCGCTTGCTGAGGGCCTTGGGATAGTTCTGGTCGTTCTGGTAGTCGGTGATGATCTTGGCCAGATAGGCGTCGGCTTCGTCCTGCCGGCCTTCTTTTTCCGCCTTGGCGGCCAGATAGAAGAGGATCTGGCCCGCGCGCACGTCCGCCGGGCAATATTCGAGGTAGCGGTCGAACATGTACTTCGACATCTCGGCCTTGCCGGCCTTGTCGTAGAGCTGCGCGGCCGACACCAGCCCCTTGGCGGGAATGTCGCTCTTGGAGGCAAAACGCTCGCCGAGGTAGTTCGCCGCCATCTTGGCGTAGAGGTCGTCGTTGAGGTTCAGGTAGCACTGGACCAGGTTGCCCATCGCGCCGATGGAGAGCTCGCCCGCTTCCGGGAACTGCGCCAGCACGCGCAGGTATTCCGCCGCGGCGTCGGCGTACTTCTGCTGGCGGAAGAGGTTGTCGGCCATCATGAATTCCGTGCCCGCGGCCTTGCTGGCCAGCGTCTCGGGCAGGTCGATCTTGACCGTCTTGCCGTAGCGGGATTCCAGGATCTCCTTGATCTCCCGCGCGGCCATGCCGGCGCTGGGGCCCCAGTCGCTGTCGCCGTATTTCACGAACACGTTGTAGTATTCGCCCAGGGCGCCGCTGTAGGCCTTGATGGCCTCGTCGGGCTTCTTGTCGGCTTCCAGCTTGTCGGCCTCTTCCTTCATCAGGCGGCCGAGCAGCGAGCGCGCGCCGGCCATCGGGCTCTCCCGCATGGGCAGGCCCAGCTGCGCGAGGGTGTCGTCGATCGGCTTGATGATGTCCATGTAGTCCATCAGGACCTTCTTGGCGCCGGCGGGATTGCCCTTGGCCAGCTCGATGTTGGCCATGATCACGATGGAATCCACGAACTGCAGGTCCAGGCCGCCCCACTGGAGGGTCTCGCAGACCTTCTTGGCGTCGTCCAGGAGCTTGTTCTTTTCGTCGCCGCTCTTCTGTTCGGCGGCTTTCACGAGCGCCTGCGCGCGGGACACCTGCAGCGAGCGCTTCTGCTCGTTGCTTTCGGCGACCGCCTCGACGCGCTCGAAGCCGGCCGCGGCCCCCAGGTAGTCGCCGGCCATCATCAGGATCTGCGCGTACTTGAACGCCGCTTCCCGGTAGCGCAGCAGCACGTCCGGATCCGTCGGCTTGTCCTTCTCGTACAATTTGAAGAAGGCGTCGTAGAGTTCCCGCGACTTGGCCTCGTTGCCGACCGCGAAATAGTTGAACGCCAGCACCAGGTTGATCGCCTGCGCCTTCGGGTTGGCCAGTCCCAGTTCGCCCACGATCGCTTCCGCGTCC
Source organism: Kiritimatiellia bacterium (assembly GCA_035450765.1). Classification (GTDB taxonomy): domain Bacteria; phylum Verrucomicrobiota; class Kiritimatiellia; order CAIQIC01; family Lenti-01; genus Lenti-01. Next base: position 505 of record DAOTNL010000239.1, on the reverse strand, counting down.
GCGAACTGCCGGCGCTGGATCAGGATTTCCGCCTGCACGACCTTGCTGCGGTCCTTCTGGGAGGGGTCTTTCGCCAGCACGGCGTCGACCACCTTCTGCGCAAAGTCCGGGAACGACGGCGAATAGGAAACCAGCCCCGACGCGAACGCGAACTCCTCATCCACCCCGGCCCGGGCCGTTCCGCCCAGCATTAGGCAGCCCGCCAACGCCCATCCGATCCAGTTGCTGCTTTTCATGGTCCGATCCGTCTCCCGCGAAAGAGGATGCCCAGCCGACGAACGCCGTTGCAGATTCATGGCTTGTTTATATTCCTACAACCACGCTATCGTCAATCCATAAGGATTCTTTTTCCATGCTCCACAAAGAATACGGACGGACCGGGAAAATCTTAGGCGCCATCGGTTGCGGGGGCATGCGCCTGCCCAACCCGCGAAATCCCGAGGAAGGCATCGCCGTCCTCCACGCCGCCCGGCGCGCCGGCATCGTCTATTTCGATACCGCGCCC
>DAOTNL010000238.1:0-3652 GCA_035450765.1 Kiritimatiellia bacterium | reverse complement strand
CAATCGATCTACTACGGCAATGCCGGCGACGCCGTGCCGTACCGCTACGCGGCGATCAGCACCAACGGCTCGACCTCGTGGGCGTCGTACCGGCCCAATCTGCCGGAAGAGGGCGTCTATCCGGTCTACACCTGGGTCCGCCACGGCTCCGACCGCGCCAACCAGCTCTACCGCGTGTACCACTCCGGCGGCGTGACGGACGTGCGCGTGAACCACCGCGACGTCGGCTGCGGCTGGGTCTGGCTGGGCAACTACCATTTCGCGGCCGGCACCAACGGCTGCGTCAACATCGGCAACTACGTCCCCGGCGGCGCGGAGGGCACTTCCGTCTTCGCCGACGCCATCCGTTTCGGCAACGGACGCGGCAACGAATCGCGCGGCGCGGCCGGGATCTCGGGCTTCGAATCGGAACTGGAATCGGGCCGCTTCTGGACCATCAAGTCCATGGGGCAGGGGATGGACAGCACGCTCTACGACCTGGCCGGCTACGACGACCGCAGCGACAACATCGGCCAGCCCGCGCGCATGGCGGCTTGGATGTGCCGCTCGAACGATGCGGCGCGCTGGCAGCGGGTCTACGTCGGCTTCCATTCCAACGCCGGCGACGGCACCGGCCGCGGCGCCATCGGCCTCTACGACACCCGCATCCAGTCCAGCTATCCGTCCATTTACGCCGCCCAGACCAACCTCGCCGCCGCGCTGGCCCGCCAGTGCAACGTCGACCTGCGCGCCGGCACGAACAGCGTGATTCCGAGCTGGAGCACGCGCACCAGCTATCTCTACGGCAGCACCTACGGCGAAATCTACAACTCCAGCGTGTTCCTCAAGATGGACACCACGATCAACGAGGTGGCCTTCCACGACAATTCCAACGACTGCGCCGTGCTGAAGCTGCCCGCCGGCCGCGAATGGCTGGCGCGCGCGACAACGCGCGGCCTCATCAAGCACCTTGCCGGCTACTACGCCAGCGGCATCGCCAACACCAACGCCCCCGACCGGCCGGTCAACCTCAAGGCCGTCAATTCCGGCAGCGGCCAGGTCACGGTGTCGTGGGCCATGCCCGCGCGCGACGACGCCAGCGGCGGCCTGCCGCAGGGCTTCATCCTCTATACCTCTACCGATGGCCTGGGCTTCGGCAATCCCATCCCGGTCTCCGGCGCAAGCGCCACGAACAAGGTCATTACCAACCTCAACGCGGGTGCCACGATCTTCTTCAAGGTGTGCGCCACGAACGCGGGCGGCGAATCGTTCGATTCCGCCGTGGCCGGCGTGCGCGTCACCTCCGCCGGCGCCAAGGCGGGCGTGCTGGTGGTGGACGGCTTCAAGCGCAACGACGCCGGCCTGGCGCCGACGCGCTATTTCGCCAATGGTCTGAACGGCAACGTCACGCTGGTCCGGCCGCGGATGATCAACTCCTTCGACTACGTCAAGGAGCACGGTCTCGCGCTGGCGTCGGCGGGACAGACCTTCGACTACGTCGACTCCGCCCTCGTCACGTCCGCCCTCCTGACGAACTACGCCAAGGTCGTCTGGATGCTGGGCGAAGAATCCACGGTGGACGAGACCTTCAGCTCGGCCGAACAGACCGCGGTGACGGCCTATCTGAACGCCGGCGGCCGGCTGCTGGTTTCCGGCGCGGAAATCGGGTGGGATCTGGGCCGCGCGGGCGTTTCCTCGGCCGCCGACGTGAACTTCTTCACCAACGTGCTGCGCGCGACCTACGCGTCCGACAGCGGCGGCACCGGCCAGGTCACCGGAACCGCCGGCGGCTTCCTGAGCGGCGTGTCCATCGGCTTCAACTACACGAACCTGTTGCCGAACGTCTACGCGGCGAACTATCCCGACGTGCTGCGCATCGGCAGCGGCGGCGTCACCGCCGCGGTCTACGGCGCGAGCGCCGCCGGCACCAGCGGCGCCGTCGTCCAGTACAGCAACGCCACCTATCGGACCATCGTCATGGGCTTCCCGTTCGAAACCATCACCAACGAGGCGACCCGCGCCACGGTGATGGACAAGGCCATGCAGTTCCTCGGCGACGCGACCGTTCCCGGCGCGATCAAGGTCACGCTTTCGCCGTCGGGCGTCACGAACGCCGCCCGCTGGATCGTCGCCGGCACGACCAACCTGAGCGGGGTGGCCCGCACCGGCCTGAATCCGGGCACCTACCAGGTCTCCTTCGGGGCCGTGGACGGCTATATCGCGCCGGCCGCGACGTCCGTCGTGGTGACCGCCGGCGCGACCAACGTCTTCACCTCCGTCTACGCCTCGGCCTCCGGCTCGCTGACGGTGACGCTGACGCCGTCCACCGCGGTGGCCGACGGCCGCTGGAGCGTGGACGGCGGCGCCGTCTGGCGCACGAGCGGGACCACGCTTTCCAACCTGACCAACGGCACCTACGCGGTAACGTTCAAGGACGTCGACAGCCACGTGGCGCCCGCTTCGTCCAACGTGACCATCGCCGGCGCCGCGGTGTCCATCACGGGCGCCTACGTCGCGCTCGTGGGCGACCTGACCGTGACCCTGACTCCGGCGGCGGCGGTATCCGCCGGCGCGCAATGGAGCGTGGACGGCGGCTCCACCTGGTACGACAGCGGCGCCACGGCCTATAATCTGCTGGCCGGCCGCCAGTACTTCACCTTCAAGCCCGTGCCGAACTACACCGTGCCCAGCACCGGCTATACGACCGTCTACGCCAACAGCAACGTGGTCCGGTCGTATGCCTACACGGCGCTGCCTGGTTCAATCACCGTCACCTTGGCGCCCGCCGGCGCCGTCGCCGCGGGCGCGGCGTGGAGCGTGGACGGCGGCACCAACTGGAACGAGAGCGGGGCCACCGTCCAGGATCTGGCCGTCAAGACGTACACGATCAGCTTCCTCGCGGTGGACGGCTATGCCGCGCCGGCTTCGACCAACTACGCGCTCTCCGCGGGCGAGGCGGCCTCCTTCACGAAGACCTACACCGACGTGCCCGGGGCGCTGACGGTGAACCTGACGCCGGCCAGCGCGCAATGGAGCCTCGACGGCGGATCGAGCTGGTTCGCGGCAGGCACTACGGCCACGAACCTGGCCGCGGGCGGCTATACCGTGACCTTCGGCGCCGTGACGGGCTACGCCACGCCCGCCGCGACCAACGTGACGGTCGTCTCCGGCGTCACCGGCACCGTGACGCGGGTCTACGTCCTGCAACCCGCAGGCGCGGACTGCATCCGGTCGCAGGGCTTCGACGGCGCCGACGTGAATCCGTGGAGCTGGAGCATCGTTTTTCTGAGCAATACCGGCGGCAGCACCGACGTCGTCCACATGGCCGCCGCCGACGTCGTCACCAACAAGGTGCTCTCCGGCGCCAACGCCGTGCGCCTGCGCGGATCCACGAACGGCACCGCCAACCCCGCCATCGTCATGGCCAACGTCGATATTTCCGGCTACACCAACGTCGCCGTGACGGTGCCTTTCGCTTCCGACGGTCCGGACAGCGGCGACGATCTCTACGTCGCCGCCAGCTACGACGGCGGCGCGACCTGGCTGCCCTCCGCGTTCGGCACGCAGATCGCCGACGGCGCCGGCAACCTCAAGCTGGAATACAACGTGCTCCTGGCCGAAACGAACCAGCCGCAGGGCACGCCCTACGTGCTCTCCGTCGCCGACGTCCGCA
>DAOTNL010000237.1:0-3667 GCA_035450765.1 Kiritimatiellia bacterium | reverse complement strand
CCCAGTCGTAGCCGCCCAGGGCCTGTTCATATTGCTCGAAGGTCTTGGTGGTGGTCGTCGTCGTCAGCGTGCGGGTCGTGACGAGGTCTTGGAGGACGTAGTGGTCCACGGCGTACGGATCGCGCCAATCGGACGAGGTGCGGACCGTCTGGCTGACGGTGGTCTGGGTTTCGCTGGCGACCACGTTGCGCTTGTCGTCGGGATCGTAGTTTCGCGCGCGCGTCGATCCAGGGGCTGAGCAGTTCCAGGCCGAAGCCCCATTGGTCGTAGTTGAACGAGCCCGTGTCGCGATAGTCGTAGTAGAGATTGGCGCCGAGAATCACGTCCAGCCTGGGCAGGAGCTGACGATAGCCGATGCCGAGATTGCCTTCCTGCTCGTCGTGGTCGACGATCGCCGTGCGCGGATTGAGGAACAGCAAGCCGGTGCCGCCGGGATTCCAGACCGGGACGAGCAGGTCGCCGAGACCTTCCGTTTCCGAATCGCGGACCTGGAAGCCCACGGACAGTTCGGCGGGCGGCAAGCCGGCGGATTCCGTTTCGACGGCGGCCGGCGGCGGAGCTTCCTTGGCTTTGGTTTTGGCCTTGCTCTTGGCCGCGTGGGCCGAGGACAGACCGAAGGAGAAGAGAACGAGAACCACCAGCAACGAGCGAACCCACCGAGCACTCATGACTACCTCCGTTAGGGCAATGCCGGCTCGCCGCGATTTGCCGGGAAACCCGACCCCGGCATGGCGTTCCGCCATTGCGCGGGAAATCTTCGCTCCATCCTTCGGAAGTTGGCAAATATAAAATGCGCTCCCGAAGCAGATTTTACGTAAGCCGAACAACGATTTTCAGGCACCCCGCGCTTGACGCCGCCACCGGGCTTTGTGACGATGGATATTACTATGAATGGGCGTATTCACGTGGGCGTGTTGGGCGGGCTTCTCTTTTGTCTATCGCTGGCGGGCGGGACGGGGGGGGCGCGGGCGGAAGAGCTGGACGCGCCGGCGCCCGACGACGCCGCCAACCAGATGGCGGGCCAGGACGCCTGGGACGAAACCGGCGTGGACGTGGTCCTGCCGGAAATTCCGGACGTCGCCGAGGTGTCGCCGGCCGTGGCGCGCGCGCGCAGCCTGGCGAAAACGATCGCGCTCGAAATGGGCGCCACCGAGGAAGAAGCCGAGCAGGCCGCCTTCGCCGTGCCGGAGTATCTGGCCGACTGGAAGAGCCCCCTGCAAATCGCCTTCGAGGAACACCAGGGCGAAGCGCCGACCGATTTCGATCCGACCGCCAAGCCGTCCCGGCAGCCGAAGCCTACCATTAAACCGCTGGCGGCGCCCAAGGCCATCGCGACGGGCAAGCGCGTGCTGGGCTGGCATCCGTCCTGGGCGACGATGACGGACATCCAGAACTACCAGTACACGAACCTGACGACGATCGCCTATTTTTCGTACGCGGTGAATTCCACGAACGGCGGCTACGACAGCATGGGCTCGTGGAGCACCTCGCCGGTGGTGGAATGGGCGCACAGCAACGGCGTGAAGGTCGTCCTGACGGCGACGCTGTTCGGCGACACGGCCACGCACCGGTTGCTCACGAATGCCGTGGCCTGCAGCAACCTGATCACCCAGCTGCTGATCGCGATGACGAACCGCACGCTGCCCGGCGACGGCGACGGCGTGAACATCGATTTCGAAGGCGTGGGATCGTGGACCGGCGCCACGGCGGCGATGACGACCTTCATGAGCAACCTGACGACGCGGTTCCACGCGGCGAATCCGAACTACGAAGTGTCCATCGCGCTGCCGTCGGTGGACTGGTACGCCAACTTCGCGGTCTCCAACTACGCCGCCTTCGGCATGGATTACGCGATCGTCATGGGCTACGACTACTACTATTCCGGCAGCGGCACGCCGGGGCCGGTGGCGCCGCTGACCAGCAGCGCGCAGTGGATCGGCGCCAGCTCGTGGTGCTCGGTCAACTACTCCATGAACTACTACCTGGGGAAGGGCATCGCAACGAACAAGCTGATGCTGGGCGTGCCGTACTACGGCCGGCGCTGGGCGGCCGCCAGCACGAACCTCGGCGCCGCCAGCCTCGGCAGCGCCTATTCCGCGGCGCTGACCTACGGCGCCTGCGAGTCCGAAGCCGCCAAGTACGGCAAGAAGTGGGACAACAACGGCAGCGTGCCGTACTACGTCTATACATCCAACAGCACGGCCTACCAGTGCTTCTACGACGACGTCGCCAGCCTCGGGATGAAGTACGACTTGTCCAATTCGAAGGGGATGGGCGGCATCGGCATCTGGAACCTGACGCAGGGCACGGGGCAAACGGCGCTCTGGAGCCTGATCGACGAGAAGTTCGGCGCGGGCGCGGCGCCGCCGCCCGATCCCGATCCGGGCGAGACCGGCGGCTCCTCGGCGACCGCCCCGTGGACGAACCGCGTGTCCGCCCATACGGCGAATTTCTACGGCGTGGGCAGCCGCGCCGGCCTGCACGTGGCCAGCGGGGCGGGCGGCGCGATCTACACGTCCACCAACGGCATCGACTGGATCGCTCGCAGCAGCGGCAAGAGCGGCTTGCTCATGAACGTGAACGGCGACGGCCCGCTGTGGGTGGTCGTCGGCGAGGGCGGCGCCATCGTCACCTCCACCAACGGCATCGACTGGACGGCGCGGACCTCGCCCACGAACGCGCTGTTCCGCGGCGTGGCCTACGGCAACGGCGTCTACGTGGCCTGCGGCGACGGCGGCGCGATCGTGCGCTCGACCGACGGCGCGACCTGGTCGGCGGTGTCGTCGGGCACGAACCTGTCGCTGCAGGGCGTGGGTTACGGCATGGAATTCGTCAACGGCGGGGATACCAACCAGGTCCCGGCCGAGAATCCGCTGTTCGTGATCGTCGGCCAGAACGGCCTGATCCTGACGTCGAGCAACGGCCTGAGCTGGACGCCGCGCACGTCCGGCACGTCCCAATATCTGTCCGACGTGACGTACGGCAACGGCTACTACGTGGCGGTGGGCAATCTGCGCATCCTGCGCTCGTCCGACGGGATCACCTGGAGCTTCGCCACCAACAACGTCTATTTCTATCGCTCGGCTTACTGCTCGGGGTTGTTCAAGGCGGCCGGCGCCAATGGTTCGATCTGGAGCTCCACGGACGGGCTGACCTGGGATGCGGAAACCTCCGGGACGACGAATCTTCTCCGCGGCATCAGCTACGCGGAAGACCAGTTCGTGGCCGTCGGCTACAACGGCACGATCCTGACCAAGGGCACGATGGGCGCCGCAGCGGAAGAGGGCGGCGGGGAGACCGGCGGCGGCGGCGGCGAAACCGGCGGCGGCACGGAACCGATCGGCACGCCGGACGAAACCGGCCTGCCGCAGGTCGCCGCGGCCCAGCCGGTCGGCCCGCTCTCCGGCGTGGTGGTCTATGCCAGCGCCGGCCACGGCTTCGGCGCCAACAGCAACCTGACCGCGTGGATCCCCGAGCGCCCGCTCCTCTACGCCGTGAACGAGGACATGGGCAACGTCGACCAGATGAACCGGTTCGCGGAAGCAGCCTGGAAGGCCGGCGCCACGGTCGTCCCGATCCGCCCGCTGGGCTACCAGACGAACGAAGTCGTGCTCGACAACATGGACACCAACCAGACCGCGCGCGGCCGGGTGACGTTCGGCGGCAC
>DAOTNL010000236.1:0-3670 GCA_035450765.1 Kiritimatiellia bacterium | reverse complement strand
GTCGCGCTGGCGCTGGCCGGCTTCGGGGCGGCCTCGCCGGACGCGCTCCACGTGGCCACGTTCGTCCAAGGCCGCCGCCACGGCGAATCGTCCGTCTACGCCGAAACGGCGGGCTTGCTCGGCGCGGCCGCGAAGGAACCCCATGCCCGGGAATGGATGAACGCCGCCAACATGGCGCGTTTCGCCCGCTCCCTGGGCGCGGGCTGGCTGCTGCTCGCGGCCCTCGGCCTGCCTTGCTGCTTCCTGCGCCGGTTCCGCGCATTTTGGCCGGCCACGCTGCTATTTCCCCTGCTCCACCTGTGGTTCATCGTGTTCCACGCGCCGTGGTCCCGCTCGCAGGAATTCATGGCCTTGATCCCGAGTTTCTGCCTCTGGGCCGCCTTGCCGATGGCCGCGCTGTGGAACGCCGGCCGCCGGCCCGCGCTCGGTCCAGCCGCCGCCCTCGCGCTGGGCGCCGTCGCGCTCCTGCCGGCCGCGCGCAACGGTGTGGCCATGGCGTCCCAGTTCGCCTGGGAAGACACCCGCCGCTTGGCCAATCGCCAGCTGAAAACCAATTATCCCCCGGCCCGCGTGCTCGGCGCCGAACTCTATACCGCGCCGGCGGAAATCGGCGTGGCGCGCCACGCCGTCGGCATCGGCAAGTACGAAAGCGCCGCCGCGGACTTTTTCCGCACGAACGAAATCGACTACGTGCTTCTGAACGTCGATGCCCACGGGCGCGGCGTCCTCGATCCGCGCACGGGCAAGTTGTTTGCCAAATATGCCGACCGCATGGACAGCCTGCTTCAATACGGCCAACGGCTGGCCGCGTTCGGGTCGCTGGCTTCGCCCGCCCCGCAGGCGACTTTCCGCGCGCCTTGCATCGAGTTGTGGAGTTGTCCCGACGCCCGGCCCCGGCCCCACGTGGACGTCGGCGCCGAATTGCCGCGGCCCACGATCGTGCGCGACGTCGCGCGCGCCACCTGGTTCCAAGGCCGGCTGCGCGCCGGCCCGCGCTTCGGCCTGCTGGTGGACAAGTATCCGCGCGAAATCGCCATCGGCGGCCCCGGCGACTTCGCCGGCCCCGTCTTCCTCGTCTTCAGCACCCACGAACGCGCCGCCGCCCTTCGCGCGCGCGGCTTCGGCCGCACCGCGCGGCTCGTTCTCGGCCCCTACGACTCCGGCGCGATCGCGTTGGAGCGACCGTGGTGGAATCCGCGCTGGGCGCGCTACGAACGCGTCGTCGTCCGCGCCGAAAACGGCGGCCCCACGTTGACGTATCTGCCGTGCTTCCTGCGCCTCGCCTTCGACCCTCTCGAAGCCGCTTCCATCCTGCTCGACGACGGCCACCCCGAAAAAGCCATCGCCCTCCTGCGCGCGCACGGCGCGCTCGAAACCGCCGGCCCGTTCTGGCAGGCGCTCGCCGGCGAGCACGCCGCCCGCCCCGCGGCCGAAGCCCTGCTCGCGCAGTGGGACGAATGGCTCGACCGGGAGGCCGACGATCCCCCGCCGGTCCTGTCCGGCGGCATCCGGCTTGAAACCTGGCAGGATTTCGCGCGCATCCGCCTGGCGGAGCTCGATCCGGCCACTCGTCTTCCGCTCTTTCCGGCGGAAGCCGGCTTCCATCGCACCGCCACGTGGGCCCAGATCCTGCCGATACTTGGGGCCCCCCAGCGGTTGTCGCTGCTGATCAATCGCGCGGCCGACGCCTTCGGCCGCACGAATTTCTCCGGACCGCTGTACCTCGACGCCGACGCGACCGCCGTGCTTGGCCAATGCAACATCCTGGACGTGCCCGACATCCATGCGGCGCCGTGGCGCTGGGATTTCGCGATTTCCAACTTTCCGCGCCAAGTGGCCTGCGCTTTCCGCGCTAAATCCGGCGGTTCCCTCCTTCTCGAAGACGCCCAATACCTTTGGAACTGGCGCGACATGCTCGCCGTCCGCGCCGCGCAGCTCCGCCGCGCCCTGGAACCGCCGGCCGCTCCCGCCGCCGCCCGCTACGGCGACTGGCTCGCTCTCCGTTCCGGCCGAATCGAAAACGGCCAGGCCGTCATCGAATTCGAGGCGCTCCAGGACGACGTGCCGCCGTTCGCCGTCCAGCTCCACGTCCTCAAGCACCGCAAATGGCGTCCGCTCGGGGCCCCCGTCGCACTGCCGCGCGCGCCGCAACCGTGGCCGCTCGGCGAACGCCGGACCGTCGCCGTGCCGCTGCCGCCCGCCGTGGCGCCCGAACGGATCGCCGTCGCCCTCGCCACCGACGTCCAGTGGCACTCTTCCCTCCTGCCGTATGCCGGCGCCTCCGTCCAACGGCCGTTCCCCGTCTTGGCCGACCTCGTCGCCCCCCCATAAGGACGCGGAAACCCGCGCAAATTGGGGCTTCCTTTTTTTCCACAGTGTGGAAAAATCCCCCCCGATTTTTCCGCAACGTGGAAAACTTTTTCCACGGCGTGGAAAACCCAGGAGCCGCCCATGATGACGTCCGCCCAGATCCGCCAGTCGTTCCTCGACTTCTTCGCCTCGAAGCAGCACGAGATCGTGCCTTCGTCGCCCGTCGTGCTGCCGACGGACCCCACGCTGCTGTTCGCCAACGCCGGCATGAACCAGTTCAAGGAAATCTTCCTCGGCGCGCGCAAGTCGTCCTGGAAGCGCGTCGCCGACACCCAGAAGTGCATCCGCGTCTCCGGCAAGCACAACGACCTCGAAGAAGTCGGCCGCGACACCTACCACCACACGTTCTTCGAGATGCTCGGCAACTGGTCCTTCGGCGACTACTACAAGCGCGAGGCCATCGCCTGGGCCTGGGAACTCCTCACCGTCGTCTGGAAGCTCCCCAAGAACCGCCTCTGGGTCACCGTCTACAAGACCGACGACGAGGCCGAGAACATCTGGAAGACCGTCACCGACGTCGATCCGAGCCACATCCTGCGCTTCGGCGAAAAGGACAACTTCTGGGAAATGGGCGAAACCGGCCCCTGCGGCCCGTGCTCGGAAATCCATTTCGACCTGACCCCCAACGGCTGCACGCCGGACATGGTCAACGCCGGCACCCCCCAGGTCATCGAGATCTGGAACAACGTCTTCATGCAGTACAACCGCAAGTCCGACGGCACCCTCGACGAACTGCCGGCCAAGTGCGTGGACACCGGCATGGGCTTCGAACGCGTCTGCGCCGTCATCCAGGGCAAGACCTCCAACTACGACACCGACGTCTTCATGCCCCTCATCGAGGCGGTCTCCCAGCTCTCCGGCAAGCCCTACCTCCAGGATGAAACGGCCGTGGCCATGCGGGTGATCGCCGACCACCTGCGCGCGCTGTCGTTCGCCATCGCCGACGGCGTCATGCCCTCCAACGACGGCCGCGGCTACGTCCTGCGCCGCCTGCTGCGCCGCGCCGCCCGCTACGGCCGCAACATCGGCCTCGTGAAGCCCTTCCTCTGCAAGCTCTTCCCCGTCCTCGAAAAGCAGATGGGCGGCTTCTTCCCCGAACTGACCGCCCGCCGCGAGGAAATCGTCCGCGCCCTGCGCGCCGAGGAGGAATCCTTCGCCGCCACCCTCGACCGCGGCATCGCCCACTTCGACGAAACCGTCGCCGAGCTGAAGAAAACCGACGCCGCCGTCTTCCCCGGCGACCAGGCCTTCAAGCTCTACGACACCTACGGCTTCCCCTTCGACCTCACCGTCCTCATGG
>DAOTNL010000235.1:0-3681 GCA_035450765.1 Kiritimatiellia bacterium | reverse complement strand
ATTTTCCTCACTTCCAAAGTGACAACCTATTCCAGGACGGGACTACTTTTTACGTGCGACGTAAAACGCGTCCGGCGGGCTACTTCTTGAGGGTGATGCGGATCTTGCCGGGGGCCGGCTTGTCGTCCGCGGGGGCCTCGGCCTTGGGCTGGGCCGGCACCTTGATGGCCGGCGCGCCGATCTTGATGGCGGGGCGGCCGGCCGGCTTGGCCGCCGGCTTCGCTTCGGCCGCGGGTTTTTCCTCGGCGGCCGGCGGGGCGATGTCTTCGACGATTTCCTTGAGGATGGTGGTGTAGCCCTTGCCGTCGGCCATGTCGCCCTGCACGGAGGCCAGGCCCTTGGCGGCGTCTTCCTTGTCGGACGCGGCCTCGAAGACGAAGACGGTGGAACCGACCTGGATGCGGTCGCCGGCCTTGAGCTTGACGGTGTCTTCGACGCGCTGGCCGTTGACGAACACGCCGTTGCGGCTCTTGAGGTCCTTGAGGTAGAACTCGCCGTCGGACAGGCGGATGCCGCAGTGCACGCGCGAGACTTTGTCGTCGAGCAGCGGAATGTCGGCCTCGCGGCTGCGGCCGATGGAAAGGGGTTCGCCGGTCAGTTCGATGTCCTTGGGAATGCCCAGCTTGTTGACGTAGCGCAGATGCATGGCGAGTCCTTTCGTTAGACGATGCCTTTTTCCACGAGGGCGGCGAAATAATCGATGGTCAGGCGCAAGCCGTCCTCGAGCGGCATCTTGGGTTCCCAGCCGAGGAGCTTGCGCGCCTTGTCGATGTTGGGCTGGCGCACCTTGGGGTCGTCCACGGGCAGGGGTTTGTGGACGATGGGGGACGAGCTCCGGGTGAGCTCCTTGATCTTGAGCGCGAAGTCCATGACGGTCAGTTCGCGCGGGTTGCCGACGTTCACCGGGTCGGAATGGTCGCTCATCATCAGGCGGTAGATGCCGTCGACGAGGTCGGAGACGTAGCAGAAGGAGCGGGTCTGCAAGCCGTCGCCGAAGACGGTCATGGGCTCGCCCTTGAGGGCCTGGCAGCAGAAGGCGGGGACGATGCGGCCGTCCTTGGGGCGCATGCGCGGGCCGTAGGTGTTGAAGATGCGGACGATGCGGGTTTCCACCTTGTGGTAGCGGTGGTAGGCCATGACGATGGCCTCGGCGAAGCGCTTGGCCTCGTCGTAGACGCCGCGCGGGCCGATGGGATTGACGTTGCCCCAGTAGCTTTCCACCTGCGGATGCACGAGCGGGTCGCCGTAGACTTCGGAGGTGGAGGCCAGCAGCAACCGCGCGCCCTTGGCCTTCGCCAGGCCCAGCGCGTTGTGCGTGCCCAGCGAGCCGACCTTCAGGGTCTGGATGGGCAGCTCGAGGTAGTCGATCGGGCTGGCGGGGGACGCGAAATGGAAGATGTAGTCCAGCTCGCCGGACCAGTCGATGTGGGTGGTGACGTTGTGGTGGATGAACTCGAAATCGGTGCGGGACCGCAGATGGGCGATGTTGTCGAGGTTGCCCGTGATCAGGTTGTCCATGGCCACGACGCGGTGGCCTTCGGCCAGCAGCCGGTCGCAGATGTGGGAGCCGAGGAAGCCGGCGCCGCCGGTGACCAGGGAGACGGGTTGACGGGAAGTGGAACTCATGGGCGCAGAGGATGCCACGTCACTCGGGTTTGAGCAAGGCGGGATGCAACTGGCTGGCGAAGTCGGCGATGGTCTGCAGGTGGGCGTCGCCCGTCGCGGCGCGCGGCCCGGAGAGGGCGATGTAGGCCCAGCGGTGGGAAACGCCGTGGAAAACGCGGTCGTAGCCCATCCAGGCGATGCGCTGGAGGTGGGAAGCGGTTTCGCGTCCCTTGCCGACGAACCAGTAGGCGTAGTAGGAGAGGTACTGGGTCGGGGCGCCGTCGGGTCCCGCGCCGGTCTTGGACATGTCCATCACCATCACTTCCAGCGGCTCGGACCGGCCTTCGAGCGGGATGCGGATGATGCGCTCGCGGTCGATTTCGTGGCCGGCGGCGGTCATGCAGACCTGGGGGCGGTGGATGCTGGAGCGGTCGTCGCCGCTGAGCACGATGGTGGCGTACAGCGCGTCGCGGCCGCCCGGGCGCTGGTAGAACTTGCGGACGAGGCCGGTGTCGGCCGGCAGCAGCGAGCGCTCCGCCCAGTTCATGTTGCCGAGGGTCGCGCCGCACTTCGGACAGGTCGTCGGATCGTCGAGCTGGTTTTCCGCGAACTGGGCGCCGCAGGCGCGGTTGGGGCAGAACAGCAGGCCGATGCCGGTCCAGCCGTCCACCTGCGCGGGCAGTTCGAGCACGATGCCGGCCTCGTCGGTGTTCGCGACGCCGGTCTTGAAGACGAGGGCCCAGGCGGCCACCGCCAGGGCGGCGACTACGAAGAGGCGCGGCCCGAGATCAGATGTGCGCATTTTTTCCATGCGGTGCGGTAATCCAGGTTGAGGAGCCGGTCGAGCGCCAGCATCGACACGATGCCGATCAGGAAAATCGGATAGCCCGAATAGTCGTGCCACAGGCCCATCGCCGTTTCCTGGCCGAACAGGGCGGCGGCCACCACCACGAGGATGATGCGGACGACGTTGGCCAGGATGGCGACGGGCACGCCGCAGAGGAAGAGGATCCACTTCTTGGCCAGCGTCTTCTGGCTGTACCAGGCGTAGAAGCCCATCAGCGCCGTCATCGCCAGCAGCGAGCGCAGCCCGCTGCATTCGGGCGCGACGGTGAAGGCGAAGGAATTGTCCGCCGCGGAAAACAAGCCGGACCCGACCCGCGTCACGTGCAGCCCGAAGCCGTTGAGCAGCCCCGCGGAAACCGCCGTGGCGAACATCCGCAGCGGCGCGGTCATGCCGTCGATGAAGTTCAGCGGGATCGCCAAAAACAGGTAGCCGCAGGGGAACAGCAGCCAGCGGGCGAGGCCATACCCATATATAAGGAAGAAGAGACCCCACAGCAGGACGATGAACCCGACGGCCGAAACCCGCGGCTGCTGGGCCAGCACGCCGACCCAATGCAGGAACAGCGCCGCCGCCACCACGAACGCGCCGCGTCCATCCGCGCGCCGGGGCGCCGCGGCGATCTCGCGCCGCCGCATCCAGACCGCCGCCAGGCTCGCCAGCGGCAGGACCATGCAATAGGCGTAATCGTCCGTCCAGCGGCTGCGCAGCCACAGGAACAGCGACCGCCGGCACGTGGCGATCTCCTGGCTGTTGCCGTGCAGGTGGAAGAGGAAGAACAGGCCGCCGACCACCGCCGCCCAGAAGGCGATCTCCAGCTGCGCGGCCCGCGACAGGCGCGACCAGCGGAATCCGCGCCACCACGCCTTCAGTTTTTCGACGGAATCCTGCATGAGACCCGGAACATAGCCGATGACCGCGGCCGATGCAAAGCGGAAACTCCGGGTTGTGCCGCGGCCGGCATTGTCCTATGTTCGTTCCCGCACCCCGGAGGAAGAATACCGATGCGAACGACAAGCTGGACGATGGCGGCGCTGGGCGCCGTTTGCGCGGCGGCGGCCTGGGCCGCGCCGGTGCGCGAAACGCTGGACACCGCCAGCGAGTGGGTCCACGACGTGGCCTACGAGTACGAAGACGGCGCCGCCGACGGCACGCTGACCGTGCGGCTGGGCGACGATCCGGTGCCCGTGCGCTATTTCGAAGTGCCTCGGGCGGTCTGGGCGGAGTTCCAG
>DAOTNL010000234.1:0-3698 GCA_035450765.1 Kiritimatiellia bacterium | reverse complement strand
TGGGGGCCATCGGTTTCCGGGGCGAGCTCAAGGAAGTCCGCATCTGGAACCAGACCCGAAGCCCCGAGGACGTCTACGCCAACTTCGGCAAGACATTGCTGTTCTCCGTGGCCTTGCTGGAAAACAGCTTCCGCGGCACCGGCGCGGCCGGCAACCAGAGCTATCTGGGGCGCGTGACCGAAGCGGTCGAAGACGGCTACAACTACGACTACACCACGCTGCTGCCGTTCGGCGACGAATACCGAACGATCCTCTACACCGCGGGCCGCCAGACCCACAAGTTCACGCTGGAAACCTGGATCCGCATGCAGCCGGGCGCCGTCGGCGGCCGGGCCGTGTCGCGCCAGATCGACGTGATGCTGGTGGACCAGGGGTCCGACTGGCGCATCACCGAAGCGCTCGTGGTCGAAGAAAACGGCGCGCCGGCGGTGGAGTGGTGGGGCCAGGTCAACGTCGCCAAACCCATCTACGAGGAAGAAGAAATCCCCAATCCCGATCCGGCCAAGACCAATACCATCAAGCGCAAGGTCCTGAACCGGCTGGAGTACACCACGGAACTGATTCGCCGGAAGTCCATCTCCGAGGTGGATATCCGCGATGGCCAGTGGCACCACCTCGCCGCCGTGGGCGACAGCGAGCGCATCCGCCTGTACGTGGACGGCAACCTCGAAACCGAGGCGCTGACCTACTACGTGTTCAAGGCCCGTCCGGCCCCGGACTTCGAGACGTTCTATTGGCAGTATTCCAACGGCGGCTCCGCCTTGCGCATCGGCGACAGCACTCTGCAGGCCGATCTGGACGAAGTCATGTTCTGGAACGAAGATCGGACCCAGGCGGAAATCCAGACCCACATGAAGTACGGATTGACCGCCAAGGAAATCCAAAGCGGCCGGCGGATCATTTCGCCCATTCCGGAAAACGCCATCAACGACAAGTCCAACCACGTGGATCTGGTCTCGTATATGTTCTTCGACGGCACCCCGCCGCTGCCCTACGTGGTGGATGCCGCCAACGAGCCGTTGAACTACCGCATCCTGCCGGACATGAACGGCGATGAAATCCTGCGCAATTCGCGTCCTCCGGTGTTCGTGGACCGGCTGCGCGCGCTCAAGGACGATCTGGCCGGCTACTTCCCGGCCGACGACGGCGGCGAATCGGCCGAAAACTTCATGCAGCGCAACGACCTCGGCTACGCCGGACTGCTGCAGGGCGACGCGACCTCCGTTGCGGCTCCCGTCACCGTGGGCGACAGCGACGGCGACGGCCTGCCGGATTGGTGGGAGGAAGCCAACGACCTCGACGCCGGCGATCCGAACGGCGCCAACGGCGCCTACGGCGATGCCGACGGCGACGGCCTCAGCAACATCGCGGAATACCTCGCCGGCACCGATCCCAACAACTGGGACACGGACGGCGACGGCGTCAGCGACTACAATTCCACCAACGGCGGGCTGACGTTCGGCGAGTTCTACATGGACGGCGACCAGATCCCGGACGCCTGGGAAAGCCTCTACGGCGACGTCCTCAGCCCGCTGGCCAACGACGCCGACACCGATCCGGACGGCGACGGCTGGAAGAACCTGGCCGAATATCTCGGCGCCGGCTACGACGTGGCGACGAGCAGCGTCACCAACACGACGGGCGAAGGCACCAACACCACGATCGTCGTCAACACGACCGAAGCCGTCACCCGGGTCGCTCCGACCCGTCCGAACGACGCGCTGTCATATCCGGTCCCGGCCCTGACGTTCGTCTTCACGGGCGAAGCGCTGGCCACTCTCGGCGACGCGATCCCGCTGCGGGTCTGGGCCTATTCCGACCCGCTGATGCGCAAGCCCGACGCCTTGACGTCCATCCCGGTGGCGGGTCTCTTCGCCAACGGCATGGCGGCCACCGTGACCCGCTGGGATTCCGGCCACGTCCGCCAAGGCAACAACGTCTTCATGGCGTTCATCGATGCCAACAACGACGGCAAGTGGAACGCCGGAGAATGGATGGGCTTCAGCGAGAACGGCGCGGAGAACGTCCAGTGGGGAACCGCCACGATCCGCATCGCGCTGACCGACAAGCCGGCCGGCTACATCCGCTTCTCGTGGGAACCGCTGATGGACAAGATCGCCGCAGGCCTGTCCCAGGTGAACGGCACGACCTACAAGGTCGTCGTCAATTCCGTGGGAGCCGGCAGCAACGTCTACTCGGTCGTCCGCGACCTCGAGGCCATGGAGCGGCCGTACATCACCGAAATGGACTTCAAGGTGGCCGGCGTGGCGCCGATGTGGGGCAGCTACAACTGGTACGTCTCCACCGCGGACGGCGCGGTGATCGTGGCGGGCACCAACTTCATCGCCTACGGCAGCTCGCTGGCGGCGCCGACGGTGCTGTCGCCCTCCGGCGAGACGCTGGCGCATGCCGCCAATCGGTTGCGCCTGCGGGTCTCCGCCGACGCGGCCAAGGCGGCCATCGTCGTGACGCGCACGAACGGCGCGACGGTGCTGTCGACGAACGTCTTCCTGCCCGCTCCGAACGGCGACGGCACGACGGAAATGGATCTGCCGTGGCTCGCGGGGTGGGGCGCGTTCACCAACGGCGACTACGTCCTGCGCGTATCCGCCATCAATCCGGTCTTCCCGGCCGGCGTCCAGTCCGCGGCGAACGCCTTCTCCGTGAACCTGCAGGAGTCGCCCGTCGGCGCGGGCACGATCAAGGGCACCATGCGCTACTTCGGAACCGCCACGGCCGGCGTTCGGATCGTGGAAGCCTATGTCGGCGCCGGCTTCGACCAGAAGCCCGCGGCCCGGGCGCGGGTGGCCGCGGACGGCTCCTACGTGCTCAAGGGTCTGCGGGCCGGCAGCTACCATGTGCGCGGGTTCGTGGACATGAACGGGAACGCCGCTCTCGACGTCGGCGAAGCCTGGGGCTTCGTCAAGGGGACGGTCTCCAGCGTCAGCTTGCTGTCCATGAAGGCCGTGGGGGCCAAGGCTTCGGCCGATGCCCAGTCGCCCTATGCGGTCGAATACTCCGTCAAGACCGTCGAAGTGGATGCACAAGGCACCATCGAAGGCCAGGATCTGATCGCCTACGATGCGTTGGCCTACCGGAAGTTCAGCTCCGACGTCGACCGCGACGGCATCCCCGACGACGTCGAAGACGCGCTTGGCACCAGTTCGTACCGCTGGGACACCGACTTCGACGGCCTGGGCGACTTCGAGGAAGTCTCCGTGCGCGGAACGTCTCCCGTGCTGGCCGATACGGACGGCGACGGCTTGCCGGACGGCTGGGAAGTGCGCTACGGCCTGAGCGCGGTGTCCACGGTCGGCACCAACGGCGCCGCCGGCGATCCGGACCTCGACACGCTGAACAACCTCGCCGAACTGGCGGCCGGGACGAATCCGACCTTGGACGATACCGACGGCGACGGCATGAGCGACGCCTTCGAGGTGCGGCATGGCCTCAACCCACTCTCCGCCGCCGATGCCGCCGATGATTGGGATGGCGACGGCCTCACCAATCTGGCAGAATCCCAGCTCGGTACAGATCCCAATCTGAGCGATCACGACGGCGACGGCCTGAGCGACGGCGACGAAGTCCACGTCTTCGGCAGCAATCCGCTCGCGCCCGATACGGACGGCGACGGGTTCGGCGACGGCGAAGAAGCCGCCGCGGGCACCTATCCCGCCGATCCAAACGACTTCCCGACC
>DAOTNL010000233.1:0-3725 GCA_035450765.1 Kiritimatiellia bacterium | reverse complement strand
TGCGCCCCCAGCGCATTTACTCCGCCAAAGGCGCATTTACTTTGTCCATTGACCATTTTTCGCGGGTTGGACCGCTTTCCCGTTGCCTCCGCGCCCTGCCCGCCGCTATTCTGTCGCCGTGATTTGCCTGCGCCCCATCCTCGCCGCGACTCTCCTCGCCTCGGCCGCCCTCCCGGCCCGCGCCTGGGAACCCGGCGCGCTCCTGATCTGGATCAACGGCGACAAGGGCTACGAGGGCATCGCCGAAATCGGCCGCACGTTCGAAAAAAACCTCGGCGTCCCCGTCGTCGTCGAACACCCCGAAGGCGCCACGGACAAGTTCTTCCACGCCGCCAAAAGCGGCAAGGGCCCCGATATCATGATCTGGGCCCACGACCGCCTCGGCGAATGGGCCGACACCGGCCTGCTCCTGCCCGTGGATCCCGACCCGGCCTTCACCAACCGCATCTTCCCCAAGGCCCTCGCCGCCTTCACCCACCGCGGCCGCCTCTGGGGCTATCCCCTCGCCATGGAATCCACCGGCCTCATCTACAACAAGGCCCTGATCTCGGAAAACGAAATCCCCGCCAACCTCGCCGATTGCGCGCAACTGGTGCCCCGCCTGAAGGTCCGAAACGCCGCGCCGATCCTCTGGGACTACAACAACGCCTATTTTACGTTCGGCCTCCTCGCCGCCGACGGCGGCTACATCTTCGGCCAGGGCCCCGACGGCGCCTACGACGTCGCCGACGTCGGCGTGGACCGCCCCGGCGCCGTCGCCGGCCTCGAGGCCATCGTCGGCCTCATCCGCGCCGGCGTCCTGCCCTCGAGCCTCTCCTACTCCGTCGCCGAAGCCCAAATGAACCAGGGCCAGCTCGCGATGTTCGTCTCGGGCCCCTTCGCCTGGGAAAACCTGAAGAAAAGCGGCATCGATTTCGGCGTCACGACGATCCCCGGCGTGAACGGCCAGCCCGCCCGCCCGTTCGTCGGCGTGGTCGGCGCCGTCTTCAACCGCTCCAGCCCCAACCTCGATCTCGCCCAGGAATTCCTGGAAAACTATCTCATCACCCCCAAGGGCCTCGACGCCATGGACCGCCACGTGCCCCTCGGCGTGCCCGCGCTGATCGACGCCTACAACGCCAAGGCCGGCGATCCGCACGTCGCCGGCTCGATGAAGAACATCGAGGTCGGCCTGCTCATGCCCAACATCCCCCAGATGGGCGTCTTCTGGAGCGCCATGGAATCCGCGCTGGCCACCGCCACGTCCGGCCGCGCCGAACCGCGCGCGGCCCTCGAAAACGCCCGCCAGCGCATGCTGAGGAAGCCCTGAGATGGTCGCGCGGACGTTCAGCCGGATCCTGTGGACGCTGCTGGTGGCCGGCGCGGCGTTGCTGGCCGCGCGCATGGCCTGGGACGGCGCGCCGCTCCTCGGCGCGGCCCTGTTCGCCACCGCGCTGTTCGCGGCCTGGGTCTACACCTCCGCCAGCGCCCACGCCGCGCGCTACCTCCTGCCCGGCCTCGCCGCCTTCGCCGTTTTCGTGCTGATGCCGCTGCTCTACACGGTCTACGTCGCCTTCACCAACTTCAGCGGCGAACACCTGCTCTCCCAGGACCGCGTCCGCGCCTGGTTCGCGCAGGACGTCTATGCCCCCGACGATGCGCGCTACGCCTTCCGCCTCCACCCCGCCGCCGCGCCCGGCCAGTACCAGATCGTCGTGCCGATGGGCAACGGCGACCTAGGCCCCAAGCTCCTGATCTCGCGGCCGTTCACGCCCGCCGAGGCCGCCGCCGGCCAGCCCGTGACCCTCGCGCTCAATATCGCCGCGCCCACCGCCAAGCCCCTGCCCCTGCGCGACGTCGTCGCCGCCCGCCCGTGGCTGAATTCAGCCCGCTTCTCGTTTCCCGGATCGCCGGTCCCGTTGCGGCTCGTGAGCCTCCGCGCGCTGGGCTTCCGCTTGCCGCTGTGGAGCCCGGACGGCGATAAACTGATCAACGCCGTCACCGGCCAGGTCCTCGTGCCCGATCCGAAGCGCGGCAACTACGTCGACGAGCAGACCAGCGAACCCGTCGGCCCCGGCTGGCGCGTGTGGGTGGGCACGGAAAACTTCCGCCTGATCTTCCGCGATCCCGCCATCCGCGCGCCGTTCCTGAAAATCTTCGGCTGGAACGTCGCCTTCGCGTTCCTGTCCGTCGCCACCACGTTCGCCATCGGCGTCGCGCTGGCGTGCCTGCTGCAGTGGAAGGCCCTGCGCGGACGCGCCATCTACCGCACGCTGCTCATCCTGCCCTACGCCATCCCTGCCTTCATCCCCATCCTCGTCTTCAAGGGCCTCTTCAACGAAGGCTTCGGCGAAATCAACCAGATCCTGACCGCCCTCTTCGGCATCGCGCCCAAGTGGTTCACCGATCCGTGGCTGGCCCGCGCCATGATCCTGATCGTCAACGCTTGGCTGGGCTATCCCTACATGATGATCATCGCCTCCGGCATGCTCCAGGCCGTGCCCGACGAATTGTACGAAGCCACCGCCATCGACGGCGCCGGCCCCTGGACCAACTTCTGGAAAGTCACCCTCCCGCAGATCTTCCCGCCGCTGTTCCCGCTGCTGATCGCCAGCTTCGCGTTCAATTTCAACAACTTCTCGCTGATCTACCTGCTCACCGGCGGCAAGCCCGACATCGTCGGCTCCGCCACCGTCGCGGGCACCACCGACCTGCTCGTGTCCTACGTCTTCCGCATGGCGTTCAAGGATTCCTCGGCCCGCTTCGGCTTCGCCTCCGCCGTCGCCACGCTGCTGTTCTTCGTCGTGGCCCTGCTCGCCTGGCAGCAGTTGCGCTTCAGCCGCCCGGTCCCCGCCGCGAAGGGAGGCCGCCCATGATCGCCGGCCGCGCCGACCGCATCCGCCTCGCCCTCGCGCACGTCGCGTTGATCGCCTTCATCGCCCTCGTGACGGTGCCCCTGTTCATGGTCGTGTCCATTTCCTTCCGCAAGGGAAACTTCGCCGTCGGCGGCGTCCTGCCCACGGCCGAAACCTTCAGCCTCGAACACTGGCGCATGGTCCTCGGCCTGCCCGTCCTGCAGGCCGACGGCACGTGGGAGGCGCCGACCGTCTCCGTCCTGCGCTGGTTCTGGAACTCCGTCAAGGTGTCCGCCGTCAGCGCCTTCCTGATCCTCGCGCTGTCCTCCACCTGCGCCTACGCCTTCGCCCGGATGCGTTTCCACGGCCGCGAACGGCTCCTCGGCGGCCTGCTCATCCTCCAGATGTTCCCGATGGTCCTCGCCCTCATCGCCATTTATTCCATCCTCGAAGCCCTCGGCCGCTGGGTGCCCGCGCTCGGACTCGACACCCATCCCGGCCTGATCCTCGCCTATCTCGGCGGCATCGCCACCCACGTCTGGATGATCAAGGGCTACTTCGATTCCCTGCCCGTTTCGCTCGAGGAATCCGCGATGATCGACGGCGCCACGCCCTGGCAGACCTTCCGGCTCATCATGCTGCCGACCTCCCTGCCCATTTTCGCCATCGTCTTCATCCTCGCCTTCATCGGCCTCGTCGGCGAATACCCCCTCGCCAGCGTCGTCCTGCAGCGCACCGACCAATGGACCCTCGCCGTCGGCGCCAACAGCTTCCTCTACGAACAGAACTACCTCTGGGGCGATTTCGCCGCCACCGCCGTCCTCTCCGGCCTGCCCATCACCCTTCTCTTCCTCGCCTGCCAGAAACTCCTCGTCACCGGCCTCACCTCCG
>DAOTNL010000232.1:0-3726 GCA_035450765.1 Kiritimatiellia bacterium | reverse complement strand
CGACGCGGCCGCCGATCGTGTACGCGCTTCCGGAGACGATGGCGGCGATGCGGAAAATCTGGGCGGCGCGGGAAGCGGGGCTGGCGCTGTGGTTCACGATGGACGCGGGGCCCAACGTGAAGCTGTTGTTCGAGGCGCAAGACGAAGCGCGCGTGCGGGAGGTCTTTCCCGCCGTCGAAGTCGTCGCGCCGTTCGGCTTGGGTTGATCGATCTTTCCGCTAGTCCTTGGACTCATCCGGGACGAGGTCTTCCCGGTTCCAAACAGCCAAGAGATCCGTTTCTTTGGAGCCCCCGACGACCCCGTCGGGGGTACGTTGTTCCCAAAAACGCCTTGAGCGCGGGAACTCCCGCGGCTCAGGCCTGCGGCGGTTCGTCGGGCGGGGCCTGGTGGGGGGATTCGGCGGGGATGTCCGGATGGGCGTCGTCGGCCAGGTCGGAATCGTCGAAGGGGGAATCCTTGCGGAGCAATTCGAGATATTCGCGGGGATCCACGCGGGTCTGGGCGGCGTAGACGGGGGCTTCCTTGGCCTCTTTTTCGAGCTTGGCGGCCTTGACCCAGAAGTCGGGCTGGCGTTCGGCGAAGGCGATGGACTTGGCGCGGCGGACCAGGCGGTCGAGATCCTCGATGTAGCGGGAGAGGTAATAGCCGCCGATGGGAGTGATGCGCTTTTCGCGCACGGCGCCGGCGAACTCGGCCTTGGCGTCCATGGACTGGATCATGTAGACGTCGCGCGCGCGCAGGATTTCGAGGGAGACGTTCTGGAAGGCGTTGTGGTCGGGGTCGAAGGACCGCGCCATGAGGGCGACGACGCGCTTGGCGGTGCAGAAGAGCGTGAACCAGGTGCGGAACAGGTCTTCGGGCAGAATGGCCTCGGTCACCTTGAAGCGCTCGCAGGAGGTTTCGCCGATGTGGGTGAGGTGGTCGCCGATGCGCTCGATGTCCTTCATGCAGCGGTCGAGGTGTTGCAGGAAAAGGGTCTGGCGGCGGGAGAGGTAGTGTTTCGTGAGGCGGTTGAAGTAATCGCCCATGGACTGGCGGACTTCGTTGACGACGTCCTCGTTGGAGAGCAGGCGGCGAAAGGTCTTGCGGGTGGGGTTGAGGATCAGTTCGCCGTTGAGCAGCATGCTGTCGACGCAGATTTCGGCCATGCGGCGCAGTTCGCGGATGACGGCGGCAAGCGCCTGTTCGGGCTTGGCCAGCAGCTGGTCTTCAAGGAACGAGGGGGCGGGCACGGGTTCCTTGGAGGGGGTGGCGAAGCGCACGAGGCGGGTGAAGAGGCCGGTGAAGGGCAGCAGCAGGAGCGTGGCGGCGACCATGGCGAAGGTGTGCAGGTTGGCGGCCTGGCGCAGCAGGTTGCCGGGGGAGGACGCTTCGCAGGCCCAGACGACGAGGGGCCAGGCGAGCAAGGCGAGGGCGACGTTGGCGACGTTGAACAGCAGGTGGGCAATGGCGGCGCGCCACGCGCCGATGCGCATTGGAACGGCGGCCATGATGGGCACGATGCAGGTGCCGATATGCGCGCCGAGCACGACGACGGCGACCTGGTGGAACTCCGTGAAGACGCCGGCGGTGACGAGGGCGAAGCAGAGACCGATCATCGCGCCGGAGGAGGTGATCAGGGCAGTGAGCAGCGCCGAGATGCCGACGCCGAGGAGGCGCCAGGTCCAGACGTCGCCGCGGATGTGGGAGAGGAAGGGGGCGAGGGCGTCCTTGTGGGGGGCGATGCCGGCGGAAATGGTTTCCATGCCGAGGAACAGCAGGCCGAAGCCGATGAGGGCCCCGCCGAGCTTGCGCCAGCGGTCGGAGGGGATCAGGGCGTCGAGCAGGAAGCCGATGCCGATGGCGGCCCAGCAGTAGTCGGCGATGTGGAACGACACGAGCTGCATGGACAGGGACGTGCCGATGTTGGCGCCGAAGACGGGGGCGATGGACTGTTCGAGGGTCATGACGCCCGCGTTGATGAAGCCGGCGAGCATCGCGACGGCCGCGCCGGAGTGGGCGAGGAAGCCGACGGTCGTGCCGAAGACCGCGCCTTGGGGCCGGCTGCGGGTGGCGCGGGCCAGGATGGAGCGCAGGGAGGCGCCGGCGGCCGCGCGCAGGCTGCCGGTCATGACGTGCATGCCGTAGATGAAGAGGCTCAGGCCCCCGAGGACCTGGAACACCAGCATGGCGATTTCGGATGGATTCACGGCAACAACTCCTCGCCGCCGGGAAACACCTCCGGCGGCAAACCTGTGAATATGCTCCCGCCGGAACGCGGAAAGCAAGTCATTCCGGATCGTCGGTTTCGGCGCGCCGCAGGCGTTCCTGGAAATCCTGCGGATCGACCAACGGGGGAGACACCGGTTCCGGAGCCAGATCCATGCGTTTTTCGAGCTTGGACCGCTTGATCCAGAACTGCGGCTGCTGTTCGGAAAGGGCGATGTTCCGGCAATGGCGGACGATGCGGTCGAGGGCGGCGAGGTATTCGGCGAAGAAGATGCCGGCGGTCGAGGTCATGGATCGGTTGGACACCTGCTCGTTGAAATGGATGCGCACGGCCTGGCTGGCCTGGACGTAGTCGTCGCGGGCGAAAAGGATCTGGTCGGCGACGACGGGAATGTCGTCGCGGTCGGGATCGAAGGATTGGACGATCAGTTTGAGGACGTGCAGGGAGGCTTCGTAGAGCTGGAAAAAAATGCTGAAGGAAAGCCGATCGACGATGGCGGCGGGGACCCGGCGGCGGCGGAGGGAGACGTTGCAGAGGGTCTCGACGTGGTCGCCGACGCGTTCGAGGTCGCTCATGCAGCGGTCGACGTGTTGGACCAGGATGGCCTGGCGCTTGGACAGATGGCGGCGGGCCAGGCCGGCGAGGTAGTCCTTCATGGCCAGCTTGATTTCGTTGACGGCCTGCTCGTTGAGCCGGATGGTCTGGACGTCCTTGGCGGAATGGGCGAAGAGGAGGGTTTCGCCGGCCAGCCGCAGGCTGTGCCGGCAGAGCCGGGCGACGCGCCGGAGCTCGCGCAGACAGGCGGCGATGGCCTGTTCGGGGAAATCGAGCAGGTCGGGCCGGAGATGCGAGGGTTCGGGCGGCGGCAGGCGGGAGGGGAGCAGCTTGCGGAGGAGAACGGCGTACAGGGGCACGATGGGCAGGAAGACCGCGCAGTTCTGGAGCATGAGAAGCGTGTGGGCGTTGGCGGTCTGGCGCACCAGGTCGGGCGAGGTGCGCGCGAACAGCGGCACCCACAGGGGGGCCAGCGCGATGGAAACGACGGCGTTGACGACGTTGGTGAGCAGGTTGCCGGCGGCGGCGCGGCGGGCATCGATGCCGGTGCCGATGGACCCCAGCAGCGCGGTGGCGCAGGTGCCGATCTGGGCGCCGATGACGATGGGATAGGTCTGCCACAGGGAGTCGAAGACGCCGGCGTCGGCCAGCGCGAAGGCCATGCCGATGGTGGCGCCGCTGCTTTGGATGATGGCCGTGAGGCCAAAGGCGAGGCCCACGCCCAGCAGGCGGCCGGAGAGGGTCTGGCCGTCGATGGCGACCAGGTATTGCCGGAGCAGATCGCGGTGCGGGGCGATGGCCGCGCTCATGGTTTTCATCCCGAGGAACAACAGGCCGAAACCGATCAAGGCGCGACCGATGGATTTCGCCCGCGGATTGGGCAAGGCCATCTGGAGCGCGAGGCCGGCGACGATGCCGACGTAGGCGTAGTCGGTCAGGCGGAACGACACGAGCTGCATCG
>DAOTNL010000231.1:2046-3734 GCA_035450765.1 Kiritimatiellia bacterium | reverse complement strand
CGCCGCTGATGGATCTGCTCCAGGCCGTCGCCGACGCCGTCCGCGGCCTGCACGACGCCGGCCTGTTGCACCGCGATCTGGGCAACCAGAACGTCGGCCTGCGGCGCGACCCGGCCGATCCGGCCGCCCCGTGGCAAGTGGTCTTCCTCGATCTCAACCGCGCCCAGCGGGTCGCCGCGCCCACGCCGGCCCAGCGCGGCGCCGACCTCGCGCGCCTCGACCTGCCCTCCGACTTCCGCCGCGTCTTCCACGCCATGTACTACCACGGCCATTCCCCGCCGCCCGAATTCGCCGAAGCCGAGCGCCGGGCCCGCGCCGCCTTCGACCGGCACACCGCCTTGCGCCCCTGGCGCCATCCCCTCCGCGAAGCCCGGATCCGGCGCGCGGCCGCCGGCCGGAAAGCGCCGCTGCGCGGCCGCGAAATCTGGATCTGGGACGACCGTTCCGCGCAGGCGATCCCCGCCTACGCGGCCAAGGACCGCCGCAAATACCTGCCCGCGGCCAACGTGGTCGCCGCGCTGCGCCACGTCGTCAAGCATGGCTGGGCCGTGCGGCGCGCCACCCGCGAGCTGCTCGCGGACAGTTTCCG
This sequence comes from Kiritimatiellia bacterium, assembly GCA_035450765.1. Classification (GTDB taxonomy): domain Bacteria; phylum Verrucomicrobiota; class Kiritimatiellia; order CAIQIC01; family Lenti-01; genus Lenti-01. Next base: position 3,145 of record DAOTNL010000231.1, on the reverse strand, counting down.
GACGCCCGTGCCGTTCGCCGGCGCGATCGGCTTGGCGCTCGACGCCGAGCCCGCCACGTGGGCCCGCCAACTCGAATGGCTGGGCCGCCTCCAGGGCGCGCGCAGGTTGCCGCTGCTGCTGCGCCTCTGCCACCACCAGGGGCCCGACGCCTGGCAATGGACGCTCGACCAGGCGCTGCATCTCCATCGCCAAGGCCACGGCGTCGCCCTCGCCCTCGTGCAGGACCGCCGCGCCGTCCGCGAACCCAAGGGCTGGCGGCAGATGGTCACGCTCGCCTTCGACCGCGCGCACACCTTCGCCGACTTCTTCGAGATTGGCCACGCCGTCAACCGCAGCAAGTGGGGCGTTTGGGACTACCGCGAATACCTGCGCCTGCTCGACCCCGTCCGCGCCAGTTTGATCCAGTACCCCGAAGCGAAGATCGTTGGTCCCGCCTGCATCGATTTCGAGCCGCACGCGCTGGCCGCGTTGCTCGACCTGCTGCCGCGCGACCTGCCCTTCCACGCCTTGTCCCAGCATCTCTACGTCGACCGCCGCGGCGCGCCCGAAAACCGCCAGGGTCCCTTCGATCTCGTCGGCAAGGCGGCGCTGCTGCGCGCGCACGCCCGCGTCCACGGTTTCGCCGACGACCGGATCGTCGTCAGCGAAACCAACTGGCCGCTGCAGGGCACGGGCGTCTGGTCGCCGGTCACGTCGCCCTACGAAACCCTCGATCCGCGGCAGAACGATCCGTCGGTTTCCGAAGCGGACTACGCGGCCTACCTGGCGCGCTACTACCTGCTCGCCCTCGCGTCCGGCCACGTGTCCCGCGTCTACTGGTGGCGGCTCGCCGCGCGCGGCTTCGGCCTGATCGACGACACCGATCCCGCGGCCTGGCGGCCCCGGCCCGCCTTCCACGCCCTGCTGACCTTGCTCCACCACGTCGGCGACGCCACGTTCGCGCGGAAGCTGGAAACGCCGCCGGGCGAATTCGCGCTCGAATTCGCCCGGCCCGACGGCTCTCCCGTCGTCGCGCGCTGGACTCTCGCCGGCGCGCCCGAATATTCCTGACCCCTACCCGATTCCTTCGGTCGCGGCCATCGCCGCGTCCACGCCGTT
>DAOTNL010000231.1:0-1946 GCA_035450765.1 Kiritimatiellia bacterium | reverse complement strand
GCCAGGCCGTCGCGCGGAATATCCACCGAAATCGAATCCGCCACGGTCGTCGCCGCCACCGGCGCGATCTCGACGGTCTTCCAGTCCGGCGTCCGGTTGCCGGCCTGTTGCAACGCCCAGACCGCCGCGGAAATCGCGCGGCTGTCCGCCGACTGCGCGCAGAGCATCTTGGGCGTCCGGTCCGCGATGCCCGCTTCCTTCAGATCGCAAAAGCCCTTCCAGATGCCGGCGATGATGTTGCCGTCGCCCGTGGGCACGACGACCCAGTCGGGAATCTTCCCGAGCTGCTCGAAGATTTCGAACGCGGCGGTTTTCTTGCCTTCGCGCGTGAACGGGTTGTGGCCCGTGTTGCGGTTGAACCAGCCGCGCCGTTCGCAGACGGCCATGCACAGGTCGAACGCGTCGTCGTAGGTGCCCCGCACGGCCAGCACCTTGGCGCCGAAGACCAGCAGTTGCGCGATCTTCGCCGCCGGGGCCTTTTCCGGCACGAAGATGACGCACGGCATGGCGACGCTGGCCGCCAGGCAGGCCATCGAGCTGCCCGCGTTGCCGGTGCTGGCGCCGCAGAGCACCTGCGCGCCGATTTCGCGCGCGCGCACCAGCGCCACCGCGCCGGCCCGGTCCTTGAACGAGGCGCTCGGATTCTGGCCGTCGTCCTTCAAAAACAGGTTCTTCAGGCCCGCCGTCGCGCCCAGCCGGGGCGCCGCGTAGAGCGGCGTCAGGCCCACCCGCAGGGGCGAGGCCAGATCCAGCCGCGACACCGGCAGCAGCGGCCGGTAGCGGAAGACGTCCTTCCGGCTCTCGTCGCGCCACCACCCCGCCGGCGCGCCTTGGGGCCAGGCGTAGCGCACCTCCAGGTTCCCGCCGCACGCGGGGCAGACGTACCCGCCGAAATCCGCACCCTGCTCCGTTCCGCACCGGAAGCACCGAAATCCGCTGAACTGTGTCTTCATAAGTCCGCCGAATATGCCCCATTTCCCGCGCGCGCGCAATCTCCCGTTGCTCCCCGCCCCCGTCTGGGCTATCTTGGACGGCCATCAGGAGCTTGCCATGACCGACCTCAAATCCAAGCGCATCGTGGTGACCGGCGGCGCCGGTTTTCTCGGCGGTTTCGTGACCGCCGCCCTCCGGGCCCGCGGCTGCGCCGACGTCTTCGTGCCGCTCGTCGAGGACTACGACCTCGTCGAGGCCGCGAACGTGAAGCGCATGTACGACGATTTCCGCCCCGACCTCGTCATCCACCTGGCCGCGGTCGTCGGCGGCATCGGCGCCAACCGCGAGCATCCCGGCGAGTTCTACTACAAGAACATGGCCATGGGCCTGTTCCTGCTCGAGGAAGCGCGCCGGCGCCGGATCGAGAAATTCGTCGCGCTGGGCACCATCTGCGCCTATCCCAAGTTCACGCCGGTGCCGTTCCGCGAGGAAGACCTCTGGAACGGCTACCCCGAGGAAACCAACGCGCCCTACGGGCTGGCCAAGAAGATGATGCTCGTGCAGAGCCAGGCCTACCGCCAGGAATACGGCTTCAACTCCATCTTCCTGCTGCCGGTGAACCTCTACGGGCCGCGCGACAACTTCAATCCCGCCTCGTCCCACGTCATTCCCGCGCTGATCAAGAAGTGCGTGGAGGCGCGCGACGCCGGCGCGCCCGAGATCGTCGTCTGGGGCACCGGCAACGCCTCGCGCGAATTCCTCTACGTGGCCGACGCCGCCGAGGCCATCGTGCTGGCCGCCGAGCGCTACGACGGGGCCGAACCGGTCAACGTCGGCGCCGGCTTCGAGATCCAGATCAAGGACCTCGTGCTCTTGATCGCGAAGCTGACCGGCTTCCGGGGCCGGATCGTCTGGGACGCCACCAAGCCCGACGGCCAGCCCCGCCGCATGCTCGACACGACCCGCGCGGAGAAGTTCTTCGGCTTCAAGGCCCAGGTCGGCTTCGAGGAAGG
>DAOTNL010000230.1:0-3776 GCA_035450765.1 Kiritimatiellia bacterium | reverse complement strand
TGGCTGGAAATCCAGCGCTCGGTCGAATTCATCCGCGGCCAGATCGCGGCGCTGCCGGGCGGCGCGGTGCGCGCGCCGTGCGGACCGCCGGCGGCGGAAGCGACCGTCGTGTCGCTGCAGGAAGGTTGGCGGGGCGAGATCGCCCACGTGGCGACGACGGATGCGGCGGGGCGGTTCGCGCGCTACAAGGTGGTGGATCCGTCGTTCCACAACTGGCTGGGGCTGGCGCTGGCCCTGCGCAACCAGGAAATTTCGGACTTCCCGCTCTGCAACAAGAGCTTCAACCTTTCCTACTGCGGACACGACCTATGATCCGGGCGCTTTTCGAACGGCTTCGCCAAAAACACCGCACGGTGGCGTATCCCGCGCAGCCCCCGACGATCCCCGAACGCTATCGCGGCGAGCCGGAGCTTGCGCCGGAAAAATGCGTGGCTGGCTGTTCCGCATGCGCGGCGGCGTGCCCCGCGGGGGCGATCGCGCTCGAAAACGGCGCGATCCGCCTCGACCTGGGCAAATGCCTGTTCTGCGGCGATTGCGCGGCGGCATGCCCGACGGGCGCGATCCGCTTCTCGCGCGACCACCGCGTGGCCGCGCGCCGCCGGAGCGAACTCGTCGCCGGCACCGCGGAACGGCGTTTGGCCACCGCCCTCGACGCGAAGATGAAAAGCCTCTTCGGACGTTCGCTGAAGCTGCGCCAGGTCAGCGCCGGCGGCTGCAACGCCTGCGAAGCCGATACGAACGTGCTGAGCACCATCGTGTTCGACCTGGGCCGCTTCGGCATCCAGTTCGTGGCCTCGCCGCGGCACGCCGATGGTTTGCTGATCACCGGTCCGGTGACCGAGAACATGGCGCTGGCGCTGAAGAAAACCTACGAGGCGCTGCCGGAGCCGCGGCTCGTGATCGCCGTCGGCGCGTGCGCGATTTCCGGCGGCCCCTTCGCGGGCCATGCGGAAGTCCGCAACGGCGCGGACGCCGTCGTGCCGGTGGATCTGTATATTCCCGGCTGTCCGCCGCACCCCGTGGCGATTCTCGACGGAATGCTCCGCCTGCTGGGACGGCTGGACGAATCCCGCTAGGCCGGGGACGGCTTGGCGGGGAACAGCACGCGGAAGGTCGAGCCCTGGCCGGGCACGCTGTGCACCTGGATGGCGCCCTTGTGGCCGCGCACGATGCCGAGCACGGCCGGCAATCCCAGGCCGCGGCCGGTGAATTTGGTGCTGTAGAACGGCTCGAAAATCTTCCCGAGCTGGTCGGCGGGGATGCCGACGCCCGGATCGGTCACCTCGACGTAGACGTAGCGTTCCGCCGCCAGCGGCGCATGGGGCCAGAGCGGCGCGGCCGGCACGTCGCGGGCGGCGCAGGTGCCGGCCGCCAGCTCGATCGTGCCGGGCCGGTTTTCCAGGGCTTCGGCCGCGTTGGCGATGAGATTCATGAGGACCTGGCGCACTTGGCCTTCGTCGGCCTCGATGGCGGGCAGGGCGGTGGGGATCTTCAGTTGGATCTGGGCGTGGGCCGGCAGCGTCGTCCGGGCCATCTGGAGCGTCCGGTGCAGCATCGCGGCGACGTCCAAGGTTTCGATCGCGAACCGGCTCTGGCCGGAAAAGGTCAGCATCTGCTGCACGAGTTCGGCCGCCTGCCTGGTGGAAACGCCGGCGGCGACGAGATCGTCGCGCGCCGGCGACTCCGGCGGCAGCGCCAGCAGGGCGAGATCGAGGTTGCCCATGATGGCGGCCAGCAGGTTGTTGAAGTCGTGGGCGATGCCGCCGGCCAGCAGCCCGAGGCTTTCCAGCTTCTGGGCTTCCAGCGTGCGGCGCTCCAGTTCCTGCCGATCCGCTTCGGTCTTCTTGCGGTCGGAGATGTCGCGGGCCACGACCAGCAGCCGGTCCGCGGTTTGGAAGCGCACCCGGCGGATCGCGATCTCCACCCAGAACGCATGCCCGTCGCGGTGGCGGGAACGCCACTCGAACACCTGGGGGCCTTCGTCGCGGGCCCGGGTCATCCAGCGGACCGCGTCGTCCATCGAAAACGGGGGCTCGCCGCCGGACATGCGGTTGAAGGCGTCGATGGCTTCTTCGCGCGAGTCGTAGCCGTACATTTCCAGCATGCGCCGGTTGACGTCGACGACGCGGAAGGATTGCGCGTCGTGGATGAAGAGGGCGTCGTTGATGGAGTCGAAGACCGTCGCGAAATATTCGCGGGATTCGCGCAGTTCGGCGGTCCGGGCGCGGACCCGGAAGGAGAGCACGGCATTGAGCGCGGCGAGCGCGAGGAGCACGACGAGGACCAGCAGCAGATAGAGCCCCCACTGGCGGGCGATTTCCCGCAGCAAAAACGGCGAGCCCAGCCATTTCCGTTCGATCTGGCGGTATTCCCGCTGCGAGATCCGGTCGAAACCGCTCTGGACCAGTTGCAGCAGTTCGGGCCGGTTTTTCCGCACCGCGCGGTGGAATTCGCCGGTGTAGAGCACGAAGGACTGGCGGAATTCGCCGGCGATGCCCAGCTTGTACATGAAATAGGCCGCGGCGGGCTCGTCGACCGAAAAGACCTTGATTTCCTGGTCCTTCGCGGCCTGGATGATGGCTTCGTAGCTCGGGAATTCCTCGAGGGTGTCGATGCCTCGGCCGGCCAGGTGGCCGATGACGGCGTCGCCGGCCTTGACGCCGACGTTGAAACCCTTCAGCGAGGCGACGTCCGCGATGCCGCCCAGGGATTTGTGGGCGTAGACGGGCACCGTGATTTCGGCGTAGGGCGGGGTGAAGTCGTAGAGCTGCTTGCGTTCGTCGGTGAGGAAGACGGTGTCGAGCACGTCGGCCTTGCCTTCGCGCATGAATTGCTGGGCCTTGCCCCATTCCAAGGCACGCAGATCGACGCCCACGCCGGTTTTCCTGGACCAAAGCGCCCACTGGTCCGGCAGGATGCCCTTCAGGTTGCCGTCGGCGTCGCGGAACACGTAGGGCGGGTAATTGTCGTCGAGCGTCACCACCAGCGGCGGCCGGGAGGTCTGGGCCGGAGCCGGGGTCGATCCCAAGAGGGCGAGCCAGGCGCCGCCAACCGCGCCGAGCGCGCGCAGCGCGGTTCGGAAAACGGTCGGGCGGTCGGGCAGGGCGTTCATGGGCCGAGCAGGGCGAGGTTTTCCTTCAGGATCTGGGCGGAGCGGGCCAGTTCCTGCATTTCTTCCGGCGTGAGGCGGGCTTCGATGATGTCTTCGATGCCGCCCGCGCCGACGACGCAGGGGATGCCGAGGGTGACGTCGTTGAGACCGTATTCGCCTTCGAGCGGGGCGGAGACCGTCATGACGCGGCGTTCGTTGCGCAGGATGGCGCGCACGATTTGCGTCATGGCCATGGCGACGCCGAAGCTGGTGGAACCCTTGTAGCCGATGATGTGGTAGGCCGAGCGCCGCACCTGCTCGAGGATCTGCGGGCGGCGGTGGATGAAGTCGCACTTGCGGCAGACGGTGCAATAGTCGTCCATCGGCAGGCCGCCGACGTGCACGAGCGACCAGGCGGCAAACTCGCTGTCGCCGTGCTCGCCGAGGATGGAGGCGTGGACGTTCTGGGGCGAAATGCCGCAGTGTTCGGCCAGCAGCCACCGGAAGCGCGCGGAGTCGAGCACCGTGCCCGAGCCGAGGATGCGCCCGCGCGGCCAGTTCGTGCGCAGCCGCGCGACGTGCGTGAGGATGTCCACCGGATTCGTCGCGATCAGCACGATGGCGTCGGGATCGACCGCCTGGACGTCGGCCACGATGGACGTGACGATCTTGGCGTTGATCTGCA
>DAOTNL010000229.1:0-3814 GCA_035450765.1 Kiritimatiellia bacterium | reverse complement strand
GGCCCGTACGCCTGGGCCGTCTCCGCGCGGAACGCATCGAACGTTCCCTCCCGGAGGCTCTGCCGCATCCGGGCGATGAAATCAAAATAACACTGCATGTTGTGCAGCGCCGTCAGGCGGACCCCGAGGATCTCGCCCACGTTCAGCAGGTGCCGCACGTAGCTCCGGCTGAACCGCCGGCACGCCGGGCAGGTGCAACCCTCCTCCAGCGGCCGGTCGTCCAGGCGGTTGAACGCCGCCCGCACCGAATACCGGCCCGCGCGGGTGAACACCGTCCCGTGCCGCGCCAGCCGCGTCGGCATCACGCAGTCGAACATGTCCACGCCCAGCGCCACCGACTCGGCCATCTGCCAGAACTGGCCGACGCCCATCAGGTAGCGCGGACGCTCCCGCGGCAGCAGGTCCGCCGTCATGCGCACGCCCGGCATGATCAGGTCCTCCGGCTCGCCGACGCTCACGCCGCCGATGGCAAAGCCGTCGAAGGCGCCGAGTTCCCGCAAGCCCTTGGCGCACCGCTCCCGCAATTCCGGGTACACGCCGCCCTGGACGATGCCGAACACCAGCTGTCCCGCCGCGCGGGGCTGCTGGGCACATTTGGCCGCCCACGATAGGGTCCGGTCCACCGCTTGGCAAGCGTATTCCGGGGTGCAGGGGCACGGCGGGCACTCGTCGAACGCCATGGCGATGTCCGACCCCAGCGTCCGCTGGATCGCCATGCTTTCCTTCGGCCCCATGAACATCTTCGTGCCGTCCACGTGCGACTGGAACCACACCCCGTCGGGCGTCATCTGCCGCAGGTGCGTCAGGCTGAAGACCTGGTAGCCGCCGCTGTCGGTCAGGATCGCCCGTTTCCAGTCCTGGAAGCGGTGCAGTCCGCCGGCCTTCTCGATCACGTCCATCCCGGGGCGCACGTTGAGGTGATAGGTGTTCCCCAGCAGGATTTCGCAGTTCAGCGCTTCCAACTCCCACGGCGCCACGGATTTCACCGTCGCCTGGGTGCCCACCGGCATGAACACGGGGGTATCCACCGGCCCATGCGCCGTCCAGAGCCGGCCCAGCCGCGCCTTGGACCCGGAATCCTCCCGCAAAATCTCGAATGTGCCGGTTTCGGACATGAAAAGAGGTACTTTACCCTCCCCGCACCCCCTTGTCGAGGCCCAGCAACCGCCTTTTCTCCAAAATTCCCAGCGATTTACATGACGTTTCCCCGGACTTGTGCTAGATTTCGCCCATCGAAACCGCGGCAGCCTCCGGGCTCTCCGCGGGACAACCCTGAACAACAACGAAAGGACCCGATCCCATGATCAGCAAGAAAATGGCCCAGGAAATCAACGCCCAGATCAACCGCGAATTCTTCTCGGCGTTCCTGTACCTCGCCATGGCCAACGACGCCCTCGACAAGGGCTTCAACGGCACCTACCAGTGGATGAGCATCCAGTTCAAGGAGGAACAGGAACACGCGCTCAAGTTCGCCAAGTACCTCCAGGACCAGGGCGAAAAGGTCGTCCTCGGCGCCATGGACGCCCCCCAGACCGAGTGGAAAGGCATCCTCGAGATGTTCCAGGACGCCCTCCTGCACGAAAAGAAGGTCACCGCCTGGATCCACGACCTCAACACCCTCGCCATCGCCGAAAAGGACTACGCCACCCAGAGCATGCTGCGCTGGTTCATCGACGAACAGGTCGAGGAAGAAGCCCAGTGCAACGAAGCCATCAGCGCCCTCTCCATGGTCGGCGGCTCCACGGGCTCCCTCTACATGGTCGATCGGCACATCGGCAAGCGCGGCGAAGGCTGAGCAACCGGTCCGGTTCCGGCGGGCGGCTGCGGCCGCCCGCCTTTTTTTGCCCCGCCGGAGGGTTCCTCGCGGGATTACCACGAATCTCGGCCCTTGGACTCCGGTCCCGCGGCCCCTCACCCCGCGGCGAGGATCTGGAAGGCGACGTCGCGCGCGCGCGGATCGAGATCGGCGTGGTGTTCGAGCAGGCCGCCGGCGAGGGCGCGGACTTCGCGGAACACGCGCTCGGGCAGCGCGGCGGGCAGGACGGCGCCCTGCATGGCGCGCAGCGCCTCCAGCGCCGCGGGCGAGACGGCCGCGCCGCGGTCGGCCGCGCAGGCCGGGCACAGCAGCGCGCCGTGGGCGACGTCCATCCGCGCGCCGCCGGCACCGCCCAGGTCGGCGCGGCACTTGCCGCAGCGGTCCCACGTCGGCGCGAGGCCGAGTTCCCGCAACAGGCGCAGCTCGAACCGCGGCAGGAACGCGGGTCCCGGCGTCCGCGCGGCCAAGTGGTCGAGCGTCTCCTCCAGCAGCTCGAAGAGACCGGCCGGCGCGGGACCGAAAGGCATCGCGCGGTCCAGCAGCCCCGCGGCGTAGGAGGCCGCGGCGCAGGCGCGCCAGTCCGTCCGGAACGCCGGCCGCGTTGCCAGCGGGGCGCATTCCTTCAGCACGTGCAGGTTGCGCTGCTCGCGGGCGTAGAAGAGGATCTCGCAGGCGTAGAACAGATCGACCTGCCCCAGGAACGCGCTGCGCTCGCGCTGGCTGCCCTTGGCCAGCGTGGCCAGCTTGCCGTAGCTGCGCGACAGCCACACGACGATCCGCGAGGTGTTGCCGAACGGAACGATCCGCAGCGCGAGGGCCTCGTCCTTCAGGATCATCGCGGCGCGATTCCCTTCCAGGCCGCCGGATCGGCGTCCAGCCACGCGGTTTCGCGGCGGCGCATGGCGCGCCGGCGCGCCGGGGTGTCGTCGTCCGCGCCCGCCAGATGGTCGAGGCCGTGGGCGAGATAGAGCGCCAGTTCGCGCGCCGGGCCGCCGGGCCGCCGCCGGCCTTCCGCGCGCGCCCGCTCGGCGTTCACGACCAGTTCCGCCGTCGCCGCGCAGACGCCGGGCACGGCGGCGTAGGCCTGCGTCACGACGTCGGTCTGCGCGCGGAAGCCGAAACAGCCCGCCTTGTAGGCGGGCATCGCGGCGTCGTCGGTCAGCACGACCGCCAGTTCGGCGAAGGGCGCCTCAGCCGGAAACGCCCGGTGCGCGAGCGCCTGGATCAGCCGCCGGACCGCCGGCAGCCGGACCCGCAGCGCCCGCTGCCGGTTGAGCAGGCGGATTTTCACGGGGATACGGATTCCTTCCATGCAGGACGTTGGACAGCGCGAACGTGAACGCGGCGCGGATCTCGTGCAGCTCCGCGAGGGTCAGCGGACACAGGTCGAGCTGCCCGTCGAGCAGCTTGTCGCGCAGGAGGGTATCGACCATTTCCGCGATGCGGTGGGGCGTCGGCTTTTCCAGCGAGCGCGACGCGGCCTCGACCGAATCGGCCAGCATCAGGACGGCCTGTTCGCGCGTCCAGGGCTTGGGTCCGTCGTAGCGGTAGCTGCTCTCCAGGCCGGCGTCCTCGGCCAGGCCGGCGTCCTGCAGCGAGCGCCGGGCGACCTGGTAGAAGTAGGACGTCAGCGTGGTGCCGTGGTGCGCGCGCAGGGCGTCGCAGACCGGCTGCGGCAGCTTGTAGCGCTTGGCCAGCGTCAGGCCTTCCTTCACGTGCGACTGGATCACCAGCGCGCTCATGCTGGGCGCGAGGCCGTCGTGCGGATTGTCCCCGCCGCGCTGGTTTTCCGCGAAGAATTCGGGCTTGGCCAGCTTGCCCACGTCGTGGAAGTAGACGGCCACCAGCACGAGCAGGCCGTCGGCGCCGATGCGCCGGGCCAGCGCCGCGTCGCCGTTCACCACCGCCAGGGCGCCGGCCGCGTGGCAGCGCTCCACGACGGCGCGGGCGAAGCGCTCGCAGTCGGCGTCCGGCAGGGCCGGTTCGCGGATCTGCACG
>DAOTNL010000228.1:0-3824 GCA_035450765.1 Kiritimatiellia bacterium | reverse complement strand
GCTGGTGGAAGATCGCGTCGGCGGGGATCGGCCCGGCGACGTTCCAGCCGCGGCGGCGGCAGCGGGCGAGGGCGGGCGCGATGACCGTCCGCTCTTCGTCGCCGAGGGCGCCGCCGTCGCCGGCGTGGGGATTGAGCCCGCACACGCCGATGCGCGCGCGCCGGAAGCCCATCCACGGCAGCGCGCGGGCGAGCATTTCGACGGCTTCGACGACGGCGTCGGCGGTGAGGGCGTCGGCGACTTTCCGCAGCGGCAGATGGCGCGTGGCGAGGACGACGCGGATTTTGTCGCCGAACAGCATCATGGCGTAGCGGCGGGCGCCGGTCAGGCGCGCGAGCAGTTCGGTGTGGCCGGGCTCGCGGATGCCGGCCTTCATGAACGCTTCCTTGCTGATCGGGGCGGTGACGATGGCGTCGAGGCGGCCGTTCAGCGCCGCGGCCGCGGCGGACAGGATGCAGGCATAGGCGGCGCGCGCGGCGTCGGCGCGGACCTGGCCGGGGCGATGGGCCGGCGGCGGCGCCATGTCCGGATCCCACGTGCTGCGGCAGGGCAGCGGCGCGGCCAGGTCGGGCACCTCGGGCGGCAGCGGGCGTCCGATCAGCCGGGCGGCGCGTTCCCAGACTTCGCGGTGGCCGATCAGGACGAGCCGGCGGTCCGCGGGCTGCGGCCGCAGCGCGGCGCGCAGCGCTACTTCCGGGCCGATGCCGTTGGGGTCGCCGGCGGTGATTCCGATGGCGAGAGGTTTCACGGCCGGGCTCAATCGAACAGCGCGTGGTCGAACGTCTGCACGTAGTACTTGGCGCGGAGGCTTTCGATCCAAGCCTGGTTGAGCCGCGCGAATTCGGCGGACCGCAGCTGCTTCTCGAGTTCGCCGGCCACTTCCTCGAGCGGGCGGACGCGGGCGGGTTCGCGCGCCACGAGCTGGACGAGGTAGCGGGCGCCTTCGATCTCCACCGGCGGGGAAACGCCGCCGGGTTCCAGCGCGGCCACGGCGGCGCGGATCGCTTCGTTCAAGCTGGCGGTTTCGATGGCTTCGCCGTCGTCCTGCACCGCGACGTCCGCGGGCACGGCGGCGGCGTCGCCGGCGCGCAGGCGGGCGCACCATGCCGGCTCGTCCGCGCCGGCCGGCAGCACGTAGGTGCGCAGGCGCACGCGCTCGGGCAGGGCGTAGGCGGCCTTCTTTTCCTCGTAGGCCCGCTGGACGTCGAGGGGCGTGACGAGGACCTTGGCGGCGACTTCCTTTTGGCGCATGACCTGCACCACGAGCTGGTCCTTCATCTGCTTGTGCCATTCGGCGTAGGTCAGGCGCTGTTCGGCGAGGGCCTCCAGGAACGCGATGCGGTCGTTTCCGAACTGGTCGTGGATGACGGAATTGACGTGGTCCTCCACGGCGCGGTCGGGCAGCGTGCCGCCCTGCGCCTCGAAATCCAGCAGCACGAGTTCGGCCTCGACGAGGGCGTCGCGCGTGGCGGCGAACTTCTCGCGGAGCTTTTCCTCCAGCTCGCGGCCCGAATACTGCGCGGCGAGGCGCTCGTGGGCGGCGGGCATGGCCGCGAGGACGTCGCCGACGGTGACGACCTTGCCGTTGACGAGCGCGGCGTAGCTGTCGAGCAGCACGCCGGCGTCCGGCCGGGCGCCGGCGGCGCCGGCGGCGATCAGGAAGGCCAGCAGAAACGCGGATCGATTCATGGGCGGCATGATAGGACAAGCGGCCGAACGGATGCAAGGATGCGGATTGAAAAGCGCGGCGGATGGCCGTAGGATCGTCCGCCATGAGGAATCGCCCCGTCATGCGGCTCGCGCTGGCCGGCTGGCTGGCCGCCGCGGCCGCCGCCGCGGCGCGCGGCATTCCGGTCTACCGCGAATACACGGTGCCGATTTCCTTCGCCGCCGGGTCCGCCGCGGATGCGGCGGCGGCCGCGGTCGGCGCGCCGGATCTCGCCGCGCGCCGCGACCTGCGCGACGCGCCGTCCCGGGAAGCCCTGCTGGGCAAGGAGACGCTGCTGGATCTGGGCCTGCGCGCCGCGCCCGCGCGGGGCGATGCCGCGCCGGTGCCCGGCAAGCTGTCGCCGCCCGTCGTCGCCGAGCGCCGCCGCGGTTCCAAGGACAAGGACGACCGCAACTGGCTCGCCGGCAGCCTGACCCTGCCGACGCTGGGACAGACGGCCAGCAACGCGGCCGCGGCGGTCATCGCTCCCGACGCCAAGGAATCCGTCCGCGGTTGGCTGGCGGACGAAGTGGCGAAAGCGGCCGCTTCGCCGGACTCGTCCCAGGAACAGTGGTTGCAGGAACTGCAAGGTGCCGATCCGTTCGCGCGCGACCCGGCGGCCGCCGCGTTGGTTGCGGGCGCGGGGTCGCCGGCCGCCTCCGGTTCCGCGCCGCCGTCGGAATCCGCCGTCAAGCGGAACATGCAGGCGCAGACCGCGCCGGCGGCGCAGGACTCCGGCCGTCCGACCGCGTCCTGGCCGGCCCGGACCGATCTGGGCGGAACCGGGTTGTCGCGGGGGTCCGCCGCCGCGGCTGCCGGCATGAGCCAGACCCGGCAACTCATCGCCGAATACGGCGCCGCCGCCCGGCCCGATTTCGCCGCGCTGCGCAACGCGCTCGTGCAAGGCCAGCCGATCGCGTCCGGCGGGGACAAATCCGCCGCCTCCGCTTCGTTCGGCGCGCCGTCGATCAGCGGTTTCGGCCGGGCATCCTTCGGCGGAACCCCGTCGTCCCAAGGCGCGTCCTGGCAGGGCGGCTGGCGGGGCGCAGGGACGGGATTTGCCCTGACGCCGGGCCCTGAACCCCTTCCCGCGCCGGTCGTTCCGGCGTCCGCCGCGCCGCGGCCCGCCGCGGCCAGCGGCGGCTACAAGCCGGCCTGGTATTGAGCCGTCCGCCGGCTCCATTCGGCCCGAAAATCGCCGGTTGCCCGTGCCCGCGGGCTTGACGGACCCCGTTTTTCCGAACAAACTTCCAAACGTGGAGCCCGAGACGCGCCGATGCGCGCGCGTCCGGTGATCCCCGAAGGAACGACACATGAAGCAAGCGATCTGGGGTTTGGTGATGGCCACGGGGAAGGCCGAACAACTCTCGTCGGAGATCGAGACGGCTTTTCTCTATCTGAACGACCGCCCCGTGCTGGCCTATTCCCTCGAAGCCTTCAACCAGTGCCCGGACGTCGACGGCGTCGTGGTGGTGGTCAGCCGCGAGCGCGCCGAAAGCGTGCTGGGGATGGTGCAGATGTTCGGCTTCTCGAAAGTCCGCAAAATCGTCGTCGGCGGCGCCCGGCGGGCCGCGTCGATGGCCGCGGGGCTGGAATACGTGGACGAGAGCGTCGAATGGGTCTGCGTGCACGACGCGTCGCGGCCCATGGTGAAGCCCGACCTGATTTCCGAAACGGCCAAATGCGCCCGCCGCCACGGTTCCGGCGTCGCCGCCATCGAGATTCCCGACGCCGTCGTCTCCGCGAAGAAGGGCGTGCTCGCCGAGCGCCTGGACGTGGACGGCCGCCTGTGGGCGGCGATTTCCCCGCAGACGTGGCCGCGCGCCGCGCTGGTCAAGGCCTATCCCGCCGCCGCCAAGAACCGCAAGAACTACGAGGACGATCTCGAGGCCATGCTCGCGGCGAAACTCGTTCCGCGGCTGGTGCCTACCGCGGCGCCCTCGCTGCGCATCCGCTCGGCGGACGATCTCGCGCCCGTGCTGGCCGACCACGAGGCGCAGGACCACGCGCTGCACGTTGGTGCGGACATCAACGTGCTGGACAAGGACGACCTGGATATCCCGCCGCTCTGGGCGTTCCGGCAGATCGAGAACCTGAAGCTCGTCCGCCACTTCGT
>DAOTNL010000227.1:0-3832 GCA_035450765.1 Kiritimatiellia bacterium | reverse complement strand
GTTGTAGACCAGAGGACTCTCTTTGAAAACGGTCCAGTTTCAGGGGGGAACCGCAGTTGCCCTTCACGTTCCGGTGGACCAAAACCTGGCCCTTGGGGTCCAGGATGCAGACGTACATCTGGTCCGCATGCAGGTCGATTCCGCAGTTGTATTCCGTCGTGGTCGTGTAATACTTCACGTGTGCCTCTCCTCTTTGAGTGCGTTGATTCATTGGGACCCGCGCGAGCGGTGAGCCCGCTACATTATGCACCTTGGAGGAGAGGCCCTGCCTTTCCTAGAAGGGGCTTAGAGGAGATTCAATGGGGTCCAGGGTACCCGCCACAAGGTGTCGGGTCCCCTGACCCCTGACGTTCCACTGAGGCCCTACCCCCGCCCCATCATCTGGCGGAAGCGGGCGAAGGCGGGGACGGCGTCGCGGGGGCCGGGGGCGGCTTCGGGGTGGTATTGCAGGGAAAACGCGGGGTATTTCTTGGCTTCCAGGCCTTCGACGGTGCCGTCGTTGAGGCTGACGTGGGTGATTTCCGCCACGGCCGGATCGAGGCTGTCGGCCGCGACCACGTAGTTGTGGTTCTGGGAGGTGATTTCGACGGTGCCCGCGCGCAGGTCCTTGACCGGGTGGTTGCAGCCGTGGTGGCCGAACTTGAGCCGGCAGGTCTTTCCGCCCAGCGCGAGCCCCAGCAGCTGGTGTCCGAGGCAGATGCCCATGATGGGCACCTTCCCCAGCAGGCCGCGGATGGTTTCGGCCGCGTACGGCAGGGCCGCGGGATCGGCCGGCCCGTTGGAAAGCATCACGCCCGCCGGTTTTAAGGCCAGCACGTCGGCGGCGGTGGCATGGGCGTTGAGCACGCGCACGCGGAAGCCTTCGCGCTCCAGCAGGCGCAGGGTGTTGAACTTGATGCCGCAGTCGAGCACGGCCACGAGCGGCGCGTCCGCCAGCAGCTCGCCCGTCCAATCGTAAGCTTTCGGCGTGGACACCTTGGAGGCGTAGTCCTGCCCGTCGAGCCCTTCCCAGGCGCGGGCCTTGGCGACGGCTTCCTCTGGCGTCAGCGCGCCCGTCGCGCATAGGTACGCCTTCTGCGTACCGCCCTCGCGCAGCTTGAGCGTCAGGGCGCGGGTATCCACTCCCGCCAGCGCGGGCACCTGCCAACGCTCCAGCGCCGCGGCGAGGGTTTCTTCCGACCGCCAGTTGGAGGGCGGATTCCATTCGCGCACGATCAGGCCGGTGGCATGGATGGCCGCGGATTCGTGGTCTTCGCGGTTGAAGCCCGTGTTGCCGATTTCGGGCATGGTCAAGGTGACGATCTGGCCGGCGTAGGACGGATCGGTCAGGATTTCCTCGTAGCCGGTCATGCCGGTGTTGAAGACGACTTCGCCGAGGCGGTCGACGGCCGCGCCGCACGACCAGCCCCGGATCACCGTGCCGTCCGCCAGCGCCAGGAACGCCTTCTTCTCCCGCCGGGCCGCCCAGTTGCGCGAAAATCCGCTCATGATTTCCGGTTCCCTTTCCGGGCCGTGGCCCGGTTGTATTCCTGCAGCGACAGGACTTCGAATTCCTCGTGGCGGCGCAGGGTCTTCAGGCCGTCCAGCGCGGCGCGCAGGCCGCGGATGGTCGTCGTCATCGGCACGCCCCGGCGCACGGCTTCGGTGCGCATCTTGACTTCGTCGAGCTGCGGCTGGCAGCCGGAGGGCACGTTGACGATCCAGCCCACGGCGCCGTCGAGCATCAGGTCCAGCACGTGCGGCCGGCCTTCGGAAATCGCGAACGCGGCGCGGGCGGGCACGCCCGACTCGCGCAGCAAGGTGGCCGTGCCGCACGTCGCCCAGATGCCGTAGCCCAGCTCGACGAGCTCCTTGGCGCACTTCACCATTTCCACGCGGTCGGAGGGCCGCTCGCCGGACACGCTGATGAATACCCCGCCCCCGCCGGGCAGCGGATTGCCGGCGGCCTGCTGGCTCTTCACGAACGCCATGCCGGGATCGGGATCCATGCCCATGACTTCGCCGGTGGACTTCATTTCCGGCGTGAGCCGGACGTCGCAGCCCGGGAACCGCGCGAACGGCAGGACCGCTTCCTTGACCGCCACGTGGCGCAGGACGACTTCCTGCGTGAACCCGATCTTCTTCAGGCTTTCCCCGGCCATGACGCGCGCGGCATGGCCCGCCAGCGGCACGCCGGTGGCCTTGCTGACGAACGGGACGGTCCGGGAGGCGCGCGGATTGACTTCGAGGATGTAGACCTCGCCGTCCTGCACGGCGTATTGCACGTTCATCAGGCCGCGCACGTTCAGCCCGCGCGCCAAGGCCCGCGTGTGGTCGCGGATGCGGTCCACGATCGCGGGATCGAGCCCCTGCGGCGGAATCGCGCAGGCGCTGTCGCCGCTGTGGATGCCGGCCTTCTCGATGTGCTCCATCACGGCGCCGATCACTTCGATCTCGCCGTCGGCGATGCAATCGACGTCCACTTCGACGGCGTCTTCGAGGAACTTGTCGATCAGCACGGGGCGGCCTTCCGACGCCGCGAAGGCCTCGGCGCAGAATTTCGCGAAGAACGGCTCCGTGTAGACGATGGCCATGGCCCGCCCGCCCAGCACGAACGACGGCCGCACCAGCACCGGGAACCCCACGCGCCGCGCGATGGCCAGCGCGCCGTCCAGATCCGTGGCCGTGCCGTTCGCCGGCTGCTTCACGCCGACCTGGTCGGCCAGCTGCTTGAAGAATTCGCGGTCTTCGGCCTTTTCGATGTCTTCGGGACTGGTGCCGATGACGTTCACGCCGGCGGCCTTCAGATCCAGCGCGAGGTTCAGGGGCGTCTGCCCGCCGAACTGCACGATGGCGCCGTCGCAGCGCTCGCGGCGGTAGACTTCCAGCACGTCTTCCAGCGTCACGGGCTCGAAATACAGCCGGTCGCTGGTGTCGTAGTCGGTCGAAACCGTCTCGGGATTGCTGTTGACCATGACGGTCTCGAAGCCGGCCGCGCGCAGGGCCTGGCAGGCGTGCACGCAGCAATAGTCGAACTCGATCCCCTGCCCGATCCGGTTGGGACCGCCGCCGAGGATCATGATCTTCTTTTTCGTCGCGGGCGGCAGCGGCGCTTCCGGCTCGTCGCCGTAGGCCGAATAGAAATACGGCGTGGCGGCGGCGAACTCCGCCGCGCAGGTGTCCACAACGCCGTAGGTCGGGTGCAGGCCGATCCGGTCCCGCGCCGCGCGGACGTCGCCCTCCGCCGCGCCCAGCAGCGCGGCGAGCTGCTTGTCCGAAAACCCGAATTCCTTGGCCTGCGCGAAAAGCGCCCGATCGGCTTCCAGGCCGGCCAAGGTCTGCGCGCCTTGGATTTCCGCTTCGAACGCGACGATTTCGGCGATCTGTCGCAAAAACCACGGATCCACGCCGGAGAGCCGCGCGACGCGGTCGATTTCCCAGCCGCGCGCGAGGGCTTCGCGCAGATGCAAGAGCCGCAACGGGCTGGGCCGCGCCACGGCTTTCTCCAGCTCCGCGTCCGACCACCGGCCCTCGGCGTCCGCGCGGCGCACGAGGCCCGCGCGGCCGATTTCGAGCGACCGCAGCGCCTTTTGCAGCGCCTGCTTGAAATTGCGGCCGATGGCCAACGTCTCGCCCACCGACTTCATCTGGGTCGTCAGCGTGTCGTCCGCGCCCTGGAACTTTTCGAACGCGAAGCGCGGGGCCTTCACGACGATGTAGTCCAGCGACGGCTCGAAGCAGGCCGGCGTGGAGCGCGTGATGTCGTTGGGCAGCTCGTCGAGGGTGTAGCCGATCGCGAGCTTGGCCGCGATCTTCGCGATGGGGAAACCCGTGGCTTTCGACGCCAGCGCGG
>DAOTNL010000226.1:0-3865 GCA_035450765.1 Kiritimatiellia bacterium | reverse complement strand
GGCATAGCGGGGGACGATGAGCCGGGGCCAGTAGAAGAACCCGGCATACAGGAAAAACGCGAACGCCCAGGCGAGCAGCGGCCGGCGGGCGGCGGGCCGGCGGCAGCCGGCGACCAGCGTGCGGGCCAGAATGACCACCAGAAACGGCGCGGCCGCGGCCGCATAGCGCGCTTCCAGTTCGAAGCCGTAGTAGTGGAAAAAGAAATAGGGCAGATACAACAGGGCGGCCGCCGCCAGGCAGAGCCAATTGCCCCGCCGCACAGGCCGCCACAGCAGGGCCCGCGCCAATAGCGGCAAGGCGGCCGGCCAACCCAGCAGGGCTTGGTTCAAGCGCAGCATCGTCCAGAACGATTGCTTCAGCGCGCGCGCGGCGGAAAAGCCGTCCGAAAATCCGACGGTGTCGCGGATGATGGGCGTCTGGGATTGCGGGGCGGCGCCGGCCCAGTTGTAGCCGCTGGCCCAGAAGCTGCCGTACAGGCGGTGGTTCCAGAAGAGCAGGAACCCCAGCGGCAGCGCCGCGCCGGCCACCAAGCCGGCGATGATCGGCAAGAAGCGGACCGGCCGGGACGGCCGGGAAAACCAGATGAAGCCGGCGAGCACGAGACCTGCCAGCGCCGCGTCGTGGGTGCGGGTCAGCACGCCCATGCCGCCGCAGAACCCGGCCGCCGCCGCGAATCCGAAGGCGGCGCCGGGACGCTCGGCATCGACGGCCTTGAGCCCGAAGACCCAGCACCCGGCCATCCACGCCAGCAGGGTCGTGTGGGACATGAACGATCCGGCCAGCAGCAGCATGAGCGGCGAAACGGCCAGCAGCGCGGCCGCCGCGTGGGCGGTCGGGCGGTCGAGATGGCGCGCGACGACGCGGTGCGCCGCGGCGAGGAACAGCGCGAATGCCAGCGGCATCATGACGAGCCGCAACGGCCAGATCAACCAGAGGGCTTGGCCGGGATAATATTTCGTGTGCCACAGGCCTTGGAGGCCGACGACGACGTTGTGCTGGAAAAACGCCGCCGGGCACGGCGGGGTCGGGGCCGTCAGCCGGCCCGTCGCGAAAATCCGGGCTTGGAACCAGTGGCTGGTGGCATCGGTGATATGGGGAATATTCCCGAACAGGCCGCTTTGTACGGCCCAGGCGCCGGCGAAACCCGCCACGCAGATGGCCGGGAGGACCAAGCGCTCCCATTGGGTGGGCAGGTGTGCCGTCCGCGTCCGCCAGATTCCCGCCACGAGACCGGCCGCCAAGAGCGACCAGGCCACGGCCCATTGGGAATTCGCCAGTTGAGCCACGTAGGCCGCGGACAACCCATCGGCGTCGGCCAGGCGCGCCGCCAGTTCCACGCCCGGAAAAACGCCCAGCCAAGCCAGGCCCAGCAGGCCGATGCCCCAGATTCCGGGCATGGCCAGCCACGCCAGGCGCGATTGCGGGGATGGGCATCCGGAATTCATTTGGCAAGCCGCGGTTTCACGGTCCGCAACCATACTGGGGCGGCGCGGGCGGGGCAACGGAAAACGGCAATCCGGGCGGTTGCAATATCGTTGCGCGGGAAGCGGTCCCGGGGTAATGTCTCGCGGATTTTCATGAGACCGATCGGACAACTGGAGACCGAAGAACAGGCGCGGACGTTCGCGGACTATCTCTTCGTCCGCGACATCGAAGCGCAGGTGGAGCCGGGCGCCAAGGGCGGCTGGACGCTCTGGGTGATCGACGAGGACCGCGTGGACGAGAGCCAGGCCCTGCTGTCGCGGTTCCGCAGCATGCCGGATGCCGAGGAATTCTACCAGGCTCCCCAACTGGCGGCCGCCCGGCGGCGGGATGCGGCCCAGGAATCAAAAATGGAGCAGAAAATCCTCCGGCGGCCGGCGGCGTTTCCTTGGCGCATGCGCGGCGGCGGGATGACGACGACGTTGCTGATCGCGTGCGTCGCGGTGGGGCTGGCGACCCAACTGGGTCAGAACGCCGCATGGACGGGCTGGCTCTTGATGTCCTTGGAGAGGGTGCAGGCTGGGCAGGTCTGGCGGTTGTTCACGCCGGCGCTGTTGCATTTCTCGTTGTGGCCCCTGCTGTTCAACCTGCTGTGGCTGCAGGATTTGGGGACGGTGCTGGAGGCCAAGCTCGGCACGGCCCGGTTTGCCGCGGTCGTGGCGCTGGTGGCGCTGGTCTCCAATTTCGCCCAATACGCGGCCGGCGGCCCGGGATTCGGCGGCATGAGCGGCGTGGTCTACGGCTTGTTCGGCTATCTCTGGGTCCGCGGCAAGCGGGACTTCCGCTTCGGCGTGACCCTTTCCCCGATGACTTCGGGTCTGCTGCTGATCTTCCTGGCGCTGGGCATCTTCGGCCTGCTGGGGCCGACGGCCAACGCCGCGCATTTCTCGGGACTGGTCGCCGGCGGCGCGCTGGGCGGACTGGCGTCGCACCGGCGGGGAAGCTAAACTCCTAGACTCCAAGACTCCTAAACTCCTATACTCCTCTCCCAATGAGTTCCAAACCCATCCTCATCCTCCCCTCCATCCTGTCTGCGCGGATGGGGCATCTGGCCGAGGACTGCCGCCGCGCCATGGATGCGGGGGCGGACGGCTTGCACGTGGACGTCATGGACGGGCATTTCGTGCCGAACCTGACGATGGGGCCGGACATCCTGCGCGCGGTGCGCGAGGCGGTGCCGCAGGCCTACCTGAACGTGCACCTGATGGTCATGCGGCCCGACCTTTACGCCCCGAAATTCATCGAAGCCGGCGCGGACACGGTGCTGATCCACGCGGAGTCGCCCTGCGACCTGCGGGCGACTCTGGCGGCCATTCGCGCCGCCGGCAAGCGCGCGGGGCTGACGCTGAATCCCGAGACGCCGGTCGCGGCGCTGCAGGGTTTCGAAGACCTGCTGGACGAAGTCCTGATCATGACGGTGCATCCGGGTTTCGGCGGCCAGGCCTTCATCGAGGCCGGCGTGCCGAAAATCGCGGAAGTGGCCCGGCGGCTGCCGGGAGTGGATATTTCGGTGGACGGGGGCATCAACGCGGAAACCGGCGCGCGCTGCGCGGCGGCGGGGGCGAACGTGCTGCTGGCGGGCTCGTTCCTGTTCAAGGCCGCGGACATGCGCGACGCCATCGCCGGCATGCGCTGGCAGGTCGAGTCGGCCCGGAAAGCCGGCGGCTGACCGCAGCCTCCGGCATTTCACCTCTTTCGCGAAGGAACCATGGCCACGAAATTCTACAGGGAAAACGACGACGGCGCGCCGCCGCGCCCCGCGCCGGCGGCGCCGGCCGGTCCGGCTCACGACCTGGCGCGCATCCGCAATTTCAGCATCATCGCGCACATCGACCACGGCAAGACGACGCTGTCCGACCGGCTGCTGGAACTGACCGGCGCGGTGGCCAAGCGCGACCAGCGCGACCAGCTGCTGGACGACATGGATCTCGAGCGCGAGCGCGGCATCACGATCAAGGCCCATCCGGTCACGATGAAATACAAGGCGCGGGACGGGCAGGTCTACGAATTCAACTTCATCGACACGCCCGGCCACGTGGATTTCTCCTACGAGGTGAGCCGCAGCCTGGCGGCGTGCGAAGGCGCGCTGCTGGTGGTGGACGCCACGCAGGGCGTGGAGGCCCAGACGGTGGCCCACGCGTTCCTGGCGGCCGCCAACCACGTCAAGATCATCCCCGTCCTGAACAAGACCGACATGCCGGCGGCCGATCCGGAGACGGTGGCGCGGCAGATCGAGGACATCTTCGCGATCGGGCGCGAGGAATGCTTCCACGTCAGCGCCAAGACCGGCGCCGGCGTGCCGGACGTGCTCGAGGCGCTGGTGGCGCGCATCCCGCCGCCGAAATCGGAGCGGCCGGGCGAACTGCGCGCGCTGGTGTTCGA
>DAOTNL010000225.1:0-3866 GCA_035450765.1 Kiritimatiellia bacterium | reverse complement strand
CCAGGCGGCGACTTCCAGCGAGAACGTGGCGCGGCGCGGGAAGTTGCCGGTGGCCCGGGTGACGGCCAGATCGAATTCGATGGCCGCTTCGTCCGGCGCGCCGGGCGCCGCGCGGAACCGGCGCGGCTCGGCCAGGTCGGGGAAAAGCGCCAGCGCGCGGGTCCCGTCCACGGCGAGGATCGCCGGCGGGCATTCCGCCTGCAGGACGGGAACGCCCGCGGCGCCGGCGCGCACGGCCAGGCGCAGCCGCAACCGGCGCTGTTCGCTGGCGAGCAGTTGCACCTGCCCTTGCAGGACGTGCCGGCCATTCGCCAAGGGCACAACGATCAGGGTCCAATCGACGTCGCGATCGGGCAGCATGCCGCCGTAGAACCGCGCGTCGGTCGCGCTGGAAATGACGCCGCCTTCGCGGCCGCGGCGCTCGGGGCGCAGCGGCCAGCGCGTGCCGGCATCGACGTCTTCGAGTTCCAGCGCCAAGGCCGCCGACGGACGTCCGGGAAATGCCAGCGGCTCGAAATCCGGCTCCTCGAACTTGCTGCCGAAGATCAGCGACCATTTGCGCGAGCGCACGGCGGAATCGTAGCGGATCGAGAGCGAGCGCACGACGCAGGCGCCGAACGCGTTGCGGGTGGCGGGCAACGCGACGGGCGGCGGCGGCGCGGGTTGCGCCGCGGCGATTTGCTTCGCTTCCCCCGTCCCCCACTCCAGGCTGGCGAGGCCCGGAGAGAGCCGCCCGATCCAGACGCCGTCCACGAAATTCCAAAGGCCGTCCCCGGGCCGGACGTCGGCGGGGAAACCCGTCGCGGCATACCAGCCGCCCTCCCCCGCGTACAACGCAGGCGCGGCGCACGCGGGGGGCGCCGCGGCCCCGGCGAGCAGCGCCGCCGCGGCGGCCCGTCGGACGCCGGCGCCGATCTTCAATTGGGATTCTCCCGCCCGCCGGGCCGGTTGCGCTTTTTGCCGCCCGGACGCGGATCGAGGCCCTTCAGCGATTTGAGCCGGTCGCGCAGGAACGCGGCCTTCTCGTAGTTTTCCAGTTCGACGGCGCGGGCCAGTTCCTCGCGCAGGGCTTCGGCCTCGCTGCGCGGGCGGCGGCGCTCGATCTGGTCGAGCAATTCGCGCAGCGTGTCCAGTTCCGGCGGCGGCGGCACGGGCGAGCCGTCTTCGTTCGTGGGCTCGTAGTTCTCGGCGAAAAAGCTTTCCAGGTCCTGGATGCCGTCGCGCACGAGTTTCGCGGCTTCGTCGAAGCGGCCGGCGGCCGTGGCGGTTTCGGCGCCGGCCCGCGCGTGCATCATGCGCATGTAGGGATACAGCTGCATGAACTGCCAGGCCACTTCGTCGTCCTGGGCGTATTCGGAAACGATGTCGATGAGATCGAGATTGTGGTCGCAGTCGCGCACGACGCGGGCAAAATCCCCCAGCGCATAGAACGCCATGATGCGGTAGTAGTACTGCATGACTTCCTGCTGCAGTTCGGCGCAGGCGTCGAAATCCAGCTTGCCGGGCAGGACGTTGCCGGGGGCGCGGCGCTCCTCGTCGACGTAGTAGTCGCACAGCGAGAGCGCGCCGCGGGGCCGCGTGCCGTCGGGCCGGCCGTCGGGCTCCATCTGGAAGAGCCCCAGGTCGAGCCGCAGCTGGATTTTGCGCGTGCCGTCGTCGGCCACGATCCAGCGGGCGCGCACTTCGCCGGGGTCGTACGGCCAACCGTCCACGAGTCGGGTAATGTCTTTGCTCATCCGAACGTCCGCTCCTGATTCAAAACGCCCCGGCCGGAAAGCCCGGCCGGGGTTACATCCGGGAAGAATGTCCCTTATTCGGCCGCGGGAGCCGCTTCTTCGGCCGGGGCGGCTTCCGCCGCCTTCGGGGCCGCGCATTCGGCCTTCTTGGCCGCCTTCTTGGCCTTCCGCTCGGCTTTGCACTCGGCCTTCTTCGCCTTGCATTCGGCCTTGCGCTCGGCCTTCCGGGCCTTGCACTCGGCGATGCACTTGGCTTTTTCATCCTGGCCCATGCCTGCGCATTTGGCCTGCTTGGTTTCGCACTTGGCCTTTTTGACCTTGCGATCGGCCTTTTGCTCGGCCGGCTTGTCGCCGCTCGGGGCCTTCGCCGCGGCGTCGTCCGCCTTTTGGACGGCCGGGGCCTCCGTCTTGGCCGGCTCGTCCGCCGCCTTCTTGCCGAAGATCCACCAGGCCGAGGAGCTCGTCGCCGAAACCAACAGGGCCGCCAGCGCGATCAATGCCAATTTCTTCATGTCGTGTACCTTTCTTTGGGTTAGGGGTTGAACATGCGCGGAATATATCGTTTTCCGGCGCCAGCGGCAACCTAGCCGCCGTAGAATTCGGCGATCGCGCCGACGACCCACGCGGCCATTTCGTCCGTCAGGTCCGGGTAGATCGGCAGGGCCAGGGTTTCCTTCGCGGCGCGTTCGCTCTCCGGGAAATCGCCGGGCTTGTGCCCCAGGGAGCGGAAGCAGTCTTGCAGGTGCAGCGGCACGGGATAGTAGATTTCGGTGCCGATTTCGCGCGCGCGCAGGTGCGCCAGCAGGCCGTCGCGGTTTTCGGCGCGGACGACGTACTGGTTGTAGATGTGGCGGTTGGTCTTGGCGGCCGGGAGGACGATCTTCCCGGACTTCACGACGTCCGTCTGCGCGAAGAGCTTCCCGTAGCGCGCCGCGTTGGCCTGCCGCGCCGCGGTCCAGCCGTCGAGATATTTCAGCTTGACCGTCACGACCGCCGCCTGCAGCGCGTCGAGGCGGAAGTTGCCGCCGATCAGGTGGTGGTAGTACTTCGGCTCCGAACCGTGGTTGCGCAGCACGACGGATTTCTTCGCCTTGGCCGGATCCTGCATCGTCAGCATGCCGCCGTCGCCGAAGCAGCCGAGATTCTTGGACGGGAAGAACGAGAAGCAGCCGTAGTCGCCGAGGCTGCCCGCGCGCTTTCCTTTCCATTCCGCGCCGATGGCCTGCGCGGCGTCTTCGATCACCGCCAGCTTGCGCGCCTGGGCGACCGCCAGGACCGCGTCCATGTCCGCCATCTGGCCGTAGAGATGGACCGGGATGATCGCCTTCGTCTTCGGCGTGACCGCCGCGGCCAGCTTCGCCGGGTCGAGGTTGAACGTGACCGGTTCGATGTCCACGAATACCGGCTTGGCGCCCACGCGCGAAATCGCCCCGACCGTGGCGAAGAACGTGTAGGGCGTCGTGATCACTTCGTCGCCGGGGCCGATGCCTTCGGCCATCAGCGCCACGATCAGCGCGTCCGAGCCCGACGACATGCCCACGCCGTAGGCCGCGCCGCAGTATTTCGCGACCGCCGCTTCGCATTCCTGCACCTTGGGACCCAGGATGAAAGCCTGCGATTTGCAGATCTCCAGGATCGCCGGCTCGACCTCGGCGCGGATCTGTTCGTATTGCGGTTTCAAATCCAGCAGCGGAACTTTCATCGTATCTCCCTGTAGTTGAACAAATTTGCGTGAATATGGCATATCCGGCCCCGAAAATCACGCACAAAATCCCGCGGCGGCCTCGAATAGGCCGAAATCCGGGCGGAAATGCCGGCGATCGGCCGTTTTTCGGCCATTTTTCGCGATTTTAGGGGTTTTTCGGCCTGAAAATCCCGTTTTCCGCCTGATTTTCGCGATTTTTTCGCCACCAGCGCGTTTTTTGGGCCGTTTATGCCCATTTTTGGGCCGTTTTGCGATTTCCGTGGACAGCCGGGCCGGAAGGCGTATCCTGAAAAGCGAATTTCAATGAATCGAACCGTTCAGCGTGCCGCTGTCGACGTCCAAGCCCGGTTTTCCTCCGGGTTTTCGCTTGCTGCGTCTCCGGACGCGTCCCTTTCGCTGAGATCCGCCGCCCTCAACCCGTTTCT
>DAOTNL010000224.1:0-3873 GCA_035450765.1 Kiritimatiellia bacterium | reverse complement strand
CAGCTTCGCCGCCACCCGCCCCCTCCAGTCCGGCAACAGCCGCGCCGTCGCCAGCCTCGCCGTCCAGCGCCTGCTCGGGCAGGAACTGACCACGGAGAAGGCCGCCCGCGCCGCCTACCTGCACCAGGCCGAGGACGCCACGCCCGAACAGCTCATCGCCGAAGCCAACCGGCTGGCCGATTCCAAGGTCGGAGAGGCCATGAAGCAGGCGCTCGCGAGCCCAGACCCTACCACCGCCTACCGGATCGGAGCCGCCAACGCCGAACTCGACGCCATTTCCGCCGCCCGCGCAGGCGTCCAGACCGGACTCAAGATGGGTATCTCGGCTACCAAGGCCGAGCAGACGGCCACCAAGCGCCTCATCCGGGACGCCGAAGCCGCCCAGGCGCAGGACTTCGTCGTGGCCACAGGCATCGACCCGGTCAAGGTGATGCTGGCCGTCCAGCCCGACGTGTTCGCCGCCCGCGAGAAAGAAGAAGAAGGCCCGCAGCCGCCGGAAGGCCCGCAGCAGGAATCCGGCCAGAAGGCGGAACCGCCCAAGGCCACGCCGGAGCAGATGGCCGAGCGCGACCGCCGCAAGCGCAACATCGTCGAGCAGGTCCGCGCGTGGGCCGATCAGGAACGCGCCCGCCGCGAAAAGGAGGCCGAGGAAGCCGCCAAGAAGAAGGCCGAAGGAGCGGAAGGCGCCGGCGAAGGCGCCGAAGCGCCGCAGGAAGAAGCACCGGACGAGCCCGGAATCCCGCCCGAGCTGCTGACCGGCGAAGGAGCCGACCTGCGCGACGCCAACGAGATGGCACGCGCGCTGCGACTGTGGATCGCCGACTGGATCGTCGAACGCTCCAAGGGCCGCCTGACGCACCAGACGCTGTGGGCCGACGCCGAGGCCATATCACAGTACAAAAAGACCGCCGTGGCCATCCTGACCGACGCCGCCTACAAGATGGTCGCCCCGGGCGACTACGCCCTGTCCACCATCCAGGGCATGATAGACGACCTGCCGTCCGTGGCCATGCCCGACACCGTGGAACGCCGCTCCGCGTCCGTGATCGCCGTGATCCAGGCCAACGCCATCCGGCAGTCGCGCAACGAGCTGATCGCGCAGATCCGCAAGGACATCGACGCGATGGCGCTCCAGGGCGGTCCCGTCGACCCCATGCAGGAGGACTTGAAGCGCAAGATCACCGGCGAGCAGCAGAAAACGGCCGCGTTCGTGAAGCGCATCCTCTCGTGGAGCCCGAAGAAGATCGAGGCCGAGCGCGAGAAGATCAAGGTCGAACTCGAAGGCCGGGAAAACCTCTACCGCGACAGCGCCAACGGCGAAGAACCGCTCAAGGTCGCCATCGACGCGCAGTACCACCACAACCTGATGAAGCTCCAGATGCTGGACCGTTGGGGCGGAATCAAGGGCATGCTGCCGGCCGAGATCGTAGAGGCCGGAATCGAAATCCGCGGCTGGATGAAGTCGGCCCAGGAACGCCTGTACGCCCGCTGGCAGGACATGGCGGCGCAGACCGGCAAGCTGACGGCCGACATCGCCCGCGCGGTCGTGCCGGAGGACCAGAACGCCCCGCGGCCGAAAGACGGCTGGTTCGACGCCTTCCTCGGCTCCCACCTCGCCACCGTGCGCCAGCGCCTCGAAGGGCTCGTCCGCAACGCCAAGGACGAACCGACCCGGCAGGCGGCGCTCGCGGCCATCGAGGAACTGATGTTCCACCTGTCGCGCGGATCCGAGATCTACGCGACCACGATCAACGACTACCGGAAGGCGTGGACCGACGCCGTGGCCGAAATCACCGGCAGCCGGAAAGCCGCGTCGCAGTACCTGCGGCACCTCGACGAGCCCATCCCGGCCGACGTCTCGGCCAAGGTCAGCCGGCAGGGATTCGCAGGAACCATGACCTACGGCCAGGCCATCCAGCTCTACGCCAGCCTCAAGCAGGTCGGAAGCTACGCCGAGAACGCCCGCCGCCACAAGCGCCTCGACCACGCCGACCTTATCGAGTCCATCCTGACGCCGGAGGACGTGAAGCTCGTCGGGCGCCTGCGCCGGATCTACGAGCAGCGCCGCGCGGCCCTGTCCGACGTCGTCCGCTCCGTCACCGGCATCCCCGTGTGGCGCCCCGACCCGCTGTACATGCCCGTCCAGATGCTTACCGGGCGCCCCGGCGGCCTCGGGATCGTCGGCACCGTGCGCGCGTGGAACCCGCTGGCCGACAGCCTGACGCCGCGCCGCCGCAACGGGCTCGACTTCGACGAATCCGTCAGCGTCCAGGACATGTTCATGCAGCGCAGCGAGGACGCCGCCCGCGCCATCGCATTCGGAGCCCGCGGCATCCTGATCCGCGGCGTCCTCGGCGACGCGGACTTCCAGAACGCCGTCGACCGCTACGTCGGCAAGGCCAAGCTGACCGAACTCCTCAAGCAGACGACGCAGGCGATGGCCGGCATCGGCCGCGAAAACGCCGACAAGGCAAGCCGCGTGGCCGCATGGCTGCGCCGCGTCAACACCTACACCGCCCTGTCTGGCAACATGCTCTCGGCCGCCAAGCAGACGGTGTCCTTCCCCGTGTTCGCCATGACGCTCGACGGCGGATTCCGAGAAGTCGTCGAGTCCGTCAAGGCGTTCGACCGCCAGGCGCTGGCCGAACTGATGGACTCGGACGGCTACCGCGCCCGGTACGGAGGCGGAATCTCGCCCGAAATCGCCGAGGCCATGCGGAACCCGGACGCCAACCTCGTGAAGCGCCTCTACGCGGCCGGCATGACCGTGATCCAGATCGGCGACATGGTCGCCAGCCTGTCGGTCGCCACCGGCATCTACAAGGCCAAGAAGGCGGCCTACGTCGACCAGGGCATGGACGAAGAGACCGCGACCGAGCGCGCCAAGACCATGACGTGGGCGATGGTCGAGGAAACGCAGCAATCCAGCCGGCCGGAGAACATGCCGGCGTTCTACCGCAACCAGAACGAATTCCTGAAGCTGTTCCTGCAATTCGCGTCCGCGCCGGCGCTCCAGTTGAGCCACGAATTCCACGCCGCGGCCGACGTGAAGGCCGGCGTCCCGGGAGCCAAAGGACGGCTTGCCCGCGCCATCCTGATCAACCACTTCATCGTCCCCGCCCTGCTGGACCTGATGTCGGCCGGCTTCTACTGGCTGCTCGGCCGGCCGCCCGAGGACGAGGACAAAGAACTGTGGCGCCGCATCCGCGACCGCGTGGCGTGGAACTTCCTCATCGGGCCGTTCTCGCGCATGCTTATCGTCGGCGCCGTCGTGGATTCAGGCTACAAGGCGATGTTCGAGGGGAAACTGTTTTTCGGATCGAACATGATTCCGGCAGAATCAACCGTCCGAACAATATCGTACCTGCTTCGCGCCGGAACATACGACGTCGCCACGCAGGACACCGAGCAGCTCCGCGACGACCTGCTCAAGGCCATCGAAGGCGCCTCGGCTCCGGCCCGCCACGCCATCATGCTCATCGAGAACCGCATCGCCGGAGATTAGGCCATGCCCATGACCCAGGACCAGGTCTGGTCCCTGACCTACGAGCAGGCCAGCGCGTTCTACTGCGACGTCCTGACCCGCGGCGACGTGGACGAGATGCGCTGGCTGTGCCGGCACGACCGCTACTTCCTGCTCGTCTGCGGCCTCGGGCGGGCCGACGCCGTCCACCCGTGGATCTACGAACGATGCCGTGAAGTGGAGCGCGAGCCGGAAGGCCATCTCGACCTGTGGAGCCGGTTCCACTACAAGTCCACCATCATCACGCTCGCCGGCGTGGTGCAGGAAATCCTGAAGAACCCCGAGATCACCATCGGCATCTTCTCCCACGTCCTGTCCACCTCCAAGAAGTTCGTCCGCCAGATCCAGCG
>DAOTNL010000223.1:0-3983 GCA_035450765.1 Kiritimatiellia bacterium | reverse complement strand
CGGCCCGCGCCAGCGACTTGGCGGTCTGAGTTTTCCCAACTCCTCGAGACCCCACCCAACCCAAACAGTCCGCCGGCATTTGCGGGGGCCCCGCGCCCCCATCCGATGAACATCCAAATCCAGGAACTGACCGCCGAACGCCTGCCCGAATCCGCCGAACTTCTCACCGACGTCTTCCTCAATCTGGAGCCGATGACCGCCGCGCTCCGGCTCTCCCGCGATTTCTATTCGTCCTACGTCCGCGCGGTCTGCGACCACTGCTTCGAAGACCATCTGGCCGTCGCCGCCATCGACGCCGACGCGGACAAGCTCGTCGGCGTGGCCATCGGGCTCGACGACGGCAAGTACCGCCAGACGCTCCACGTGATCCCGCCCGAATACCGCGCGGCCATGGAGCAGATGAACGACTTCTTCGAGGAACTCGACAAGCCCCTCGCGCGCATCCCCGGCAAGTGGACCTACGTGTTCTATCTGGCCGTGGCGCCGACCTACTGGCGCGCGGGCATCTCCATGCGGATGCTGCAGCGCATGGAAACGCTCCTGCGCGAAAAGCGCTACGAATACCTCGTCTCCGAGGCCACGAATCCGAAATCCGAAGGCGCGTTCCGCAAGCAGGGCTACGTGGAGATCAATCGCCTGGCTTACGCCGCCGCGCCCCGCTTCGCCGATCTGCCCGGCGACTGCACGCTGTTTCTGAAGAAACTGGTGTAGGGAAAGTCGTCGCGACCGGGAAAACGCCGCCGCCCGCTCAGTTGAGCACGCCGGCTTTCTGCAGGGCGAAGAACACCAGCAGGCCGCCGACGGACAGGATGATCAGCAAGAGCTGGGTCTGGTAATTGTAGTCCGACCGCCGGCGCGCGCGGAACTTGCTCAGGGCCATGCCGCCGATGCCGATCGCCAAGCCCACGAGCAGCAGCGGCAGCAAGGTTTTCAGGCCGATGCCGGCGCTTTGCGTCGCGGGATCGAGGCCGATCTGCTGCGCCATGGCGCTGCGCTGCTGCACGTCCGCCATCGCCACGAAGATGAACACGCAGACGATGAGGACCGGATAGACCAGCAGCGAGAGCCAGCGGAACGCCACCGCCCACGCATCGGGCTTGCGCTTGCGGCGATCCGGCATGCCCGGCCGATAAGGAACTTGAGGGGCTTGTTCAGCGGACGTGTCCATGGCGTTCTCCTTGCTCGTGGAGGTTTTCCTGTTACCTCGGCGCCATCCTAGCGGAAAGGGTTCGGATCGCGCAACACCGCAAAAAGCGATTTTCGCCGTTAACGCCAATTTAACATTGTGCGCCACAATAGGATCGGACAAAGGATATGCGTTCCTGTTCTAGGCCGGACAACCGCTCGCGATCAGTGTCCATGCGATACCCGAAAACCGACTTCTGCCCGAGAAATGATGCTTCCTTATGCCATAGATGATGATATGGTTTAATGATTATTTATCTATTGATTTACTTGATATTCCACGATGGTGCGATAGCGTTGAATCTTCCAAACAAGTGGAGAAGAACATGGAAACCCAGCGGCCCGACCGAAAACACGCCACCTCCCCTTATGAAAAGCCGGATCGGCGCCGGCGGGCCAAGTCCCGCCCGACCTACAGCACGCGGCGCGCCGGGCCGCGTTATTGGAGCGATTTCCCCGTCCAGATCGTCGTCGGCGAAGGCGCCGGCGCGGCGACCTACTCCGGCACCGCCCGCGACGTTTCCGACGGCGGCTTGCTGATCGAATCGCGGGACGTGCCGGCGGGCACGAAGCGCTTCCGCCTCCGCTTCGAAGTGCCCGACGGGATCCTGCCGGAAGAATACAGCCACGGCGCCGTGGACGTCGCCGCGGACGTCCGCCGCCACGACGCCGCGAAGGCCTACTGGGGCGTGCAATTCGTGGAGCCGCTCTCGAAGCGCCTGGCCCGCACCACCTGGACGGTCCTGCGCTGGACCGCCATCGCGCTGCTCTCCGCGGCCATCGTCGTCACGCTGTTCCTGAAATACAAGAACTACCAGTATTTCTGGTTCGACGCGCCGCTGTTCTTCTACAGCATCCTCGTCGGCGGCTACCTCGTCAGCCGCTTCCTCTTCGCCGCCTTCTACCGCAACCCGCCCCCGCGCGCCGAAACGCCGCCCGTCACGCTGCTCATTCCCGTCTTCAACGAGGAAGCGCAGATCGAGCGCACCATCCGCCAATCCATGAACCTCGAATATCCCGCGGGCAAGCTGCAGGTGATCGTGATCGACGACGGCAGCACCGACGGCACGCCGGCGGCCATCGAGCGCGCCCGGGCGCTCTATCCGGAAGTCGAGCTGATCCGCTTCAGCCCCGGCCGCGGCAAGCGCCACGCGCTCTCCGCCGGCGTCCGCCGCGCGACCGGCCAGTTCATCGTCTTCATCGATTCCGACAGCTTCCTCGAGCCCGACGCCATCAAGCGCCTGCTCGACCACTTCGGCGATCCCGAGGTGGCCGCCGTCACCGGCCACTGCGACGTGGAGAACGTCTGGACCAACGCCCTCACCAAGATGCAGTCCGTGCGCTACTACGTCGCTTTCCGCGTGATGAAGGCCGCCGAGAGCGTCTTCGACAGCATCACCTGCCTGTCCGGCCCGCTGGCGTGCTACCGCCGCGAACGCCTGCTGGAAGTGCTCGACGCCTGGGAAGGCCAGACCTTCCTCGGCCGGCCCGCCACCTTCGGCGACGACCGCAGCCTGACCAACCTGCTGCTGCGCCGCGGCCACAAGGTGCGCTACGCCGAAAAGGCGCAGTGCACCACCGTCGTCCCCGAGGACCACCGCACGTTCCTGCGCCAGCAGCTGCGCTGGAAACGCTCCTGGTTCCGCGAAAGCCTGATCGCCTGCACTTTCATGTGGAAAAAGCAGCCGCTCATGGTCGCCTCGTTCTATCTCGGCTTCCTGCTGCCGCTGGTGGCGCCCATCGTCGTGCTGCGCGCGCTGGTGCTGGTGCCCATGCTCAACGCGGTGTGGCCCGTCAACTACGTCGCCGGCGTGCTGGTCATGAGCGCCATGATCAGCAGCGTCTACCTGCTCGTGAAGCGCTCGCGGCTGTGGCTCTACGGCGTGATGTTCTGCTTCTACTACATGTTCATCCTGGTCTGGCAACTGCCGATCGCCGTGCTGACGTTCGCCGAGACCGGCTGGGGCACCCGGAACAAGGCGGAAATATGAAAAAATTCTCGATCCTCCTCCAATGGCTCGTCGTGCTGGCCCTCGTCGGGCTGGCGGCCTTCCCGTTTATCAAGGGCCGCCCGCGGCCCGAACGCCGGCCGGAAACCTGGCGCAGCTGGCACGGCTTCATGGTCCTGTCCTACGCCGGCATCGGCCAAGGCGCGCCCGAGGTCTACCCCACGCCGGAACGCATGGGCGAACAGCTCGCCGCGCTCCGCGCCGCGGGCTACCGCACCATCACTCCCGCCGACGCCCTCGCCTTCCTGGAAGACCGCCGCCCGCTGCCCGACAAGGCGCTGCTGCTCCTGTTCGAGGGTGGCCGCAAGGACAGCGTCATCTATTCCGCCAAGCCCCTCCAGGAAAACGGCTTCGCCGGCACGCTGGCCCTGCCCACCCGCCTGCTCAAGGCCCGCGGCAATTTCTTCCTGCGCCGCGGCGACCTCAAGCGCGTCGCGAAAATGGGCACCTGGTCGCTCGCCGGCATGGGCCACGCGGCCATCGATGAAATCCCCGCCGCGCCCGACGCCGCCCCGGGCCATTTCCTGACCCGCCGCGCCTGGACGGACGCCGGCGCGGAAAGCGACGACGCCTTCCGCCGGCGCGTCGCGGACGACTACGCGCGCTGCCGCGAAATCCTCGAACCGTTCGCCGGCGGCGAGCCCCTCGCCTACGTCTATCCCTTCGCCGACGCCGGCCAGGGCGCCGAAGCCGATCCCGACGCGCGCACGCTCAACCGCGACGAGCTCGAAAAGAACTTTCGGCTCGCGTTCGTCGGCGCCCTCCATCCGTTCAACGGCCCCGGCGCCG
>DAOTNL010000222.1:0-3983 GCA_035450765.1 Kiritimatiellia bacterium | reverse complement strand
CCGGTCGAGGTCCGGCCGGGCGTAGCCCTGGAAATGGTTCTCGTAGTGCTTCAGCGGAGTCCAGTCGGACCGCACCGAGAGGTTTTTGCCGAGGTACGGATCGGCGATTTTCAGCACGAACTCGTGCGGCAGGTCTTCCGGCGAGCAGACGCCCTCTTCCGGGTGGTCGAACATCCACATGGACGCCGCCACCACCGAAATCGCCACCTGCAGGGTCGTCGCGTTCTGGTGCGGCACCAGCTTGCGGGCCTGCTGGATGCTCAAGTCGCTGCCCGTCCACCAGGAATTGAACGCGTGGCCCATGATCAGCGCGCCGAGGATGTCGGCACCCGTCGTGATCTCGTCGCCCATGATGCGCAGCTTGGGCTGCAGCTCGTAGTTGCGGCCGCGCAGCTCGTGCAGCGAAATGATCGCCGCGTCGCACGGGCAGTACGCGTAGTGCATCGTCGGGCGGTAGACCGCCTTGCCGTTCTTCCAGACCGTCAGGAAGTCGCTGATCGTGAAAGCCTCGCCGTGGCGCACCACCATGCCTTCGACCGTGTAGTTCGGCACCCAGGTGCGCACGCGTGTGTTCATGCCCATGCGCGCCAGGCAGATCTGGTTCTTCGGACCGCTCTTGTGCTCGTAGGCCAGCGGCGGCAACTGCTTCTCGTGCGTGCCCCAGCCCATTTCCGCCGTCGTCGTGCCTTCCTCGCGGAAGCCTTCGATGCTCCACGTGTTGACGAACTCGTCCACCGCTTTCGGCACGTCGGAAATCTGCGTGTCGCGCTCGCTGCAATGGATGACCTTCACGCCCAGTTCCATCGCCAGCTCGTTGAACGTCTGCGACTTCGCCAGCGCCGCGATCTTCGCGGCCTTCGCGCCCGTGACCTTCTTCTCGGCGACGACCGCCGCCGCGATGTCCAGCAGACCGCGCTTGGTCCAGTGCGAGATCAGGCCCGGGTTCGCACCGTGCTCCAGCACCGCCGTCGCGCCCTTCGTTTTCCACTTCGCCAGCATCTTGCGGATGTTCATCCGCCGCCAATACAGCGTCTTTTCCGTGGGGTGCTTGTTCTTCGCCCCCGCGTACGGATCCCACAGCTCGATCGAGGTGTTGATATAGAGCACGCCCGCGTCGTGGCACCATTGCAGGATTTCGCAGCAGTCGATGTTCCACGCCAGATCGATCAGCAGATCGCCCGCTTTCAGGTACTTGCCGAGCAGGGCGCCCATGTTTTCCGGAGTCACCCGATCGCGAACGAACTTTACCCCCTGCGCGAGCCACGGCTTCAATTCCGGGCGCTTGTTCTCGAAGTCCATCACGGTGATGTTTTTCGCGGGCACTTTTGCCAGCTTGAGCAGCAAGGGCAGCGTGCACTGCGCCACCGAACCGTAACCGACCATCAGAACCTTACCCGAGAATTTCGCCATGATTCGTTGTTTCCTTTCGTTGAATCCAATGCGCGTTTTATCGCAGAAGAAACCCGGGGGCACAAGCGGGAATGCCCCCGGGCGGAATGGTTTTTCGGATCGCGGCGGACGGGCGCCCGTCAGTCCGTCACGGCGCCGAACGAAGCGCTGCCGACCGCGCGCGCGTATTTGGCCAGCACGCCGCGGGCTTCGCGGGGTTGCGGCGGCTTCCACGCGGCCCGCCGCCGCCGGAATTCGGCCGCGGAAATGCCCAAATCGATCCGGCGCGCCGCGGAATCGATGGCGATGGGATCGCCGTTGCGCACCAATGCGATGGGCCCGCCCACGCAGGCTTCCGGCGAGACGTGGCCTACCACGAAGCCGTGGCTGCCGCCCGAAAACCGGCCGTCGGTGATCAGCGCCACCTCCGCCCCCAGCCCGCGGCCCATGATCGCCGAAGTCGGCGAGAGCATCTCCCGCATCCCCGGCCCGCCGCGCGGTCCTTCGTTGCGGATGACGACGACATGTCCCTTTTTCACCGTCCCCTTCAGGATCGCGGCCAAGGCCGTTTCCTCGGACTCGAAGACGATGGCCCGCCCCGCAAACCGCAGGCCTTCGTGGCCGCTGATCTTCGCCACCGCCCCTTCCGGCGCCAGGTTGCCGCGCAAAACCACGAGATGGCCCTCCTTCTTGATCGGATCGGACAGCGGGCGGATGATCGCCTGCTTCGCCGGATAGGGCCGGACGCCGCGCAGGTTTTCCCGCAGCGTCTTGCCCGTCACGGTCAGCAAATCGCCGTCCATCAGGCCTTCCTCGATCAGCAGTTTCATCAGCGGCGCGGTGCCGCCGATGGCGACGAGATCCGACATCACGTGCCGCCCGCTGGGCTTGAGGTCCGCCAGCACCGGCGTGCGCGCCCCCACGCGGTTGAAATCGTCGAGATCCAGCTTCACGTTCGCGGCGTGGGCGATCGCCAGCAAATGCAGCACCGCGTTCGTCGAGCCACCCATGGCCATCACCAGCGCGATGGCGTTCAGGAACGCCTCGCGCGACAGGATGTCGGAAGGCCGGATGCCGCGCCGGATCAGGTTCAGCACCGCCTGGCCGGCCTCGCGGCAGTCGCGCGTCTTCGCCGCGGACACCGCGTTCTGCGCGCCGCTGTTCGTCAGGCTCATGCCCAGCGCCTCGATCGCGGAGGCCATGGTGTTGGCCGTGTACATGCCGCCGCACGAACCGGCCCCGGGAATCGCGCAGGCCTCGATCTGGCGCCGCTCGCGGTCCGAGATTTCCCCGCGTGCCTGCCGCCCTACGGCTTCGAACACGCTGACGATGTCCACCTTCTGGCCCCGGTGGCAACCGGGCTTGATCGTGCCGCCGTAGACGAACACGGCGGGCCGGTCCAGCCGCGCCATCGCGATCAGACAGCCCGGCATGTTCTTGTCGCACCCGCCGATGGCCACCAGGCCGTCGAACGCCTCGCAGCTGGCCACGGCCTCGATCGAGTCCGCGATGATCTCGCGCGACACGAGGGAATAGCGCATGCCCGGCGTGCCCATCGAAATCCCGTCGGAAATCGTGATCGTGTTGAAGATCACCGGCTTGCCGCCGGCGGCCGAGACGCCTTCCGCCGCCCGCCGCGCCAAGCGGTCGATGTGCATGTTGCAGGGCGTGACCTGGCTCCAGGTCGAGGCGATGCCGATCTGCGACTTCCGGAAATCGGCGCAGGTGAAGCCGACCGCGTGCAGCATGGCGCGGCTGGCCGCGCGTTCCATGCCGTCCGTGACCGCCTGCGACCAGTGGCGTTCCAGCGAGGGTTTCCGGGCGGATTTGCGGGCTTTCTTCATGGGCTGGCTCCTTTTCCGTTCCCGCGCAGTCTACTCCGCCGAAGCGCGCGGCGCAACTGGGAGCCACCCCCGGGAGCCGGTCCCATGCAGGGCAACGGCGGAAGACAAAATCCGGGCAGAAACAGAATGTTGTTTCTGGGCTATCTTGACATCCTTAGCGAGAAATGGCTGTTCGGTTCGGCCTGGATTTTGGGTTTTTAGATGCGCTTGCTCTGCAATCCCATGCCCGCCGATATCCACGGCAACCCATAGGCCTCCCATGCCGAAATTCGAGGCTCGATCAACGTTCGACGCGCCTTATAGCCCCCCATATGGCTTGCCAAATTGGCTGTTTAGAATCATCCGCAGCGGTTCGGCGCGCCGATTATATTCTTCCCATCCGATTTTTCCCTCATCCCTTTCCCTGCCCAGTTCCTTCAGGCTTTGCGCGGCATCGAGCAATTGCTGTTCTTCTTCCTCCTGCGCCGACCTTGGGCGCTCAACCACGCCGGTTTCCTTTTGCTGGCGATATACATCCCAGGTTTCTTCCGGCAAAATCCATTTGACAACCAGCCCCTTCTTGTCGCGGGTATAGCGACACGCCAAAGCCAGCGCATTGGTCGTGGAATACCGGCCGCTGGTCCAGTAATAAGAATCCATTCTCTTGCCCCGATAAATGGAATATCTCGGCACGAGGAGATGCAAGGGTCCGGTCTCCGCCGGCATGCGCAGCGGCTCGACGACCTCCACTTCCGCCGGATGGGCGAACGT
>DAOTNL010000221.1:0-4006 GCA_035450765.1 Kiritimatiellia bacterium | reverse complement strand
CACAAGGGAGCGACGCCAACGAACTGGGCTGTGAAAAACGGCGAAACAATCGTCGGCATGACGGCCCACCTGATCGATGCCGGCCAAGACACGGGCGCCATCCTGTTCCAGCGGCATTTGCTCAATCCCTGGCTCGCCGACTGCCAGTTGCGCAAGGCGCTGGCGTTCTTGTCCCGCCAGCTCGTCGCGGACGTCGTTCGTGCCTACCCGAACTTTACGGCGATTCCCCAATCCGGCCCGAATTCCAGCGAACCGCCGCGCACCGAAGCGGATGCGGTTCTGGAAATCGACCGGATTCCCGACGTCGAAACCCTGATCCACCACATCAAGGCCTTCACCAATTATCCGATGCCCAAGGTCCGGATGAACGGCCGCCTCTTCACGATCGACTACGACGCCCCGCGAGAATCCTTGGAAATCCGCGTGCAAGGCCAACCGTTCCATTTGCTGGGCTACTGGCTGGACTAATGGCGACATCGCCCCGGAACAACGACCCATGACCGACATTCCCTTCAACCAGCCGTTCCTGACCGGCAAAGAAACCGACTACATCCGCCAGGCGGTGGAGTCCGGCAAGATTTCCGGGAACGGACTCTTTACCCAGCGTTGCCAGCAATTCCTGGAACGCCGCTACGGTTTCCGCAAGGTCCTGTTGACGACCAGTTGCACGGACGCCTTGGAAATGGCGGCCATCCTGGCGGACGTCGGTCCCGGCGACGAAGTCATCGTGCCTTCCTTCACGTTCGTTTCCACGGCCTTGGCCTTCGTGCGGCAAGGGGCGCGGATCGTTTTCGCGGACAGCCGCGCCGACCATCCCAATCTGGATCTGGACCGGGTGGCGGAGTTGATCACGCCCCGCACCAAGGCGCTCGTGGTCGTGCATTACGCCGGCGTGGCCTGCGACATGGACGCGGCCATGGCGCTGGCGCAAAAACACAACCTGCTGGTGGTCGAGGACGCGGCCCAGGCCATCGACGCGACCTACCAAGGCCGGCCGCTGGGCGGCATCGGCCATTTAGGCGCCTTCTCGTTCCACGAAACCAAGAACATCATCGCCGGCGAAGGCGGCGCGCTGGTCGTCAACGACGAACGCTTCGCGCGGCGCGCCGAAATCATCTGGGAGAAAGGCACGAACCGCGCCGAGTTTTTCCGCGGGGAAATCAACAAGTACGGCTGGGTGGACGTCGGCTCGTCCTTCCTGCCCTCCGAGATCATCGCGGCGTTCCTGTACGCCCAGCTCGAGCATCTGGACGCCATCCAGGCCAAGCGCAAGCAGCTCTGGCAGACTTATTTCAAGGAACTGTCCGGTTTGGCCAACCAAGGGCTCGTGGCCTTGCCGACGATCCCGAAGGAGGCCAGCAACAACGCCCACATGTTCCATCTCGTGTGCCGCTCGCTGGCCGAACGCACCGCGTTGATCGCCCATCTGAAAAGCCGCGGCATCCAAGCCGTGTTCCATTATCTGCCGCTGCACGAAAGCCCCTTCTACGCGGCCCGGCACGATGGCCGGGCGCTCCCCAACGCCGATCGCTTCGCTGACAGCCTCGTGCGCCTGCCGATGTTCTACGATTTGACGACGGAACAGGTAGGCGACATCTGTGCCGCCGTCCGGGAGTTTTTTGGCGTGGGCGGTTGAGACCGCATCCGCAACGCGGAAGCGCATGTTCTTTTGGGAAGCTTGATCCATTTCCGGCCAGCACGGAGTCGTGCCGGCTCCGACCAACCACTGAATCCGTCTCTTTGGAGCCCCCGACGCTCCCATCGGGGAATGAGAAGGCTCCGACACTCCGATTTTCGCTTCAGCCCCGCCAGATCAGCGTCCCCCGCTCCCTTGCTTGCCACTCGCGAATTCCACAGATGAACCGGCTGCTGGCCGTTGCGCCCGTTTGGGAATCGGGCTTCCGACCTCAGTCGCGATACAGCCGTTCGACGTCGAAGTCGGGATTCAGCAAATGCTGGAAGCGTTGCCGGGACCGGTCCACGCCGCCGAAGCGCCGCATGAACAGTTCGTAGACGCCGTAGCCGACCCAGCGATTCAGGCGGCCCCGCGCCCCCTTGAACCCCAACCGGGGAACCAAGCCCCGGTGCAGCAAAATGCGGTAGCGCCGGTAGGCCGCGATCGTGCGCGTCGTGACGCTCTGGTTCTGGCCGAAGGACGTGTAGTGGATGAACTGGTTCTGGCTTTCCGGGCCGACCGCCTCGAACCGCCAGCCTTGCGCGAGCAAGGCGTGCTGCAGATAGCTGAAAGCATCGTAGCAGTGAATAATACCGTTTGGTGCTTGCGTTTCGAAATAGTGACAAGACGGCCCTAAATCCAGACATGATTTTCGGTAAAGGCAAAACCAGCTGTCCCATCGTTTATGCACGAAAACGATTCTGTTGCTATATGTTTCACGATGGATGGGCCTGTCTTCACCATAACTGGCTGAAATTCCCGCCAGATTGTCCACTTGGCGAAGGCGCTCCAGGGCATGCTGAACAAATGACGGATCCAGGATCTCAAAATCTGCGTCCACTGTTGCTACGTATTGCGAGGGCAGCCGACGCATCTCCCGATCCCAGACGATGGGGGGAGGCTCACAGTTCCATGACAACACATGAGCCACCCCTTCTGGAGAAGTAATGTACTGGCCTTTCCGCGGGTAATCATCCGTGACGTGCGCCCGATTATCGTCCAGTTCCACGAAAGGGTATTTTCCCCAGCGGGGAAAATAGCGGTCGCGCACGAGCGGCGAGAGGCAATTGCCGTAGACGCGCAGGCGGAAATCGATTTTCGCGCGCTCCAGCAAGCGATAGCTGCGGATGGCGTAGTCCGCGATCAGCGCGCACGGATCGGTCACCAGCATGAAGAACGTCACTTCGGGCGCGGCACTCATCGGGAGCCTTTCAGTCCGCCGCCACGTCGAAGGAGTGGTCGGCCAGCACGCTGCCCGTGCCCGGCACGGGCGGGCGGCCGTTGCCGTAGAAATCGCCGTCGTTGACGACGACGCTTTCGCCCTGCGGCACGTGGTCCAGGACGACCCCGGCGGAATTGCAGACCTTGACGTCCAAAGCATAGTTTCCGCGCACCAGCGGGCACCGCGGCAAGCGCAGCCGGATCGTCCCCCGCGGCGCGTCGAGGCGCATGAGCTGGTCCACCTTGTCGCTGTTGAGATGCAGGCAGGGTTCCCCGCGCGAGTTGGAGACGATGATGGCCATATGGATTTTCGCCGGCGTCGCCTGCGCTTCGTAGGTGAAGCGCAAGGTTGAATCCCGGCCGGTGGTCAGGCCCGGCGCGCTGCGCCCGTCGGTGCCGGCTTCCACGCGCACGATGCGCACCTGGCCCGTTCCCCGGTGTTCCGCCTGGGCGATGCCGGGACGTTCCTCCACGGCGGCCGATACGGAGGAAAGGTAGGCCTTGATCACCTCGTCCGGCGCGCCGTCGCGCTGTTTCTGGCCGTTGCCCATCCAGACCGCGCGGCTGCACAGGTTGAGGATCGACGGCATGTTGTGGCTGACGAACAAAACCGTCCGGCCGCTCTTGGCGACGTCGCCCATCTTGCCCAGGCAGCGCTTCTGGAACCCGGCGTCGCCCACGGCCAGCACTTCGTCCACCACCAGGATTTCGGGATCCAAATGCGCGGCCACGGCGAAGGCCAGGCGGACGTACATGCCGCTCGAGTAGCGCTTGACGGGCGTGTCGATGAAATCCTCGATCTCGGAAAACGCCACGATCTCGTCGAACTTCCGCGCCACTTCGGCCTTGGTCATGCCGAGGATCGCGCCGTTCAGAAACACGTTTTCGCGGCCGGTCAGTTCGGGATGGAAACCGGTGCCGACTTCCAGCAGGCTCGCCACTCGTCCCTTGACCCGGATGCGCCCCGACGTCGGCGCGGTGACCCGCGAAAGGATTTTCAGCAGCGTGCTCTTGCCCGCGCCGTTGCGGCCGATGATCCCGAGCACCTCGCCCTGCTCCACGCCCAGCGAAACGTCCTGCAGCGCCCACAGGGTGTGCCCTTCCACGGGC
>DAOTNL010000220.1:0-4028 GCA_035450765.1 Kiritimatiellia bacterium | reverse complement strand
GGATTCCCCGGCGACGGCACGGGCGGCGGCGGTTCCGCCGAGGGCACATTGGTCAACTGCATCGTATTCGGCAACGGCGCGACGGCGGGTTCGAATTATCTCGGGGGTACGTTCCAGAACAGTTGCACCGCGCCGCATCCGGGCGGCACGGGGAATATCGCCAGCTATCCGCAGTTCGTGGATGCGGGGTCGGGTAACTACCGGCTGCAGGCGACTTCGCCGTGCCTCGATGCGGGCGATAACGGCGTCGTGACGTGGGCCGAGGATCTGGACGGCAACCCGCGCATTGCGTTCGGTGCGGTGGACATGGGGGCGTACGAGGCGCAACTGGCCGGCGTCGGCGCGTGGTTCGGGGCCATCACGAACGGATTGACGAACGATCTGGACTGCGCGGCGGGCGACGGCATGCCGAACCTGCTGAAGTACGCGACGGGCGGCAGCCCGCGGGTCGCGGACGACAACGCGTGCGTCGGCTGGGCGCGGGACGGGATCTGGCCCATCCTGACGTTCCACCGCAATCCCAGCGCCACGGACGTGCGGTTCGTCGTGGAAAGCGCGGAAACGATGGCCAGCGGCGCGACGTGGCGCGGGGTGGCGACGAACGTGGGCGGGTCGTGGCTGGGGGCGACGAACGTGGAAGAAAGCGGCACGGGCAATCCCGTGGAGTGCGCGGTGACGGATCCCGTCGCGCTGGACTCCAACCGTTTCTTGCGCTTGCGCGTGTCCCGGCCGTAAACGGCCGTTTCCGGCTTGTCGAAGGGCGGGGGGACGGGCATCCTGTACCGTCATGGTTTTCA
This sequence comes from Kiritimatiellia bacterium, assembly GCA_035450765.1. GTDB lineage: Bacteria > Verrucomicrobiota > Kiritimatiellia > CAIQIC01 > Lenti-01 > Lenti-01. Next base: position 3,231 of record DAOTNL010000220.1, on the reverse strand, counting down.
GTTCGCTCACCTTCCTGTTCGTGTTTCTGCCGCTGCTGCTGGCGGCCTACTACGTTTGCCCGAATCGATGGCGGAACGCGGTGGCGCTGGCGGCAAGCCTGTTTTTCTATGCCTGGGGGGCGCCGCGGTTCGTCCTGGTGCTGGTCGCGTCGGGGCTGGTGGATTACGCGCTGAGCCGCCATCTGCCGGCCGGGCGGTTGCCGGAACCCCGGCGCAAGGGCCTTCTGGCGCTGGCGACGGCGCTGAACGTCGGGCTGCTGCTCTATTTCAAGTACGCGAATTTCTTCGTGGACAACCTGAATGCCTGGCTGGGGCGGTTCGGGGTCGAGCCGCTGGCCTGGGCGGCGGTGGCGCTGCCGATCGGGATTTCGTTCTTCACGTTCCAGAAGGTGAGTTATCTGGTGGACGTCTATCGCGGCACGGCGCAGCCGGCGCGGAACGCGGCGGACTACCTGCTCTACGTGGCGCTGTTTCCCCAGCTCATCGCGGGCCCGATCGTGCGCTACCACGACGTGGCGCAGCAGCTGATCGCGCGCGAGCATTCGCGCGAGCGGTTCTATACCGGCATCCTGCGGTTCTGCCAAGGCCTGGGGAAAAAGGTGCTGGTCGCCAACACGATGGCGGAAGTGGCCGACGCCGCGTTCGGCGCCGCGCCCGGAACGCTTTCCTGCAGCTGGGCGTGGCTGGGCGCGGTGGCCTATGCCTTCCAGATCTACTTCGATTTCAGCGGCTATTCGGACATGGCCATCGGGCTGGGGCGGCTGCTGGGGATCGAGTTCCTCGAAAACTTCAACCGGCCGTATATTTCGCACACGATCACGGAATTCTGGCGGCGGTGGCACATCTCGCTCTCGAACTGGATGCGGGAATACCTTTACATTCCGCTGGGCGGGAATCGGCACGGGACGGCGCGGACCTACTTCAACCTGTGGCTGGTGTTTTTGGTGTCCGGGTTCTGGCACGGGGCGGCCTGGAATTTCGTGGCGTGGGGCGCGTTCCACGGCTTCTTCCTGTGCCTGGACAAGGCGTTCAAGGGCACGCGGATTGTGCGCGCGCCGGCCTGGGTGGGGTTGCCCGTCACCTTCGTGCTGGTGCTGTTCAGCTGGGTGCTGTTCCGCGCGGAGACGCTGGCGCACGCGGTGGCGTACGCGGGGCGCATGGTGGATCTCTTCGGCGCGGCGCCGGAAGCGGCCGCGGCCATCGAGTTCGGCCGGCGGCACGCGGCGACGCTGGCGGCGGCGGTCGTGCTGTGCTTCGGGCCGGCGCTGAAGCCGCATCCGTTCGATTTCATGCGCCTGGAGCCCGCGCGCGCCACGCTCGGCCAGGCGGCCGGGCGGTTCGCCGTGGCGATGGTCCTGCTGGTCTGGTCGGCGGCGACGCTGGCCACCAGCAGCTTCAATCCCTTCATCTATTTCCGGTTCTGACGCGATGAAGAAATTCCTCCTCTTTGCGTCGATCCTGTTCTGCCTGTTCCTGGTCCTGCCGCTGGCCCAGATGGCGACGGGGTGGCTGCCGGACGTTCCGCTGGCGGGGGTGGAAACGACGACGGCCGGGCCGGCGGTCGGCGCGCGGGCGTGGTGGAACGGGACGATGCAGACGGACTTCGACGCGTGGCTGGCCCAGCGGATCGGGCTGCGCGGGGCGCTGGTGCGCACGGCCAACCAGATCCGGTTCACCCTGTTCGGCGAGCTGCCGAAGCGCAGCGGCACGCAGGTGCTGCTGGGCCGCGCGGGCCGGCTGTACGAGAAGGTCTACGTGGACGCCTACAACGCGAACGGGAAGCGGCCGGCCTGGGAGCTGGCGAACGTGAGCGCGTCCACCAAGCGCCTGCAGGACCGGCTGGCGCGCGACGGCATCGCGTTCCTGCTGGTGATCGCGCCGAGCAAGGCGGAAATCTATCCGGAATTCCTGCCGCCGGAAGCCGACGTGGCCGGCCGGCCCGCGCGCCGCAGCAACTACGAGAACTTCATCGAGCACCTGCGGCGCGACGGCGTAAACGTGGTGGACGGGCACGCGCTGTTCCAGGAGTGGAAGCGGGAGCCAGGCGCGCCGCGGCTGTTCGCCGACGGCGGGACGCATTGGAACGAGTACGGCGCGGCGCGCATCGTGGCGGAAATCACGCGGCGCCTGCGCGACCTGACCGGCAAGGACCTGCCGACGGTGGAGATCGTCGGCGCGGTCACCAACCGGACGATCGTCGGCGAAGACAACGATCTGGGCGAATTGGCCAACCTGTGGTCGGCGCGGCCCTTGGCCGGCCCGCAGGTGCATCCCGTGGCGGAAGTCCGGCCGGGCAGCCACATGCCCGACCTGCTGTTCGTGGGCGACAGCTTCGTGTTCACGCTGACGAATTTCATGGACCGGCACGGGCTCTACCGCAAGCGCAACACGTACTACTACTACAACCGGGAATATTTCTGGCCCGAAGCGCCGAACGCGCCGCTGGACAAGCGGCAACTCGACCTCTTGGCCGAACTGCAGGGCCGCGATGCCGTCGTGATCGAGGTGGGGGAATACTGGCTGCCGCGCGTGGGCTTCGGGTTCGTGCGCGACCTGCTCAAGACCTATGCCCGCTACGATGCGGCGCGGGCGGGCGGAGAGGGACGGGGGAATCAATATCCAATATCCAACATCCAATAACCAATCTTCAAGTGAACAGCCGTTGGATTGATCAGAGGGCACGGCTTCCACGATGTCCGGCGGGGTCTTAGCGCGCGCGGGCGGCTGCGATCAGTTTGCGGGCGTTTTCGCCGTTGAATTGGCCGCTGAGGCAGCGGACGCCGCCGCCGAGAGCGGCGACCTTGCGGGCATCTACCGGGACGATTTCGCGGTCGCTGCGGGCGCGGAGAAGCTCCAAGGCGGCGGCATCTTCGGGGATGCCGAACGTGGGGACGTAAATATGGCGAGCGGTGACCACGGCGTTCACGTAGAGGCCGTGGGCGGAGCCGAACGCCGCGTCGGCGGCCGGGGGGCCGCCGACAGGGGATTCGATCTCGACGATTTCGACGTCCGGGAACGCGGCGCGCAGTTCGCCGAGCACGGCCGTCCGGAGCGGTTCGTCGAAGCGGGTCGCCGCGATCGCGTTTTTCGCGATGAACGCGGCCATGCCGTCGGCGTGGCCCAGGCGGTCTTCGGGATCGGCCGGCAGGATGGCGATTTGCTCCGCGCCGAGCGCTTCGCGCAGGATGGCGACGGCCTTGATCCCATTCTCCACCGGCATGTCGATGTCCA
>DAOTNL010000219.1:0-4038 GCA_035450765.1 Kiritimatiellia bacterium | reverse complement strand
CGGGGGGGCCTCCTCCTCTTCGCCGAACACCTGCTTGCGGCTGGGGATGGCGAAGGGGAGCTTCTGCTCCTCCTCGTCCACTCCGGCGACGCCGCCAGTCATCCACGGGAGGGCCATGTTCAGATCCCGTATTGGCTGTACAGGACTCCGGCGATCACCGGATCGTATTCATAAGGCGTGGCATATCTCGGCGTCTTGTCCGGAAGCGTCTCGCCTAGCCATTCGGCGTCCTTCTCTCCGAACATCCCCTTGCGCTTGCTGGGGCCGACGGCCACCTTCCCGGTCGTCCGGTCGATGCGGACGGCGTAGGCGTCCGGATTCTTCTGCATCTCCTTGATGGCGGCCACCGTCTGCGGCTCCGCCACGCTGGTCAGGGCGGTCTTTCTCGCGCTCCACATCTTCTGCTCCGGCTCAGCCAGCGGCTTGTCGTCTGGGCCGATGAACACGCCGTTCACCTCGCGGATACCCCTGGCGGCTTCCGCCGCGGCCTTGGCGTTCGCTTCGGCGTCCCGCGCTTCCTGCGCCCGGCGGTCGGCGGCGGCGATCTTCTCGCGATCCACGGCGGTACGCTGGTCCACCTCGTACTGCTTCAACGCCTGGTCAGGGGTCAGGTTCAGCCCTCCGCCCTTGCGGGCCTGGTCGAGCGCGACTTGCGCCGCTTCCTTCTGCATGGCACGCTCGTCGCCCCATGTGTTCAAAAGACCTTGGCTTGCCGTTTCCCGATTGCGCCGCAAATGCGCCGCGCGGTCTCCGCCTCCATACACGTCTCCGCCTCTGTGCTTGGCCAGAGCGAGGCCGTGCGCCTCCGCCTCGGGACTTCCAACCTTCATGCCCGTGTCAACGCCGCGCATCTTGGCCATCGAATCCATCACGCCATTCACGCCGCCGAAGTCCTGCACGGGCGCGCGTTGCGTCCCGCCGCCGATGACGGGCACTCCGCCCCGGTCCCAAATCTCGTTTAGAACGCCAGCCCGCTTCTGGCTCCGAGGCTGGGCCTCGTTATACTGCTGGCGCAGGCCGAGACCTTGGAGATATTTCTGCTGCATGTCGCCGACGGGACGCTCGCTGTAGATGCCGGACATCGGGCCTTCTGGACGCGATGGCCGAGGCAGTTTGGTATTGGCGGAGACCACCGAATTTACCGTTTGGCGATATTTTGACGGCACCATTCCAAACAGCGGGCTCGCCACGCCGAGGTCAACGCCTCCTGCTGAAATAGAACCAGCGCCGACGCGCGGTCCGTATCTTGTTGGCGACGTCGGCGCTGGTTCTATTTCAGCTTGTCCGTTGCGGTTTTCCATAGTACGGTATGGCGGCAGGTCTCGCGGGTCAATAACCGTAGAGAATATCCCCTTGCTCGCCTTGTCCTGCTCGGCGAGCGTGGCTTGGAGGCGATGGTCTGGAGGAAGAGAGCGGATGGGAGGTTTTTGCTGGGCTCCGACTATTTGCCCGCCAACTATGACACCGCCAGTCTGGTTCAAGATGTTTTTAGGAATGGCCTGTTCTCTTGGAGCGTTGGTGAATTGCTCTGGCATCTGAATCGCCCGAGATGAACCACTATAAACCGGCATCGGAACGGGCATCGACTTGGCCCACTTCCCAAGTTTAAACGGAGCGTTTAACTCTCCGTTCCACGCCTCTTCGTCAACAGGCTGCATTCTTTCAGTCATAAAATCTCCTCGGTTCGTTTTCGCGCGGCGCGGTTCTTTCCACGGTTGACGGAACCATCCGGCGATGGCGCGTCAATGGAAAACTTCTTGACTCGCAACGGCGGGGTGGTTCCGTATGGGCGTGAAAAAAGGAGATCCAGCCAAGCCGAGATCGAAGGCGCCCAAGCCGCCGCCCAAGGGCAGGAAGCGGGCCGACCCGCCGCCTCCGGACGTGCAGAAGAAGCTGTGGGACTATCTGGCCGCTATCGCCGGCGGGGCGCGCCACTCGGAGGCGTCCATCTTGACCGGCCTGCCGTTCGGGGCCGTCCGCCGGGAGTTCTCCCGCAACGAGGAGTACCGCGCCGCCTACAAGAAGGCCGAGGCCGACCGCGAGGACATGTGGATGGCCGAACGCTACGACGACGCCCACCACCGCGCCACCAAGGGCGTCCCCCGCTCGGTCACCTGCGGAAGCGGAATCTGCGGTACGGACATGTACCCGTCCGACCGGATGATGGAAGTCCTGCTCAAGAAGGACCACCCGGAATGGTTCAGGCAGGAGGTCAAGGCCGAACACGACCTGGCCCCGGCCCTGGTCGAGCTGATCATGCACGTCGAAAAGTCCATCCCGCAGGGTTCCGGTTCCGCCAAGACGGTCGAAGGCTAGGCCGCCGTGTCCCCGCAGGAAGCCGCCGAGAAGTTCAAGGCCAAGCTGGCCGAATACCGCGCGGCAGGAGGGTGCCTCAAGTTCGTCGAGGAAGTCCTCCGCCCGGAGGTGGTCTCCGCTGACCAGCGCCTCGCCCTGGCAGAGGTCGGGCCGGACTGCCGCATTTCCATCGTCTCCGGAACAACCGTCGGCAAGACGGCGATGGTGTCGTGGGTCATCATCTGGTTCATCTGCTGCCACGCCGAGGGCAAGGCCATCGTCACGTCGGCCAAGTACGACCAGGTGCTAAAGACGATCTGGCCCGAGGTGCGCAAGTGGTCGGACCGGCTTCCGCGGGCATGGGGAGAGCATTTCACCATCACGAGCGAGCGCATCTTCCTGTCGCCGGCATTGAAGGACCGCTGTTTTGCCAGTCCGGAGACGGCCGCGAAGGAGAACGTGGCGGCCTATGCCGGAAAACACGACAAGAACATTGTTTTCATTTTCGACGAGGCCGCCGGAATCGCCCACGAAATCTGGGAAGCAGCGCGCGGTTCGTTCTCCACGCCTGGCGCCATGTGGATCGCCACCGGCAACGGAGTCTATTCATCCGGCGACTTCTACGACACCCACCACAAAAACGCGCAATACTGGAAGACGTTCTCGTTCTCGTCGCTGGACTCGCCGTTCGTGTCGAAGACCTACTGCGCGGAGATGGAGCAGGAGTTCGGAAAGGACTCCAACATGTACCGGGTGCGGGTGCTGGGAAAGTTTCCCAAGAGCGACCCGGACACGCTGATCCGCTTCGATCTCGTCGAAGAGGCTCTTGACCGCGACGTGAAGCCCGCGGAGATGGTCGAGCGCGTCGCCGGGCTCGACCCGTCCGGAGGCGGGGCGGACGCCGTCGGCTTCTGCATCCGGCAGGGGCCGCTCGTCTACGGATTCGAGGAGTGGATGGCCACGGAGCCCATGCCGACGGTCGGCAAGGTCATGCAGCTATGGAAGGACCGCAAGTTCGACAAGATCGTCGTGGACGCCATCGGCGTCGGGGCCGGTGTCGTGTCGCGCCTAGAGGAGCTTGGAGTGCCGGTAGTCCCCGTCAACGTCGGGATGCCGCCCGTGATGAAGCCCGACTGCCTGCGCCTGCGCGACGAGCTGTGGTGGCAGGCGCGGGAGTGGTTCGAGAGCCGCATCGTCAGGGCCGAGGGAGACGAGGCCATCCTGCGCCGCTTCGTCCACGAGGTGTCCACGCCGAAGTACGCCCTGCATTCTACCGGCAAGATCCGCGTGGAGCCCAAGGATTCCATGCGCAAGCCGGACCGAATCGGGCGCAGCCCCAACCTCGCCGACGCCTTCTGCCTGACCTTCGCGCAGGGCATCCCCACAAGGAACATCGGCTACGCGCGCAAAACCGAACTCCCCGAACAAGACGGCTCCGCCTACGTTTGGTGATTACGCCTCGTGGACGTACAGCTTCACGTCACAAGCGCCCGTATCCGCTTGGAGGAACAGGCTGCTCGTGGCCGGTGTCAACGGCACAATCGCAAAAAGCCCAGCGGGGATGCGGATGGGATAAACACCCGTCTCGAACCCAACATCCACAAAGTTTTCCCCATCCATATTCTGAATGACACACAGGCCGCAACTCGTAATTTCGGAGGAAATGGCAATTTCCTCCTCAACGGTGCCAATCTCCAAAATGCGCAAATCCAGAGCCGTTCCAACGGTCTGCAAGGTCTTGTT
>DAOTNL010000218.1:0-4080 GCA_035450765.1 Kiritimatiellia bacterium | reverse complement strand
CCCTACATGCGCATCTACGACGCGCTGGTGAACCAGAAGCTGGGCAAGAACGACAAGCCCGTGCGCCTGCTGCTGCTGGGCGGCGGGGGCTACGTGTTCCCCAACTATCTGTTCCGCGCGCGGCCCGGCAGCGAACTCGTCGTGGTCGAGATCGATCCGGGCGTGACGCGCGCCGCGCAGGAGGCGTTCGGCCTGCCGGCGGACGCGCCCATCGAAATCCACCACCAGGACGCGCGCAACTACGTGGCCGACGCCCTGCGGAAGAACCGCGAACAGCCCGGCAGCGTGCCGCCGTTCGATTTCATCGTCTGCGATTCGGTCAGCGACTATTCGGTGCCGTACCAGCTCACCACGCGGGAATTCATGGAGCAAGTGCGGCAGCTGCTCAAGCCGGACGGGCTCTACGTGATGAACCTGATCGACGCCTACGAAGTCGGCGGCTTCATGAACGCCATCGCCCAGACCTTCGCGGAGGTCTTCGCGCACCGCGGGGCCGTCGCCGCGATCCCGCAGCTCGGCGGGCGCAACACCACCGTCTTCGTGGGCGGCGACCGGCCGCTGGACCTGGCGAATCTGGGCGAGTGGACGGCGCGGCCCGGCGTCTTCGAGGGCACGCCGCTGACGGAGGAGCATTTCGCGGACCTGCGCGCGCGCAACGGGGACTGCGTGCTGACGGACGACTGGGCGCCGGTGGAGAACCTGTTGGCGCCGGTGGTGAAGACCGACCGGATCGGGCTGCTGGCGGCCGCGATCGCGAAAGGCATCCGCGCCGCGGAAAAGGAAGACTATCCGCGCGCGATCCGGCACTTCCGCAAGGCGCTGGAGATCGCGCCGGCCAGCGAGGACGCGCTGGTCAACCTCGCGCATGCGCAGGAACTGGCGGGCGACGAATCCGGCGCGCTGGACACCTACGCGGCGATCATCCAGCTCCATCCGCTCAACGTGATGGCCCGCAACCGCGCGGCGATGATCCTGGCGCAGCGCGGCCACGTGGGGCCGGCGCTGGAGCAGTGGAGCGAAAGCCTGAAGATCAATCCGGCCCAGCCCGACGTGCTCAACAACCTCGGCGCGCTGGCCATGCAGGCCGGCGAACGCGACCGGGCCGTCGCCTATTGGCGCCAGGCTCTCGACTACGCGCCGGATTCGCCCATCCTCAAGCAGAACCTCGCCGCCGCCCAGGCCCGGCAGCCCTGAGAAACCTCAATATCCAATATCCAATCATCAAGTGGATTGAACTGTAGCCGGCCCCGCTGGGGCCGGTTCTTCATTCTGCGTCATTCGTTCCATTCGTAGTGGGCTGTTTCTTTGGGTTCTCTGTGCTCTTTGTGGTGAATCTCTTTGGTTGTTTTCCGGGGTTCGGCTATTCTTGCCGGCCATGAAGGGTGCGGAGTGGAAATGGAACCTCGCGGCCGGCGCGCTGCTGGCCGCCTTGGTTTTCCTGGCGTTCGGCGGGGCGTTGCTCTGCGGCTTCGTGTGGTTCGACGACCACGGCTACGTCACGGAAAACCCCGCGGTGACGGCAGGACTGACGAAGGCCGGTCTCCGCTGGGCGTTCACGACGACCCACATGTACAACTGGCATCCGCTGACCTGGCTGGCGCACATGGCGGATGCGGAACTCTACGGCCTGAATCCGGCGGGCCACCATCTCTCGAGCCTGCTGCTGCACGCCGCGAACGCGATTCTGCTGTTTTTCTTCCTGCGGCGGGCGACGGCTTCCGGGCCGGCGGCGCTGGCCGCGGCGGCGCTGTGGGCGGTGCATCCGCTGCGCGCGGAATCGGTCGTGTGGATTTCGGAGCGCAAAGACGTGCTGGCGGCGTTCTTCGGCCTGCTGGCCCTGCTGGCCTACGTCCGGCCCGCGGGACGAGGGCGCCTGCTGGGAACGGCCGTTGCCTTCGCGGCCAGCCTGCTGGCCAAGCCCGCGTGGGTGACGCTGCCGTGCCTGCTGCTGCTGCTGGATGCTTGGCCGCTGGGCCGCTGGCCCCGGACGCCGGCGTGGAAACTGGTGCTGGAAAAAGCGCCGCTGTGGCTGCTGGCGGCAGGTTCGTGCGCGATGACCCTGGCGGCGCAAAGCGCGGGCGGCGCGGTGAAGTCGTTCGCGGCGCTGCCGGCCGGAGCGCGGCTGGCGAACGCGGCGACGGCCACCGTCCAGTATCTGCGCGCGCTGATCTGGCCGGTCGATTTGGCGGTCTATTATCCGTTTCCCGCCGGCGGGGCATCCTGGACCGCGGCGATCGGCGCGGCGGTTCTGCTCGCGGCGCTGACGGCGCTGGCGGTGGCCGCCGCGCGCCGCGCGCCGTGGGGGCTCGTGGGTTGGCTGTGGTTCTTGGGCGCGCTGGTGCCGATGATCGGCCTGGTGCAGGTGGGCGGGCAGGCCTGGGCGGACCGCTACAGCTATCTGCCGCATATCGGTTTGGCCTTGGCGCTCGCGGGGAGCGCCGCGAAGATCGCGGACCGGCGGATCTGGCCGGCGGTGGCCGGCTTGCTGGTGGTTATGCTGGCGTGGCTCTCGCGCGCGCAGACGGCCGTCTGGCGCGACACGGAAACGCTGTTCCGCCACGCGCTGGCGGTCACGCAGGACAACTGGCTGATCCATTTCAACCTAGCCAACCGGTACCAGCTCGACGGCCGGCGCGCGGAGGCGTGCGCGGAATACCGCGCCGTTCTGGAGATCGCGCCGAACTACGCGCCGGCCATGAACAATCTGGCCTGGACGCTGGCGGTGGATCCCCAGGCCACGCCGGAAGAGGCCGCCGAGGCCCTCGCCTGGGCCCGGAAGGCCATCGAGCTGTCCGGCGGCGCGCCGACCGCGGCGCAGTTGAACACGCTGGAACGGGCGCAACTGGCCGCCGGCGATCTCGTGGCCGCCATGGAAACCGCGCGGCAGGCGGAAGCGCTGGCGGAACGCGGCGGCGACCGCGAGGCGGCCGCCCGCATCCGCTGGCGGCTGGCGGGCTACGCCGCGCAACTGGCGCGCGAAGCCAAGTAGCGCCGGCGAGCTTTTCGAGGTAGATTGCACCCCATGTCGGCAACCCAGCCCAGCGTAGCGGTCGGATTGAGCGGCGGCGTGGATTCGTCCGTCGCGGCCTGGTTGCTCAAGCGCGACGGTTGGCGGGTGACGGGCCTGACGATGAGCATCTGGGATGGCTCGGTGCCGATTCCGGACCTGGGCATTTCGGGCTGTTTCGGGCCGGGGGAGGCGCGGGATCTGGAGGCCGCCAAGGAAATCGCCGCGCGGCTCGGGATCGAACACCGCGTGATTCCCTTGGCGGAGGAATACAAGCAGACCGTCCTGGAGTATTTCCGGGAAGAATATCTGGCCGGGCGCACGCCGAATCCGTGCGTGCGCTGCAACCAGCGGATGAAGTTCGGTTTCCTGATCGACCAGGCCCGGGCGCAGGGCGCGGACTTCGACAAGTTTGCCACGGGCCACTACGCGCGGACGCGGTTCGACGAAGCGACCGGCCGCTGGCAATTGCTGCGCGGGAAGGACGCCGGCAAGGACCAGTCGTATTTCCTGTCGCGCCTGAAACAGGCGCAACTGGCCGACCTGATCTTCCCGCTGGGCGAATTGCGCAAGGGCGAGGTCAAGGATCTCGCGCGCAAGCTGGGCTGGGGCGATCTGGCGGAAAAGGACGAAAGCCAGGATTTCATCGAGTGCGAGGATTATTCCGTTCTGTTCCGGCCCGGCGACGCGCGGCCCGGCGATTTCGTGGCGCGCGACGGCACGGTGCTGGGGCGGCACCGGGGCATCCTCCACTACACGATCGGCCAGCGGAAGGGGCTGGAACTGGGCGGCGGCGGCACGCCGCTCTACGTGGTGGAGATCGACGCTGCGCGCAACCGCGTGGTGGTGGGGCCGCGAGAAGAATTGCATTCCCGCGACCTCGCTGCCGGCGACCTGAACGGGGTGGGCTGGGCGGGGGCGCCGGCGGAACCGTTCCGCTGCGAAGTCCAGATCCGCCAGCGCCACAAAGCCGCGCCGGCGACCGTGCGGGCGGTCGGCGACCGGCTGCTGGCCGTTTTCGACGAGCCGCAGCTCTCGGTCACGCCGGGACAGATCGCCGTGTTCTATGCCGG
>DAOTNL010000217.1:0-4081 GCA_035450765.1 Kiritimatiellia bacterium | reverse complement strand
CGTCCTTGCTGGCGAGGCACCCGCACGCCCGCCGCTGGCCCGGATCTTTCCGCGCCGCGCGCGAGCCCAGGAAGTCCAGCAGCGCCGCGTCGTCCGGCCAGAGCCGCGCCAGCAGCTCGCCGTCCACGCAGCGGTTGTGCGCGATGCCGTGCGCGGCCAGGTCGATTTCCTCCGCGCAGGTCGCCAGCGCCAATCCGTGCGCGCGGTTGAGTTCCGCCAGGCCGCGCGCGAAATCCTCCATTTCGGCGGGCGCGAATTCCCGCGCCGCGATCCCGGCGCGCCCCAGGTTGCGCCGCACCGCCGGATAGGCCGCGATATCCGCGAAGCTGAAAACCAGCTTGCGGGTATGGTTCGCCAGTTGCGCCATGAGCCGCGCCGCCCGGTCCAGCCATTCCGGCATGCCCAGGCGGTCCGTCAAGAGGAGCGGATCCAGCCGCCAGACCACGCGCTCCGGCCCGAGCCGGTCCGCCAAACGCCGGAACGCTTCGAGACGCGCCGCCAACGGCGGCAGCCCCGGCTCCAGGCCTTCGCGCCCGTAGTCGTTCAGCGTGTACTGGAAATAGTAGTGCAGCCCGCTGCAGTCGAGTTCGTCCAGATGCGGCTCGATGCCCGCCGGATTCTTCGTCCAGAAAACGATCGCCCGCGTTTTCGCGACGGACACCGTCTGGACCTGCGCGGCGTTGAACGGATTGATCCAGCGGAAAAATCCCGCGCGCAGCCGGTTCATGAACCAGTCCGCATAGAACGCGGGAATATCCGTCGCGCGGCTGGCGGAGAGGACGACCGGCTCGACGACCGAACTTCCGCCCCGTGCCGGCACGGCCGTCCCCCTTCTACTTGACCAGATAGACCAGTTTCTGCGGCTGGCCGTCGCGCTCGATGTCGATGACGACCGCGCCGAGGCGGTCCTGGACGAACTCGCCGATGAAATATTCGGCGCGGCGCTGGCTGGTCATGCGCATGGAGTTGACCTTGCGGACGACGTCGCCGTCCCGCAATCCCACTTGGGTGTAAAAATCCTTTTCGCCCCGCGCGACGTTCAGGCGGTAGCCGGCCACCTTGCCTTCGGTGTCGCGGTCGGGTTCCATGGCGTTGAAAAGCCCCGCCAGCCGCTCGGGGTTGTCCATCATCTCCCGGTAGTATTCCAGAACCGCCGCTTTGTTGATCTCCCAGCGGGTTTCGCCCACGCGGTTGCCGAAGCGGGTGGTTTCGAGGATCTTGGCGGCGTCCGCGGCAGGTGCGCCGGCGGCGCCGGAGCCGCCGCGGCCCGCCAGCGTGCCGGCCACCAGCAGGAGCGTTTCTTCCCGGCCGTCCGCGGACAGCACCACGTGGTCGGCGGCCACGCTCACGACGCGGGCGGGGCCGACGTCTTCGCCTTCCGCCGCGAGGATCTGCCGCTGCTCCTGCACGTCGTCGAGGATGGCGCAGCGGTGTTCCGCTGCCGACGCGTCCGGATCGCCGAGGATCAGGAACACGCCCGCGAGCCGGTAGCGCGCCGCCAGTTGGCCGGCGGGAGCCGCCGGCGCGGGAGCCGCGCCCGAACGGAACACGTTCCAGGCGCCGGCCGCCAGCTCGGGCCAGCGAAACGGGTCCGCGACGGCGCCGCGCGGCCCGGCCGGTTCGGCCGCGCCGCGCGCATGCCGGCCGGCGAGCGCCAGGCGCAACGCCAGCAACGCGGCCAGCGCCAGCAACGCCAGCGCCGTCCATTTCCAACCTTTCAACGTCGTTTCCATTCGCGTTCAGTCCATGGGATTGACAGCCGGGACCCCGGGCGAATAAGCCGGATTCTGTCGCCCGCTTGCGCGGGTTCGGTCATTTGTCTGAGCGATCAACCCGGAACCGCCGCGCGTTGCCGCGCATCGGGACGGGCCGCCCCTGCGATTCCCTATTTGATCTTGCTCCGGGCGGGGTTTGCCTTGCGCGGGACCTCTCGGCCTCCGCACGGTGGTCTCTTGCACCGCCGTTTCACCCTTACCCGGCCGCACCTTGCGGCGCGTCCGGGCGGTTTGGTTTCTGTGGCACTTTCCTTTCCCTCCGTTTGCCGAAGGGATTCCGCACCTCCCGGCGCGGACGCCCTGCCCTGCGGAGTCCGGACTTTCCTCCGGCGGACGCGCTTGCGCGCCCCGCCGGCGACCGACGCCCGGAGCCCCGGCTGTCAAAGAACCTGAAATCCCGGCGGGCGAACGCCCGCCGCTACGGCGCAAAATACAGCATGCGGCCGCAAAAGTCGCACAGCGTCAGCGTGTCCGTTTTGCGCGCCTCGACCACCTGCGAAGGCGAGAGCTTCATGTGGCAGCTGCCGCAGGTGCCGTGTTCCACGAGGGCGATGGCCGCGTCGCGCTGTTTGGCGAAGAGCCGCTCGTAGCGGGCCAGCCACGTCGGATCGATTTCCGCCGCCAGCTGCCGGCGCTCGTCTTCCTTGCGCTTCAGCTCCTCGCCGAGACCGGCGTTGCGCTCCGCGAACGTCTTGAGTTCCTCGTCCACGCGGACTTGCTCGCTCGCCAGCGCCGACTGCCGGCTCGCCACCGCCTCCTTGGCGGTTTCGACGATTTCCATCGCGGCCAGTTCCTGGTCTTCCAGGCCGCGGATGGCCATCTGCGCGGTCGCGATTTCCTTCTCCAGCGCCTTGTAGCCGTCGTTGCTCTTGATCTGGAGCTGCTGCTCGCGGAACTTCTGGATCTGTTGGCGCGCCGCTTCGATTTCCCCCTCCAGGCGCTTGATCTGGGCTTTCGCCTCCAGCAGCGCGTGTTCCGCCTGGGCCTGGCCTTCCTTATGGGCGGCCAAGCGCGACTCGATCTGCTGCTTGCGCAACGGAATATCGTCCGTTTCCTTGCGCAAACGCCGGATTTCCTGGTCGCATGCCTGCAAAACCAACAATTGCTCGATCGCCTTCGCCACTCGTATCCCTCGCCTTTCTTAACGCCGAAAAAGAACTGTTCGGGCTATATACACCCCCCTCCCCGCCGCTGGCAAGCCGTTCCGCCCGCCATTTTCGCCATTGACTCCCCCGCCGCCGGCCCCTATCATGCGCCGCTTTGATTGGTTCCCGATGGTTTTTGGAGGTTTCCCATGAACGCGACGTATCTCGAAAAGGCGAAAGAACGGATGCCCAACATCCCGTTGCTGGTCAATGTCGTCTCGAAGCGCGTCCGCCAGCTCAACGCCGGCCAACGGCCGCTCATCAAGCCCGACACGCTGGACATGGACCACCTCGATCTCGCCCTCAAGGAAATCGCCGAAGGCAAGCTGTCCGCCGAACTCGGCGCCTACACGAGCCCCCGGACCGACCGGGGCAGCAGCTCGCTGCTCGCCTTGTAAGGCGCGCTCCGCGCCATGACCGCTCGGGACGAGGCCGGCTCCGGCGCGCTGGCCACCAACCGCAAGGCCCGCCACGAGTTCCACATCCTGGACTCTTGGGAAGCGGGCATATCCCTGACCGGCGGCGAAGTCAAAAGCTGCCGCGCCGGCCAAGCCAGCCTCGCCGAAGCCTACGCCGCGTTCGACAAGGGCGAACTCTACGTCTACGGCCTGCGCATCCAGCCCTACGCCGCCGCCAAGTCCGGCTTCAATACCCACGAGCCCGACCGCCCCAAGAAAATCCTCATGCACCGGCGGGAGCTCGACCGGCTCGCCGGCCAGCTCCAGCTCAAGGGCCACACCCTCGTCCCCCTCAAGCTCTATCTCGTTCGCGGCAAGATCAAGCTCGAGCTCGGCCTGGGCAAGGGCAAGCTCCTCTTCGACAAGCGCGAAACCCTCCGCCGCAAGACCGACGAACGCGAAGCCGCGCGCGAGATGCGGCGGTAGCGACAACCGCGGTCGGATGTCCGCGGTCCCGAATCCGGGGCTGTTCACTTGAACGTTGGATATTGATCATTGGATATTGGATATTGAATTCCCCATGAAAAAAGCCCCCCAGGAACTCGTCGTCCGCACCGAAAAAATGGTCTACGGCGGCCAGGCGCTCGCCCGCGCCGACCGTTTCGTCGTCTTCGTGGACGACGCCCTGCCCAACGAGACCGTCCGCGCCCGGCTCTACAAGAAGAAGAAGCAGTTTGCCTTCGGCCGCGCCGTCGAGATCCTC
>DAOTNL010000216.1:0-4119 GCA_035450765.1 Kiritimatiellia bacterium | reverse complement strand
CGGCGGCGGCGCATCGAGCAGCGCGCGGAAGGTGGCGGTTTCGATGATGACGTCGCGGAAGAACACGTGGGCCAGCTTGAAGCGGCGGCCGATGATCCGGCAGTTGCGGAAGATCTTCTTCACTTCCTCGGGCCGGGCGTCGGTGGCGACGTCGAAATCCTTGGGCGTGCGGCCCAGCAGCAGGTCGCGGACGCCGCCGCCGCACAGATAGGCCTTGTAGCCGGCTTCGTCCAGGCGGGTCAGCACGCGCAGGGCCTCCCAGGCGATCTGGTCGCGCTTCAGGCCGTGTTCGCCTTCCTTCAGGATGACGGGGGCCTCCATGGTCACAGGTCTTTCCCGCAGCATTTCTTGAATTTCTTGCCGCTGCCGCAAGGGCATGGATCGTTGCGCCCGGTCTTGGGCGCCTCGCGCACGACGGGTTTGGAATGCGCGGCGGAAAGCGCGGCGTTCATGGCGGCCTCGGCGCCCGGATCGGCGCTCCCGCCGCCCTGCGCGGCCGGCCGGGGCGCCGCGCCGCCGGCGCGGCCGCCGACCAGCGGGGCCGCGGTCGGATGCTGGGCTTGCGCCAGCCGGTGCAGGTCGCCCAGGAAAGTCTGGTAGGCGCGCGGCGAGGTCGTCGCGCGGAAGATGCGGCCGGCGATCTCGCCCTTGATGCGGTCCATGAGGTCCGCGAAGAGCGTGAAGGCCTCGTTCTTGTATTCGACGAGCGGATCGCGCTGGCCGTAGGCCCGCAGGCCCACGCCCTGCCGGAGGGTGTCCATGTTGCGCAGGTATTCCTGCCACTGGACGTCCACCGCGTTGAGCATGATGAACCGCTCCATGGAATTGAGCTGCGCGGGATCTTCGAGCAGGCACTTCTCGGCGTAGGCCTTGCCCACGCGGCCGAAGACGGCCCGGGCCGTCGCTTCGGGATCCACGGCGGCGCGGCCGCGCTTGCCTTCCTTGCGGACGACCTGGTCGGGATGGAACCCGATCGGAAACTGGCTGTTCACCCAGGTCGCGAAGGCGGCGAGGCTTTCCTCCTCGTCGTCGAGGTCCTCGGCGCGGGCGTAGATCACGTCCTGCACGACGTCCATCAGGTGCTCGCGCACCTGCTCGGCGGCGACGATCTGGCTGCGGAACCCGTAGATGATTTCGCGCTGCTTGTTCATCACGTCGTCGTATTCGAGCGTGCGCTTGCGGATGGCGAAGTTCTGCTGCTCGACGCGCCGCTGGGCGGTTTCGATGGAGCGGTTGAGCCAGCGGTGCTCGAGCACCTCCCCTTCCTGGATGCCCAGCTTCTCCATGATGCCGGAGATGCGGTCGGAACCGAACAGGCGCATCAGGTCGTCTTCCAGCGAGACGAAGAAGCGCGACATGCCCGGGTCGCCCTGGCGCGCGCAGCGCCCGCGCAGCTGGCGGTCGATGCGCCGCGACTCGTGCCGCTCGCTGCCGATGACGTAGAGCCCGCAGGGGCGTTCCTCGATCAGGTCCCGCAGGGTCTTCTTGCCGTCGACCTTGTCGGAGAGCTTCGTCATGCCCGTGACGAGGCCGCGGTCCATCCAGATGACGCCGGGGCCGAGCTTGATGTCGGTGCCGCGGCCGGCCATGTTGGTGGCGATGGTGATGGCGCCGGGCTGGCCGGCGTTGGCGACGATTTCGGCTTCGCGCTGGTGGTTCTTGGCGTTGAGCACGTTGTGGGGCACGTTCGCCCGCCGCAGCATGCGGCTGAGGATTTCCGACATGTCCACGGAGATCGTGCCGACGAGGACGGGCTGCTTGCGCTGGTAGCAGGCGGTGATTTCCTCGATGATGGCGTTGAACTTCTCGCGCTGGGTCTTGTAGATGTGGTCGTTGCCGTCCACGCGCCGCACGGGGCGGTTGGTGGGAATCACGACGACGTCCATCTTGTAGATCGACTGGAATTCGTCGGCCTCGGTCTCGGCCGTGCCGGTCATGCCGGCGAGCTTCTTGTAGAGGCGGAAATAGTTCTGGATGGTGATGGTGGCCAGGGTCTGCGTTTCGCGCTGGATGCGCACGCCTTCCTTGGCTTCGATGGCCTGGTGCAGGCCGTCGCTCCACCGCCGGCCGGGCATGAGGCGCCCGGTGAACTCGTCGACGATGATCACCTCGTCGTCCTGGATCACGTACTGCACGTCGCGCTCGTAGACGCAGTAGGCGCGGATGAGCTGGTCCACGGCGTGGATGCGCTCGCTCTTGTCGGCGAACTGGTTCTGGAGCTCCTGGCGCTTCTCGAACTTCTGCTGGTCGGTCAGCGTCGCGTCGCCGTCGAGTTCGGCCAGGGCGGAGACGAGGTCGGGCACGACGTAGTAGTCCGGATCGGCCGGATTCATGGCGTTGCAGCCCTTGTCGGTCAGGCTGGCGTCGTTGCCCTTTTCGTCGATCACGAAGTAGAGCTCCTCGCGCAAGGCGCGGGCCTGCTCCTTGTTCATGTCCACGAGCATCGCGCTCTGGACCTTTTCGAGCAGGCGGCGGGCGGACGGCTCTTCCAGCAGGTGCAGGAGCTGCTTGTTCTTGGGCATGCCCTGGCTGACCTGGTAGAGCTTGAGCATCGCGGTTTCTTCGTCGCCCTTTTCGATGGCGGCCTTGGCCTCGGCCATCAGGTTGGTGCACAGGTCGCGCTGCTTGCGCACCATGCGCTCCACGGCGGGCTTCACGGCCTGGTACTGCTCGGTCGAATACGGCGCGGGGCCGGAAATGATCAGCGGGGTGCGGGCTTCGTCGATCAGGATCGAGTCCACTTCGTCGACGATGGCGTAGTTCCACCCGCGCTGCACCATTTCCTGCGGGCTGTAGGCCATGCCCATGTCGCGCAGGTAGTCGAAACCGAACTCCGCGTTGGTGCCGTAGGTGACGTCGCAGGCGTACTGCGCGCGGCGCTCCTCGGGACGCATCTGGTTCTGGATGCAGCCGACCGTCAGGCCCAGATAGCGGTAGACGGTGCCCATCCAGGTCGCGTCGCGGCGGGCCAGGTAGTCGTTGACCGTCACGACGTGCACGCCCTTGCCCGTCAGCGCGTTCAGGTAGGTCGGCAGCGTCGCCACCAGCGTCTTGCCCTCGCCCGTGGCCATTTCGGCGATCTTGCCCTGGTGCAGCACGATGCCGCCGATGAGCTGCGTGTCGAACGGCACCATGTCCCAGGTCTGCGGATGCCCGCAGACGTCCACGACTGTCCCGCACAGGCGGCGGCACGCATTTTTCACGACGGCGAACGCCTCGACCATCAGGTCGTCAAGCGTTTCCCCTTTGGCGAGCCGCGCCCGGAATTCCGCCGTCTTGGCCTTCAGCGCGTCGTCGGAGAGCGATTGCAACTCCTGCTCCAGCGCATTGATGCGCCCCACGAACGGGCGCACCTTTTTCAGATCGCGCTCGTTCTTCGTGCCCAGGATCGCTTTCAACAGCCATTGCATAGAAAATCTCGATTCGGAAATCGGAGGGTCGCTCCGTGAAATAAACCCGGCGACTTTACTCCCCGCGGCACCTCCCTGACAAGCCCGGATGCCTAAAATCCCCTAAAAACGGCCTAAAAATTGGTATTTTTAGGAATTTTGCCCCATTTTGGCCGTTTTTCAGGCTATTTTTAGCAGTTTTTCGTAAATTTCGGCGCTCTTTTGCGAAAAACAGCAAAAAACGACCTCCGGCGGCCCCGGAAGGCCTTTCAGGGCCTCCCGGACGGTCGAAACCGCGATTTCGGCCGCTTTTTCGGCCGGATAGCCGTACACGCCGGTGCTGATGCAGGGAAACGCGATGCTTTTCGCCCCTTTTTCGACCGCGAGGGCCAAAGAGCGGCGATAACAGCTCGCGAGCAGCTCCGGTTCGCCGTGTTTCCCGTCGCGCCAGACCGGCCCTGGCGTATGGACGACCCATTTGGCCGGCAAGCGGTAGCCGCGCGTGATTTTGGCGTCGCCCGTGGCGCAGCCGCCCAGTTCGCGGCATTCCGCGAGCAGTTCCGGCCCCGCCGCGCGGTGGATCGCGCCGTCCACCCCGCCGCCGCCCAGCAGCGTCGTGTTCGCCGCGTTCACGATCGCGTCCACGCTCAAGGTCGTGATGTCGGCTTGGATCACCCTCATCCTATTCATTTTACCTCCTTCACCCACGACGCAAGGTCGTGGGGGTCGG
>DAOTNL010000215.1:0-4219 GCA_035450765.1 Kiritimatiellia bacterium | reverse complement strand
GGGTAGCGAAGTGGCCAACCGCATCAGACTGTAAATCTGACCTCTATGAGTTCGAAGGTTCGAATCCTTCCCCCACCACCATCCCGGCTCTTCACCCCTTGCGGGTTTGGTCCGCTTCCGTTTTCCGTCTGCAATTACTTGCCCGTCGTCGCAGTCCGAACTTGCACGCCGTACTTGGGTTGCGGCATGATATACAAATATTGCGGCGAACGGAGCGAGGGATGGCGGAAACGACGAAAACGGCGCTGGTGATCGGGGGCAGTCGCGGCATTGGCCGGGCCATCGTGGAACGATTGGCGGCCTCGGGATTCGACGTGTGGTTGACCTATCGGGGCAACCACTCGGCGGCGAACGACGCGAAGGCCGCCGTGGAGGCCGCCGGCCGCGCCTGCCGGCTGCTGGCGTTCGACGTGGCCGACCGCGCCGCGACGCGCGCGGCGCTGGAGCCGCTCTTGCAGGAACGCTGTCCCGACGCGCTGGTCTACAACTCGGGCATCGCCCGCGACAACCTCCTGGCGTTCATGCAGGACGCGGAATGGGACGACGTCTTGCGCACGAACCTGGACGGGTTCTTCAACGTGGCGAAGCCCGTCGTGTTCGAGATGATCCGCCGGAAGCGCGGCCGCATCGTGGTGATCTCGTCCATCTCGGGCCAGGTGGGACAGGCCGGGCAGATGAACTACGCGGCCTCCAAGGCCGGCCTGATCGGTGCGGCCCGGGCGCTGGCCCGGGAAGTCGGCCGCAAGAACGTCTTCGTGAACGTCGTGGCGCCGGGCGTCATCGAAACGGAGATGACGGCGGACCTGCCCAAGGAACACGTGCTGCCGCTGATCCCCCTGAACCGCTACGGCACGGCGGCGGAAGTCGCGGCCGTGGTCGATTTCCTGTGTTCCGAGCCGCACATGTACGTCCACGGCCAGGTCATCGGGGTGAACGGCGGCATGGCCATATGAGTTTGCCCCGCCGAGAACGCTACGACGACGTCGTGGTCGGCGCCGGCACGGCGGGGTTGACCTCGGCGCTGTTGCTCGCGCGCTTCGGGCGAGCGGTGCTGTTGGTGGACAAGGCCCCGGCTCCCGGCGGCGCCCTGCGGCGGTTCCGGCGCGGCGGGGCCGCGTTCGACACCGGCTTCCACTTCACCGGCAGCATCCGGCCGGGGGAATTGTTCGACCACTTGCTGACCGTGCTCGGCATCCGCGGCGAACTGGACCTCCTGCCTTTCGATCCGGAGGCCAGCCACCGGTTCCGGTTCGCGAAAGCGGACGCCGAAATGGCGTTGCCCTTCGGCCTCGACCGGTGCCGCGACCTCTGGCAGTCGCGGTTTCCGCAGGAACGGGAAGCGCTGGATTGGTATTTCGGCGCGTTGCGTTCCATCGCCGCGCGGACGATGGGCATGGACGTCGGCCGGCCGCTCGCGCCGGTGGGCATGCTCGAAGAGGATTTCGTTTCGCTGCGGTCGGTGCTCGACGCGCGCTTCCGCGACCCGCTGCTGAAAGGGGCGATCGGCGCGTTCGCGATGTGCTACGGTTCGCCGCCGGCCAGCGTTTCGTTCGCGGCCCATGCGCGCGTCGCGTTCGGCTTCCATCAGTCGGGCGGCACCATCGCCGGCGGCGGGGACGCGCTGGCGGATGCGCTGGCGCGCGCGGCGGAGCGGGCCGGCGTGGAGATCTGCTGCGCGTGCGGGCTGGAATCCTTCGCGCCGGGAACGGATCGGCAGGCCGGCGCCGCGACGCTTTCGAGCGGCGCGCAAGTCGCTTTCGAGCGCTGCCTGCTGACCATCGATCCGTTTGCGATCCGGGACTTGCTGGATCCGCTGGGCCTCACGCCGGCCTTCCGGGAGCGGGTGCGGGCGTTCACGCCTTCGGTCGGATTTTTCGCGGCGTACGGGATCGTCGACGGCGCGGAACCGGCCGGATTCGGCCGCTCGGTCCATTCCGAATTCGCGGGGACGGACTTCGATGCGGCGATGGATCCGGCGTGCCCGGACGAGCGTCCGGTGGTCCTGATCGAGGTGCCCGGCGATCCGGCGGCGGGCACGCCGCCGTCCGTCTCGGCGCTGGAACTGTCGTTCGCGCAGGACGTGGCGGCTTGGGCGGACACGCGCCGCGGCCGGCGCCCGCCGGAATACCGGGCTTACAAGCAAACCCGCGCGGCGGCGATCGCGCGGCGGCTGGCCGGTCGCGTTGCCTATGCGGACCGGATCCGGTGGGTGGACTCGGCTTCGATGCTGACGTTCCGGGATTATCTGCATTCCCGCGACGGCAGCGCCTATGGCATCATGCTGAAAACCGGCCAGTACGGCCTGTTCGGGCGCCTGCCGGTCCGGAATTGCTATGCGGCGGGCCAGAGCGCCTTGTTGCCGGGCGTGCTGGGCGCGATGATGTCCGGCCTGTTCGTGGTTCGGCAGATGGTCGGCAAGGAAATCTTCGACGAAGCGACGGCAGGAGCGCGGCAAGGCACATGAAACGGGTGGTCATCACGGGCATGGGGGCGGTTTCCCCGGTGGGCGCAACGGCGGCGGAACAGGCCGACGCGCTGGATGCCGGCCGGCACGGGTTGCGCGCGATGCCCGAATGGGCGGCCTACAAGGGCTTGCGCAGCTTGGTGGCGGCGCCGGCGGAACTGAAAAACGAAAAGGCCATTCCCCGGCAGAACCGCCGCTCGATGAGCCGCATGAGCATGTTCGCCGCGCAAGCCGCGCAGGAAGCGCTGCGCGACGCCGGCCTGCCGGCCGATGCGCTGGGCGACGGCCGCACCGGGTGCGTGGCGGGCTCGACGACGGGCAGCGCGATCGCGCTGAGCCAGGTCTACGAGACGATGCTGCCCGAAAAGGATTTTTCGATCCTGCAGTCCATGCAGTTTTTCCAGTGCCTGTCGCACACGGTGGCGATGAACCTCGCGCAATACCTGGGCCTGCGGGGCGTGCTGCTCGCCACGAACGCGGCCTGCGCCTCGAGCCTGCAAGCCATCGGCGCGGCGTTCGACCTGGTCCGGTCGGGCCGGCAGGACGCCGTGATCTGCGGCGGCGCCGAAGAAGTCCACGCGACGGTCACGGGCTCGTTCGACATGCTCATGGCGGCCTCCACGCGCCACAACGACCGGCCCGAGGCGGCCTCGCGGCCGTTCGACGCGGCGCGCGACGGTCTCGTCTGCGGCGAGGGCGCCGGCATCCTCGTCGTGGAAGAGTTGGAGCGCGCCCGGGCCCGCGGCGCGCGGATCCGCGCGGAAATCCTCGGCTTCCATACGTGCAGCGGGGGCTCCCACATCAGCGAATCGAACCGCGACGGCATCGCGGCATGCATGCGCGCCGCGCTGGCGGACGCGCGGCTGGCGCCCGCGGCGATCGAATACGTCGGCGCCCACGCCACGGCGACCCTGCAAGGCGACGGCGAAGAGGCCGCCGCCATCCGCGAGACCTTCGGCGGTCAAGTGCCCGTCAGCAGCCTGAAGGGGAATCTGGGCCACACGCTGGGCGCGTCCGGCGCCATCGAACTGGCCGCGATCCTCGCCGGGCTGGAGCGCGGCCACTTGTATCCCACGCGGAACCTGGAATCCGTGGCGGCCGACTGCGCCGGCATCCGCCACGTGCAGGCATTGGAGCCGACGTCCGTCCGGACGTTCCTGAAAAACAGTTTTGCGTTCGGCGGCATCCACGCGTCCCTCGTGTGCCGCCGCTGGACCGATGGAGACCCCGCATGACCCGAGAAGAAATCATCGCCAAAACCAACGCCGTGTTCGCCGAATCCTTCGAGATCGAGCCGGAACGCCTGAAGCCCGAAGCCAACGTGTTCCTCGATCTGGGGCTCGACAGCCTCGACACGGTGGATCTGGTGGTCGCGATCCAGAAGAAGTTCGGCGTTCAGATCCGCGACGACGAGCGCGTCCGCGCCATCCGCACGCTGGGCGACGTCTACGACTTCATCGCGACCATCCAGCAAGAAAAGCAGGGATGAGGCGGGCTTGGGGCATCTGCTATTCGCTGGCGTTCTACCCCCTGCTGGCGGTCTATACCGTGGCCGCGGTGGCGGGGATGACCCTGTGGATGGTCCTGGGCGCGCCGTTCCATTCGCACCGGGGCAACATGCGCCGGTTCCGCCGCGCGATCATCTGGTACGGCGCGGGGGTCGTGCGGATCGTGGCGCGGCCGGTGCTGAAGACCATCTACGAATCGCCGCCCCGGGACGTGCGGATCCCCAAGTTCTTCGTCGCCAACCACGTG
>DAOTNL010000214.1:0-4234 GCA_035450765.1 Kiritimatiellia bacterium | reverse complement strand
CGCCCTGCGCCGGATGCGGAGGGCCGCGGCGATTCATCGAGGCCGTTCTAGCGCGTCCGCGCCGAACGGTCAAGGTGCAAGCGCGGGCTCCAGATGCTCATCCATGCGCGCGACGCTGTCGCGCAGCCGGTCCTTGAGATCCGCCAGCACCCCGTCCCAGCCCACCTCCGGTCCGTACGACCAGCGGCGGTAATCCCATTCGACGTAGCCCCGCAAAGGCGCGGCGGTTTCGTCCACGCGCGCGGCCAGCGCTTCCGGCGTCAGGCCGCCCTGCGTCCGGAGTTCCCGCCAACGGGCCGCCAGCCGCTCGGCGTAGGCCGGCGTTTCGCGTTCCAGGCGCTCCATCAATCCGCTGCGCAGCCACTCCCAGGACCACGCCGGATGCAACGTCAGTTCGAAATCCCACGGCACGTGGAAAAACGTCCCCCGGTCCGCGTCGTACACCAGGGTTTCGTGCAAGAGATAATCGAACGGATAACCGTTGCGGTTCTGGAACAAGTTCAGCAGCAGCTGGAAATCCGCGAGGTTGGCGAGATCCAGGCGCCGGGCCAGTTCTCGCGCCCATGCCGCATCGCCCGGCTGCGCGCAGAAGCGCTCGAATTCCCGGATGGGACCGGAAAAATCGCCGGCCGTATCCGTCGGTCGCCGCACGCGCATATCCGCGTTGCGGGGAACCAGCGTTTCGTGGCGATACACGATCCAGCGGGGCGCTTCCGGATCGCGCTCTTCCGCGGAACCGCCATCCAGCAGGTCTTCGTCCACGCGCGCGGCAAGTTCGAACAGGCCGTAGTAGCGGCCGTTCATGAACACCTCGGCGAAGCGCGAGTCCGGCGCCGGCCACGGCGCCGCGGCGGTGCCCCAGGACCGGAACAGGCCGTAGGCCGTCCGGTTCCGGACGAAGGTCGGGTCCTGTTTTGAATTCACGGCCAGCAGGGTCCGCCGCGCGGAACCGTCCAGCAGCCGGTGCGGCTCGTCGGTCTTGAGGGAAAACAGTTTCTTCGGGCTCCAGTAGCTGGAATTGCCCCGGTGCTCGAGGCCGCCGCGTGCGCTTTGCGTGGCCAGCAGGACGCGCGAGGGGAAATCCTCGCCCGGCTCGCAGATTTCCGCCACCGCGTCCACCCGGCGCGACTTGTCCAGCGCGTCGCGCACGTTCAGGAACAGCGTCGCCAGCGGGATTTGCCGGGGCATCACGCGGAAGGCCAGCGTTTTCTCCGCGGTGGCGCTCCCGTCGGCCACGGTGGCCACCAGTTGCGCCGCGACGGGCCCGCCGGATTCCGGCCGGAACAGCGCGCCGTCCGCGCCAAGCACGGCGGGATCGGCGCTGCGCCAGCGGATGGACACGCCGTCCCGCGCCAGCGCGGGCAACTCCAGCGCGAGCGGCGCCACCAAACGGTCCGGCGAGGCGTTGCTGCCCAGCACCAGGAATTCGTCGAGGAAATCCGCGATCGCCTGGGCCCGCGACGCGGTCTCCGGCGCCGCCGGCCAGAGGGCGGCGGCGCGGGCGCGGCCCTGCGCCAGCTGCCAGCGGATTTCCTTGCGCGAACGCGGATTCTGAAGATCGCCCAGCAGGCAACCGCCCCATTCGTCGACGACGCCGTCGTAGATTGCCTGGATGGCCTGGGCGGACAGCGGCCAGGCCGCGCGGCCGTCCGCGGGGCGCCATTCCGGCGTCGGAAACTGGCGGAACAACAGGTTCCAGTGCAGCGGAACGCGCACGCCGTCCGTGGCGGAGGCCCGGGCATCGCCGGGCAGGAACCCGCCGCGATCATGGTTGGAGTACAGGAACGTGCCGAGGCTCCAGCCCTGGAGGCTGACCCGGCACAGTCCGTTGGAAACCGAAGGCAGACCCAGCCGCGTCCGCAGGCGCGCATCCGCCAGCGGAAAGAGCCACGCACCGCCTTCGGGCGGCTGCAGCAGCAGCCGCCGCGCGCCCAGGATCCGCGCGTCGTCCTGCAATTCCACCACGTAGCCCGCGCGCGCTCCTTCGGCATATTCCATGTCGCCGCCGGCCAGGAAAATCCAAGCCGGATGGACCTGGCCCGCGAACGCCACGTGGCCCGGCCGCCGCCGGGCCCCGGCCTGCGTGCGGCGGCCGGTTCCCGTCAGCGACGCCAAGCCATCCGGCCAGCCGGCCCACGCCCGCACCGCCCGCGCCCACGCTTGCGCGAAACGCCACTTGAGATATCGCTCCGAGCCGCCGGCGGTCCACAGCACGCCGCGCCGGGCGCGCGCCAGCCGCCGGATTTCCTTGTCCGGCAGAACGCGGCCCCATACGGTCGCTTCGTCGATCCACCCGCGGAACGGATCCCGGTTCGCGTACCAGGCGTGCTTGCCGAACGCCAGGTTGGCCCGCGGCAAATCCAAGCCTTGGATCGGAACTTCCGCCATCCGCCGGCCATTCTCGTAGAGCGCCGCGAGCCCCCGCTCCGCATCCACCGTCGCCGCCAGATGCACGAACGTCCCGTAGCGCCCGAACGGATACGACGCGCTCCGGCGGCCGGCGACGCACGGCACGTCGAAGGTCATCCGGCCGTTTTCCAGATGGAACCCCACCTGCACGCCCTCCGCCGCGCGGTACCAGATGCATTGGTTGGACCGGCCCGGCGCGACGTTCGCCCAGAACGACAACGTGAACGCGGAGCCGAGCTTGTCCCAGCGCAGCGGCGTCTCGATCTGGGTGCGCTCCCGGCCGTCGAACTTGCGCGCCTGGCCAAAGCGCCCGGGACCGGCGACGGTGCCCGAAAACACGAGCGACCGCCCCGACAGGAATTCCGCGGGCACGGGCTCGTCGAACGTCAGCGCGTGGAGCAAACCGCTGCGATCGGCCAAATGCCGCACCAGGCGCGCGCGCGCCTTTTCCACGCGCCGCGCCGGCGCGTCGAACAGCCGCTCGGGAGGCGCCGCGAGAGGGAACAGCAGCAGCGCCAGCCCCCCGAGGACCCCCAGCCACCGCAGGCACCTGGCCGGCCCGAACCGCATCTCAGCGCATTCCGCCGGGCCGGTCCAGGAACACGTGGATCGTCTCCGCGGCGAACGCGCGGGCGATTTCGTCCTGCAGGCGCACCGCCTCCGTCTTCAGGCCCGAGAACGTGACCTGGACGCTGACCTTCCCGTCCTGGACGCCGACGCTTTGGACCGCGTGGCGCCGGACGTGGCGCCGGAGCAGCGCCGAAAGTTCCTCCGCCGAAAACGCGCCGCCCGCCGGCACCGTCACCACGAGCAGGCCGTCCCGCTTCAGGAAGCCGACGGCGCGCAGCCGACGCGCGGCGAACAGGCTGGCGGTCGCGAAGGCGAACAACAGCGCCAGAAACATGAAATTGTAGGTCGCCGCCGCCACGGAGGACGCGATCACCAGCATGATGAAGCCGACTTCTTCCGGCTCCTTGATGGGCGTGCGGAAGCGGATGATGGACAGCGAACCCAGCAGCCCCAGCGACAGCGGAATGGACACCTGGATGCACACGAACAGCGTCGTGATGGCCAGCGCCAGCAGCGGAAACGCCCGGGCCACCTGGCTGCCCGTGCCGCGGCTCTCGTAGAAGAACCGGTACAGCCCCGCCGCCAGCAACGCCGCGAGCAGCGACGCCAGCAACGCCACCCCGAACAGGGAGAGGCTCATGTTTTCGGTGATCTGTTCGTAGGCGGCCAGCGCGTCGAGCATGCGGATTTGTTTCATCGTTCAGACGCTCCCTTGCAGATGCATTTCCATGAATAGTCCGTATTTCGAAAAACTTTGCAGGCGGAATCCCAGCCGCAGCAATCCTTCGGCCCAGGGCCCTTCCCGGACGACGCCCGCCTTGACTTCGCACACGACGCGGCCGGACTCCAGCGGCGCCCGGCCGGGAAACAGGGCCGGATTGGCCCGCGGCGAGCGGATCGCGGAGTCCAGGCTGATCCGCGCCCCCGTGCAGGGACACGTGAACCGCTGGCGTCGATAGCGGATGCTGAGGGTGGGCACCAGCGCGGTGGCGATCGGCAGGCCGGCCGCCCGCGCCGTCCGCTCCAGCAGTTCCCGGAGTTCGGCCGTCCGCAACGGCGCGGCGTTGAGCAGCGCGGCGTCGGCCCGCAAAGGCACGTGCCGCTTCTCCCGCGCGGCGCCGATCCGGTCCTTCACGTCCAGGAACGCGGCGATCTCCCCGCTGCGCGACGGCGGTCCATCCAGCGGCGCATACCAGCGCAGGCGCACCTTCCGCTTGTAGACGTCCCCGTCGATCTTCTCCCAGTAGAAGCGCAG
>DAOTNL010000213.1:0-4248 GCA_035450765.1 Kiritimatiellia bacterium | reverse complement strand
GCGCTGCTACCCCTGGCGCGAGGCCTTCCTCGACCTCAACCGCGACCGGTTGCCGCCGGCGCCCCTCAGCGCCGCGGACGGGCCACGATCAGCGCATAGCGCTGGATCCCCGACCGAACGAAATACTCGCTGACGGACGTCACGTCCATCACCTGGCCGATCAGTTCCCGCTGGGCTTCCAGGTTCCGCGGATAGCGCCCGCGGTCCAGATTGCACAGAACGGTGTTGACGACGTGCCAGCCGCCGGGACTCAGATCCATCACGACGAGGCGATCCGTGATCACCTCGTTCAGCGCGCGCAGCACGCCCAGATTTTCCTCGTCGGTCAAATGGTGCATCACGCCGATCAGCAGCGCCTTGGTGAAATCGCCCGGCGCGAACGCCATGGTGCGGACGTCGCCGACCTCGAACCGGCGGTACGGCGTTCCATACAGGCGGCGGGCTTCCGCCACGTAGGATTCGGTGAAGTCCAGCCCGAGGTACGAGCAGTCGGCGCGGTCCACGAGCGGCGCGTAGTCGCCCGTGCCGCAGCCGACGTCCAGCACGCGGTCGCCGGCCTGCAGCGCCAGCGCCCGCCGCAGCGGCGCCAGCCGCACGCCGAAGTGGAACAGGCCCCGTAGATAGCGGTAGCCGAACGTGCTGGCGAACAAGCGATCGATCACGGCGCGCATCGGCGGCTCCCGGTTTCGCGTTTCACGGCAGCACCGCGTCCCGCGCGGCGACCGCGACCGCCGCGCAATCGATCCGGTACACGTCGGCCAGCGGCGCCGCATGGGACACCCGCGGATCGTACCAGCCGTGCCAATACAGTTCATCGCCCTCGATGCGGGCGCCGTGCTCCATGTCCAGCAGGATGGATTCGACGCCATGGTCCGGCGCGGCCAACTCCATCATGCTCTTGAAAAACGCGCCGCGCATCAGGACGGCGTTGCCGTAGCTGCCCCAGGCGTTGCCCGCCGGACCGATCAGCCGCCGCGTCGCGCGCGCGCGGATGCCGGCGGTATCGAACAGCACGATCTTGGCTTGCGACCATTCCGGCGCCGTGTCCCGCAAATGGTCGTACATGGCCCGATGGAACCGGCCGGAATCCCGCCACTGGGCCGACGTGCCCTGGTTGGCGACCAGGCACAGCAGCATGACCAGCGCCGCGCCGCAGGAAAGTCCGCCGCCCTTCAAGAGGCGGCGCGTGGCCAGCGCCACCAGCAGCGACGCGCCGAAAGACGGCAGGTAGTTCATCCGGCCGCCGGTCCACGACAGCGCGGTCAGCACGTTCGCGGCCGCCCACCAGGCCGCGCCCACCAGCGCCAACCGGAGCATGCCGAACGGCGCGGAATCCTTTTCGGCCGCCGCCGCGGCGCGCATGCGCCGCACGAGCGCCGCGGCCAACGCGACGAGCGCGACGTCGAGCACCAGCAGCCAGCGGATGCCGCGCGTCGAGAGCGTCAGAAAACCGTCCAACCCGTTCGCGAAGCATTCCAGCAAGCGCGCGCCGACCCACCAGCGGACGGTCTCCTTGACGTTCCAGACGATGCCGGGCACGTTCGGCGTGAAGCCCCGGTGCGGAAACAGCCGGGTTTCCAGCGTGCCCAATCCGTCCGTGAATTTCCAAACCAGATACAGTCCCACGACGACGGCGAAAACGGCCATGCCGGCCACCAGCCGCCGGCGGTTTTCCCGGTCGCCCAGCAGCAGGAACGCGGCCGGCAAGGCGATGCCCGCTTCGTAGGTGAACAGGGCGAACGCGAAAGCTCCGCCCGCCACCGCCAGCCAGAAGGCCCCTCGCCCGCGCAGGTAATGCGCCCAGGCCCCCGGCACGGCGAGATAAGCGGCGAACCCCAACCCGTAGGACACCGTCATGGTGTGCCACTGGAACGACTCCGTCAGGTTCGGCCACAGCGCGAGCGCCAGGCCGAACAGCAGCGCCGTCAGCCGGTCCCGGGTCAGAACCCAGACCGTCCACATGCCCGCCAGCAGGAACAAGGCGGTATAGATCGATTCCAAGACCACGTAGCCGACGATCCGGTCGCCCAGCAGATAATAGGTGCCGATCATCATGCTCGTGCCGAGCGGCCGGTCCGGCCAGTTGCGCGCCTGCAGCAACGCTTCGCCGAACGAATCGCACCCCTGCGCGATCTTCCAGAGACGCCAGTCGTCCACCACGAAATCCACCATGGGCGCGCCGGCGTAGCGGCTGACCCACTGGAATATAACCGCGAACAGGATGATGACGAGCCACGCTCGCCGGTCCGACCGGACGTTCATGTTTTCCTCGCCAAGACGAAGCACGACCCGCCGAACGGAGCATCGACGTATTTCAGGAACGGCCATTCCGCCCGGAACAAGCCGTACAGCACGCGGTCGAGCGGCCCCGCCGAATAATCGAAATCCGTATGGGCGGGCCGATTGCGCCACGGCGGCAACTTGGCCAGCAGGCGGAAAGCGGCGATGAGGGGGAACAGGACGAAGTTGAAATAGGTGGCGCGGACGACCGCGAACCCGTGCCGTTCCAGCTTGCGGCGCAGTTCGCCGCGGGTATACCGCCGGCAATGCATGTTGACCACGTCCTGCTGGCCCCACATGAACCGGTAGGCCGGCACCGACAGCGCCAACTGCCCGCCGTCCGCCAGCCAATCCCGCAGGACGTCCAGCGCGCCTTCATCGTCCGGAATATGCTCGAGCACGTCGAACAGACAGACCAAATCCGGCTTTTCGCGGGCGACTTCCGGCGGCAGGCGCTCCACCGTGCCGACGTAGACGGGTTTGCCGCTGCGCGCGGCCGCCAACTCCGCGTTGGCCGCGTCCGGCTCCACTCCCGCCAGCACGACGTCCGCCGGATACAGGGCTTGCAGGTTTTCGCCGGGACCCGTGCCGACTTCCACCACGCGCAGGCCGGGTTTCCAGCCGACGTGGCGATCCAGCAGCCCCTTCAAAATGATCCGCCGCACGCGGAACCACCAGTGGTTCCGCTCGAACGCGTCGTATTGGCGGCTGTAGTCGGTTTTCATCCGGCATCGGGACGCGGCGCGGCGGTCTTCGCCCAGCCGGAGAGATCGGCGACCACGTAGTGCGGCCGGCGCTTGACCTCGTCGAAGATGCGGCTGATGTATTCCCCGATGATGCCCAGCACGATCAACTGCATCCCGCCGAACAGCAGGATGATGACCGCCAGCGACGCCCACCCCGGCGGCGTCTTGCCGTAGAACAGCCCGCTGATCGCCGCCCAGATCATCAGGACGAACCCCAGCAGCGAGGAGAGCGCCCCCATCCAAGACGCCACCTGCAGGGGCACCGACGAAAACGAAATCAGCCCGTTCATGGCCAGGTTCAGCAACCGGCCGAAGTTGTACTTGGGCGCGCCGGCCTGGCGGGCGTCGCGGCTGTAGGGCAGCCCGATCTGCCGGAACCCGACCCACCCGCGCAGGCCGCGGATGAACCGGTTGTGCTCCGGCATGGCGTTGAGATGGTCCACCACCCGCCGGTCCATCAAGGAAAAATCCCCGGCGTCCAGCGGGATGTCCACGTTCGCGATGCGCTTGAGGATGCGGTAGAACAGGGCGTAGGCCCCGCGCAGCACGGCGCTTTCCTTGCGGTTTTCGCGGACCCCGTAGACGACGTCGTAGCCCTCGCGCCACTTGGCCAGCATCTCCAGGATGAATTCCGGCGGATCCTGCAGATCGGCGTCGATGATCGCCACGACGTCGCCGCGCGCATGGGCCAGGCCGGCGGTCACGGCCGTCTGGTGGCCGAAGTTCCGGGAGAGCCGCAGGCAGGCCAGGCGGGGATTGCGTTCGCAGGCCGCCGCCAGCAGTTCCGGCGTCCGGTCGCGGCTGCCGTCGTCCACGAACAGCACGTGGAGCGGAACCCGCCATTCCCGGATCAGAGCTTCGATGCGCTCCAGCAGGAGCGGCACCACCGCCTCCTCGTTGTAGCAAGGCACGACGAGGCCGACTTCGGGAATCTCTTTGCGTTCGCTGTTCGGCATAAACCCTTCCAACGCGGAACCGTTCTTTGGATTTTTAACATCCGGCCGCAGACGACGTCAACGCGGCGGCCGCCGGCCCGATCCGTTTCGCCATCCGCCAGTCGTCCATCACGAATCCGCCGCCGATGTCGGTCACCAGCGCGTCCGTCTTGCGAAAGCCTGCTTTTTCATAAAACGCGATGGATCCCGCGTTGCGCTTGTTCACCGTCAACCACAGTTCGAGGCAGCCCAGTTCCGCCGCGCGATTTCCCGCGAACTCCACCATG
>DAOTNL010000212.1:0-4299 GCA_035450765.1 Kiritimatiellia bacterium | reverse complement strand
GCGGCAGCGGCTTCCTGCACGAGGCCCAGTGGAACTACACCCAGCGCCGCGGCTACGCCTTCGGCGGCAATCCCACGGACCTGTTCGCCAACGACCGCGACCGCACCAACGCCTTCATCTTCGCCGAAATCCTCTCGCCGTGGTCCGAGATCGAATACTGGTACCGCCAGGGCACCGGCAATCCGATGCGTTTCCTCGACTACCAGATGAAGAAGACCGCCGACGGCGCCTTCGGCGGCAACCTGGCCGGCCTGGGCGCCTACGGCTCCGATTTCGGCCCCTCCACCGGCCTGCTCTACGTCTGGGGCCACGACGAAGCCCTCAACGCCAGCAAGCCCATCCTCGCCTACGCCTACATCCTCGGCCACGTCGGCGTGCCGATGGTCTACTACACCGGCAACAACATCACCTGGGAAAACTACGGCCGCAATCCCTACAATCCGGCCGATCCCAACAAGAACAAGACCTGGATGATCCCCGGCTTCGACAGCCACGTCCTCGGCGAAGGCGGCAACGGCGCCATCCCCAACCTCGTCTGGATCAACCAGAACTTCGCCCGCGGCTCCGAAATCAAGCGCTGGGAAGGCGACGGCGACTTCTTCGCGCTCGAACGCTACGAAGACGCGGACGGCAACGGCCTCGACGCCGGCGACGGCATCATGATCCTGGCCCTGAACGATTCCGGCTACGACATCACCAAGACCCTCTCCTGCGCCTTCCCCAACGGCACCGTCCTGAAGGACTTCACCGGCAACAACGGCGACACGGCCACGGTCAGCGGCGGCCAGGTCACGATCCGCGTCCCCGGCACCTCCCGCTTCGGCGACGGCGGCCAGGGCTGGGTCGTCTACGCCCCGCAATGCGCCGACGGCGTCGAAGTCGCCGTCAAGCAGGGCGGCGCGCCGGTCGGCACCGTCACCTGGACCGTCCCGGGCGGCACCCATGCCGCCACGACCACCCAGTACCTGCCCCGCATCACCGCCGACGCCGCCACGCTCGACGTGTTCGTCACGCAGGTGCCCGCCGGCATCACCGTGGACAACGTCATGCTGCAATGGGGCAACGGCATCCATCTGCCCGTTACCAACTTCTTCGACGAAGGCCGCGGCCGCGTCTCGGGCCGCTTCCACAACATGGACCGCGTGAACGCCACGAACTACGCGCTGACCATTTCCACCACCAACCTTGCGGAAGGCCTCCACGTCGTCAAGGCCCGCGCCTTCACCCAGCGCGATCCGTCCTATTCCGCCATCTACAACACGCAGTCCAAGGCGATCTACGTCGACCGCCGCGGGCCCGACGTGAGCTTCAACGTCGGTCCCAACCAGGCCATGACCGGCGAATTCGTCCTGACGATCACCAACGCGGACTACACGGCCTACGGCATGACGGTCGCGCTCGACGGCGGCGCCGCCCAGCCCGCCGACCAGATCATGAAGGGCCTGTGGAAGTTCCCCGTGACCGGTCTGTCGGCCGGCACGCACACCGCGACCGTCGTCGCCACCGAGGCGAACTACGCCAGCCCGCGGCAGATCATCAACACCAGCACCACCGTCCGCGTCTTCCAGATCGTGGACAACGCCAACGGCATCGGCCTCAGCCACGTCGCCAACTCCACGAACATGGTGCCCTTCTTCAAGACCGTCGTCACCGGCGGCAGCGATTCCTACAGCTCCCTGCGGCTCTACTGGGACGGCTACGAGCTGCCGTTCAACGGCGGCAGCCGCACCAACGTGTTCAACGGCGAAGTCGTCCAGCGCGACAACGCCGGCCGCGTGGTCACCAACCGCCTGTGGGGCAATTTCATCAACGGCCCGCACTACTTCGAGGCCGAACGCGTGGACGGCGGCGTGACCAGCCGCGTCGTCCGCCGGGTGGTCTTCAACCTCTACGGCGCCAACCACATCGATTCCGACGGCGACGGCCTGCCCGACAACGTCGAAATGCCCTACTTCGACCAGGGCGCCCCCGGGCCCGACCAGCCCTGGCCCGGCGATTCCAACAACAACTTCATCCCCGAATCGTGGGAGACCTGGACCCGCCTGAACCCCTACAACCATTCCACGTTCTACTCCTCCCAGTGGGACGACCGCGGCGACATGGACGGCGACGGCTTCTCGAACTACGAAGAGGTCTACGCCGGCTTCATGGAAGACGGCAACGTCTACAAGTACGACATCTACAACGCCGCGTCGAAACCCTCCGGCGACCCCAGCATCGTCCCCTCCGCCGCCTCCTGCTTCCCGCTGCAACCCCTGACCGGCAGCGTGGCCCAGATCACCTACGTGCCCAACGGCGGCACGCTCTCCAACGCCGCGCAGGTCGTCATGCACATCGGCTACTCGAAGCGCACCACCGGCTCCTGGCAGGACGTGGTCCAGATCCCCATGACCAACAACGGCGCCAGCTGGCTCGCGTCCTACAACGTGCCCGCCACCGCCACCTCCATCGACGTCACCTTCTTCGACGGCGGCACCACCTGGGACGGCCGGGACTGGCAGTTCACCGTGTTCGGCGCCGAAGGCCCCGCCTTCGTCATGGACGCCGCGCTCGACAGTTCCGCGTTCGAGATCGCCGAGTACAACGGCATGAAGCTGTGGGCGGCGGTCCGCGGCACCAAGCTCTACGTGGCCACGTGGGGCACGGGTCCGCATTCGGGCATCCAGAACGACCACTTCATCTGCATCCACACCAACCTCGGCGATGCCACCGCGGCGCCGTGGGCCAAGCAAGGCTATGTCTTCCTGCCCACGAATTTCCCGTATCTCGCGGCCGAAGGCGGCAACGAATGGTCGGGCTGGTTCAACGCCGTCGGCGGCACCAACGCCAATTCCAACCTCGATGCCACCTACAACTACCTGGAAGGCGTGATCGATCTCGCCGACAACTTCGGGACCGTGCCGACCGCCCTCTACGTGGCCGTGGGCGTCTACGGCAACAACGACGGCGACGGCCTCATCACCCAGGTGCCGGCCATGTGGGACGGCGGCAACAACCTGGAAATCACGGAAATCCTGCGCGTGCCGACCGCGTCCATCCGCGACGAAAACGCCGACGGCTATTTCGACGGCGGCAATCCGCAGATGTGGACCGTCGTCGACGGCAATTCCGCCGACGCCAACTACGGCCTGCGGCGCTTCTTCCTCGACGAAGTCGCCGGCGACCAGGAACAGATCACCGTACGCGTCCAGCCCAATGCCGGCGGCACCAACCAGGTCACCGCCGTCGAACTGTTCAGCAACCTCAACCGCCGCGACTACGTGAAGATGCCCGGCGACGAAAACCCGGACGACGTCACCACCACCTCGCTGGACACCTACTACAAGGCCTACGCGATGACGAACGCCGGCGGCGGCGTCTATGCCGCCACCCTGCCCGTCAACCGCTGCGGCGCCTACCGCATCAACGCCCGCTGGAAGATCAACGGCGGCAGCACCTGGCACTACTACACCGACAACGGCCTGCGCCGCGATTGCGCCGTCGTCGTCTCGCCCAAGAAAGCGCTGAACACCTCGCTCTACGAGCTCAATCCGCTCACGGCCGAGGCCACCTCCGACCAGTTCTCCGGACGCTCCACCTTCCGCAACATGGTCCTGGACGACGGCGACCGGCCCAACGGCATCAGCACCAACCGGCTCAAGCAGCTCGGCGTCAACATGATCTGGCTGCAGCCCATCCATCCCATCGGCACCGTCGGGCGCGAAATCGACGCCACGACCGGCCAGCCCTACGATCCCGGCTCCCCCTACGCCGTGCAGGACTACTGGCAGGTCAATCCCGTCCTCGGCAACCCCAACACGGCCGCGCAGGCCATGAGCGAATTCACCAACTTCGTCGCCAGCTACGACGCCCACGGCATCGGCGTCATGCTCGACGGCACCTTCAACCATTCCGCCTGGGACTGCCAGATCGGCCAGATGGGCGTGACGATGGGCCTGAAGAACGCCCAGGGCATCACCGTCAATCCCACCAGCCTCATCTCCTCCGTGCGCGCCGCGTGGTACTCCAAGCGGAACGACTACGGCAACCCGGCCACCTATTTCAACACCACCAACGACACCGACATCGCCGTCGCTCCCGACCGCATCGATTTCGGCAAGTGGTCGGACGCCGCCGAGTTCTTCTTCGGCACCTACGACTGCCTCGTCCAGAAGCCCGCCGCCAACACCAACTGGGCCTGGAGCAGCTCCTGGTACAGCCGCTACCTGCGCGAAGACGACTACTTCGCGGGCTTCAAGACGGAGGCGACGCGCGAACTGTGGGAATACTTCGCCGCCTATCCGATCTACTGGCTGGAAA
>DAOTNL010000211.1:0-4400 GCA_035450765.1 Kiritimatiellia bacterium | reverse complement strand
ACTGGCGGCGCACGACGCCGACCGACGTCGGCCGGCCGCATCCGATCCTGCGCGTCCAAGGCAAGGGCAAATACGTCGGCTGCCTGCTCTCCGTCGTCACCCTCGACGGTTCGTACTGGGCGCTCGAAGGCGACGAAAGCCTCCGCAAGGACGGCGAAAAGACGCCCGGCTGGCTGGGCACGGGCCTGGAGGACTATTTCAACGGCGGCTGGTACTACCAGAACGTGATGGCGGGGCCGACGCACGGCCTGTTCGTCAAGGAACCCTTCCGCGCGGTGCAGTACCGCGTGCACGCGATGGATCCGTCGCGCTTCGCCCAGTCGCTGGACATGGAATTCGAGCGCGGGCCGGACCACGCCAGCCGGGCGTATTTCGAGAGCGTCGGCTGGGCCTATCTGGACCGGCCGCAGACGGCGGACACGCCGCGGCTGCGGCCGGAGCACCGCGGCGCGCCGGGGGATCCGCGGCTGGATCCCGCGACGCTGATGACGGCGCTGTGGAACCACGAGCGCTTCGGCGACTGGCAGGGCGCGCGCGACGAGCTGGCGGCCCGCCTGCGCCGCCACGGAGCGGCGCTGCCCGCGCCGGCCCGCCGCATGCTGGAATTCCGCCTCGCGCTGCTGGACGAGAAACTCGGCGGCCCCGATCCGCTGCCGAAGTATCTCGCGGATCCGGAAGAAGACGTCGCCATGGCGGCCAAGATGATCCAGCGCCAGCGGACGGGGCAGGGGGTCCTCGCGGTATTCTATGCCAACATGCCCGCGAAGCTGTTCCTCGACGGCCGCGAAGTCCTGCAGGCCAGCCATCCGGAACGTCCGACCGCCGCGGCTTTCGAACTGGCTTCCGGTCCCCACGTGCTGGCGATCCAGACGCCGCCCCAGCGCTATCCCGACTGGGTGCAGCTGGCGCTGCGCGGCAAGGACTGGTTTGCGGGTACGGACACCACCTGGAAATTCGCCTTCAATCCGACCGGCGACTGGGCTGCAGCGGATTACGACGATTCCGCCTGGCCGCCGCTGGCCGGTCCGGGCGTGAAGGGCCCGCCGGAAGAGCCGTTCGTCTGGGTGGAGCCCGATCCGTTCCTCGGCATGCAGTCGCTGGCGCTGGGCCTGCGGCCTTTCGTGGATTGGCCGCCCCAAGGCGGCACCGTCGTCTATCGCAAAACCATTGTCGTGCCCTGAGTTGGGACGGCGATTCGTTTTTCCGAAAATTCCGCTTGCCTGTCCAATGTGTTAGGAATATATTAATTTAAGATAACGATAGCGTTTTAACCAAGACTAGACAGATTCCAGCAGGAGACCACGCCATGTCGGACTCGATTTTGAAACTCGACACGGAAGAACGCAACGGAGTCCGCATCATCCACGTCAGCGGTCCGCTGGATTCGATGAACTACGACCAGTTCAAGGCGCAGATGGACGCCTTGGTCGGCAAGCAGGCCCGCTCCCGCATCGTCCTGGACTGCCAGAACCTGACCTACGTGAACAGCCGCGGCTTGGCCTTGCTGATGCATTACCAGCGCGTGTCGAAACTGGATTTCTCGTTCCTGGGCATCGCCGCGCTGCGGCCCCGCATCCTCAAGGGCATGGAAATGCTCGGCTTGGGCAAGTTCGTGACGTCGTTCCCCACGGTGGAAGAAGCGCTCGAAATGGCGACCGCGTCGTAATGCGCGCCGTTGGCTGCGCGGCCGCCGCCGGAAAAAGCGGCGGCCGATTCGTTTTTAAGGGGTGACAAACCCGTTTCCTTTGGCTAGGTTGAGCACGCTGGCCGGTACCCCAATCACGGCGACCGGCGCAAACGGGAGAAGTGGCATGGCGGATGCCGTTTTGACAACTCAGATCGAGAATCGCGATGGCGTGCAGGTCGTCCACGTGTCGGGTCCGCTGGATTCCATGACCCACGACGGCTTCAAGGATTTGATGGACCCGCTGGTCAACCAGCCGCGCATCCGTCTGGTTCTCGATTGCGAACACCTTTCCTACGTGAACAGCAAAGGCCTTGCCTTGCTGGGCCGCTACCAGCGCATCGCGCTGCAGAACCTGTCCTTCCTGGGCATCGCCGCGCTGAACCGCCGCATCACCAAGACCATCGAACTGCTCGGCATGGGCAAGCTCGTGAAGCTGTATCCTTCCGTCGTGGATGCCATGCAGGCGGCCGCGGCCGGTTGACCGCGCGGTCTCGGGCAGCGGCCATGCTGGAACGCGATTTTTCCCGCAAACACGTGGCGATCGGACTTGGCGGTCTGGTCGCCGCCGTCGCGTTGCCCCTCGGCCTGTCGGCCTGGTTCGCGGCGGTCGTCCCGCCGGCGGCGGTTCCCGTCGCGCCGGCCGCCGCCGCTTCCGCCGCGTCCGTTCCGCCACCCGTTGCGCCGGCCGCCGGCCGCGTTCCCGCCGCCGCTCCGGCGGCGCCGACCGCGTCCGCCGCCGCCGCGGACCGCGAACTGGAACGCAAGGCGTTCCGGCTCGAGATGGAAAACGCCAAGCTGCGCGCCCGGCTCGACGACATGCTCAACTGGATCCTCGACAACGTGCGCGGCACCTTCCCGCTGCCGGACCACCAGATGGCCAACCTGCGCGTCGCCCCCGTGGACACCAACCTGGCCACCAGCGCCGACCTCGCCGAAATCCTGCGCCTCAACGACGAGGAAATCTTCCGGCTCGACAGCGCCTTCCTCGGCACGCGCTCGGTCCTGCGCGAGCTCGAAGCCGAAAAGATTACCGTGGAGCGCCCCGCCGAAAAGCAGACCGTGCTGAACATCCCGCCCTATGCGGAAGAGGGCGAACTGGTCCGCGAGGAGCTCTACGTCGAGCTGAAGCGCACCCTCGGCGCCGGCCGCTTCGATCGCTTCCTGCAGATCGCCTCCGCCGGCCTCGACGAGTCGTTCGACCATTTCGGCGCCGCCGACCGGACCCTCGAGTTCGAGGAAGTGACCGACGTCGCCACCGGCGAGCCCCAGCTCTACGTCCGCGACGAGCGCGTGCTGCCGAGCAAGGACGATCCCCGCCGGCAGGACGTCTTCGCCTCCGAGCGGCTCGTCGCCGAGCTGCCCGGCGAATACGTCGCCTACTGGAACTGGTTGCCCGAGTACGTCACCCGCTACGCGCGCGGCGCCCCGTGAAGCCGCCGCCGCCCAGCGCCGGCGAGGCGGACGCGCTCGCCGCCCGTCGCGTCCGGCACCGCCTGGACGACAAGGCCCGCCGCGTCCGGTTGCAGGGCCGCCTGCGCCTCGCCGTCCTGGTTTTCGCCGCTCTCGCGCTCGCGGCGCTCGTGGCCGATCTGCGGAACTTCGCCCGCCGCGCCGCCGCGCGCCCGGCGGTCGCGTCCGGCCCGCGCCCGGGCAACGCGGCCGACATCCTCGCCGGCCTGGACGATCCCCGCTACGAAGATCCGCGCGGCTATTTCAGCTTCGTGCCGCCGCGCGGCTGGATCCGCCCGGCCCGGCCCCCGGCCGGCTTCTACGACGTCGTCTTCCAGGGGCCGTACAACATGGATCTGGCCATCCAGGTGGTGGCCACCAACCAGACCTTCAACCAACTGGTGGACAAACTGCGGGAGGTGGAGCGCCGCCTTGCGGCCGACACCCACATGGACTTCGCCTACGTCGGTCCGCACCGCGCCGTGAAGCGCTCCGCGCGGCTCTTCCGCAGCCGCGTGCTGCTGCTCGATTTCCTGACCGGCGACCTTGCCCACCACGTGCAGTTCAGCGCGCCCCCCGAGCTCTACGACGA
Source organism: Kiritimatiellia bacterium (assembly GCA_035450765.1). Lineage (GTDB taxonomy): Bacteria > Verrucomicrobiota > Kiritimatiellia > CAIQIC01 > Lenti-01 > Lenti-01. Next base: position 672 of record DAOTNL010000211.1, on the reverse strand, counting down.
ATACGAGCCCGTCTTCCTGCGCCTGATGGAAACCTACCGCCCGGGCCGCATCCTCTCCGCGCCGGACGCGCCGGACGCCGCGCCCTGAAACTTTTTACGTTCCACGTAAAACCGCCGCAAAGTTTTTACGTTCTACGTAAAAACCGGTCAGGCGGGAGGAATCTCGAGGAGGAAGGTGCAGCCTTCGCCGGGGGCGGTTTCGACCCGGGCGGTGCCGCGGTGGGCCTGGACGATCTGCTGGACGATGGGCAGGCCCAGGCCGCTGCCGCCCGTGGCGCGCGCGCGGCCTTTGTCCGCGCGGTAGAAGCGGTCGAAGATGCGCTGGGCGTCCTCGGGCTTGAGGCCCGGGCCGCGGTCGACGACCGCCAGTTCGAGATGGCCGTTGGGAAGGACGCGCGCGCGGATTTCGACGGGGCCGACGAGGGCGTAGAGAATCGCGTTCTTGAGGAGGTTGGCGAGGGCTTCTTCCATCAGGCCCGCGTGCAGGCTCCACGTCAGCCCCGCGGGCACGTGGGTCTCGATGGCGATGCCGGCGTTGCGGGCCCATTCGCGGCAGCTGGCGACGGCTTCGTCGACGACCGCGGCGACCGCCACGGTCGCGCGCGGGACCTGGCCGACGGATTCGGCTTCGTTCTTGAGCCAGGCCAGCCGCAGCAGGTCGTCGATGATGCG
>DAOTNL010000210.1:0-4423 GCA_035450765.1 Kiritimatiellia bacterium | reverse complement strand
CTCCGTGACCGACGCCTGCATCGACTGGCCCACCACCGAGAATCTGCTCCGCGAAGCCCACGCGCGGCTCAAGAACGTGATTGGCTCTTCTCGCCAGACCTGACCCCTGAACTCTGACCCCCATGAATAAACTGATTGGTAGCTATCCGGATTCCACCGGCCACTTCGGCCCCTACGGCGGCCGCTTCGTCGGCGAAACCCTCATGTCCGCCCTGCTCGACGTCGAAGCCGCCTGGAAGCAGGCGAAAAACAATCCCGTTTTCATGGCCGAGTTCCGCGCCATGCTGCGCGACTACGCCGGTCGGCCCACGCCCCTCGACTGCGCCGAACGGCTCTCCGACCACGTCGGCGGGGCGCGCCTCTGGCTCAAGCGCGAGGACTGCACCCACACCGGCGCGCACAAGATCAACAACGTGGTCGGCCAAGGCCTCCTCGCCCGCCGCATGGGCAAGAAGCGCGTCATCGCCGAGACCGGCGCCGGCCAGCACGGCGTGGCCACGGCCACCATCGCCGCCCGCTTCGGCTTCGAGTGCAAGGTCTTCATGGGCGCGGAGGACGTCAAGCGCCAGGCGCCCAACGTCCGCCGCATGGAACTGCTCGGCGCGCAGGTCGTCCCCGTCACCTCGGGCACCAGCACGCTCAAGGACGCGATGAACGAGGCGCTGCGCTACTGGTCCGGCGCCAGCGAGGACACGTTCTACGTCATCGGCACCGTCTCCGGCCCGCACCCCTACCCCGAAATGGTCCGCGACTTCCAGCGCGTCATCGGCGACGAAGCCCGCGCGCAGTTCATGGAAAAATGCGGCAAGCTCCCCGACCTGCTCGTCGCCTGCGTCGGCGGCGGCTCGAACGCCATGGGCCTGTTCTATCCGTTCCTCGACGATCCGTGCGAGATGATCGGCGCCGAAGCCGCCGGCGACGGCCTCGACACGCCGCGCCACGCGGCCTCGCTCTGCGGTGGCTCGCCCGGCGAACTGCACGGGGCCCTGACCTACCTGCTCCAGTCCGACGAAGGCCAGATCCACGAGGCCTGGTCCATCTCCGCCGGCCTCGACTACCCCGGCGTCGGCCCCGAACACGCCCTGCTCCACGATCTCAAGCGCGTGCGCTACGAGGGCGTCACCGATCAGGAAGCCGTCGCTGCCTTCCAAGCCCTGTGCAAGTACGAAGGCATCATCCCCGCCCTCGAAAGCTCGCACGCCCTCGCCGCCGCCATCCGCGAAGCCAAGAAACGCCCCGCAACGCAAAATATCCTCGTCAACCTCTCCGGCCGCGGCGACAAGGACCTCGACCACGTCACCCGCTGGATGAAGGAGCATGGTGCGCCCTAGCCCCGCCAGGTTTTTCCACGGTGTGGAAAAATGTTTTCCACAGTGTGGAAAACTTTCTCTCCGGGACCCCCGCCACCTTGTGTGGCGGGTGAACCAGGCCCAACCTCATTCACCCATGGCACGAGGCCATGGGGGTCTTTCCCTGAACGCTGACCTCTGAACCCTGACCCCTACAACAACCCATGAACCGCCTCACAGCCACTTTCGAAAAGCTCGCCGCCGCCAAGAAAAAAGCCCTGGTCGGCTACCTCACCGCCGGCGACCCGAATCCGGAAACGAGCTTCGAGATCTTGCGCGCGGCCTGCGGCGCCGGGATCGACGTCCTCGAACTCGGCGTGCCGTTCTCCGATCCCACCGCCGACGGCCCCGTCATCCAAGAAGCTTCCCAGCGCGCGCTCAAGGCCGGCATGACGCTGACCAAGACGCTGGAGATGGCCGCGCGGCTCCGGCGCGAGTCCGAAATTCCGATCCTGCTCTTCGGCTACTACAATCCCCTCTTCAAGTACGGACTCGACCGCCTCGCGAAAGCCGCTTCCGCCGCCGGCGTCGACGGCTTGCTCGTCGTGGATCTGCCGCCCGAGGAAGCCGGCCCGCTGCGCGCCGCGCTGGAGGGCACCGACATCCAGATCGTCTTCCTCGTCGCCCCCACCACGCGCCCCGACCGCGTGCAGAAGATCGCGCAGGAAACAGGCGGGTTTCTCTACCTCGTCACCAAGGCCGGCACCACCGGCGAAGGCGGCTTGGATTACGAAGCCATCCGCAAGCACGCCGCCGAGGTCAAGGCCGTCAGCTCCCTGCCAGTCTGCCTCGGCTTCGGCATCCGCAACGGCGCCGACGCGCACAAACTCGCGCCCATGGCCGACGGCGTCATCGTCGGCTCCACCCTCTGCAACGTCGTCGGCCAAGCCCCCGCCGCCCCCGATCTCCCCGCGCGCATGGCGGAAAAAATCCGCGATCTGCGCCAAGGCCTCGACGCGAAATGAAGGCGATCCGCAAGCCAACCGAGCGTCTGGAAGACCTGCAGAACGTCGGTCCGACCGTCGCGCGGCTGCTGGCGGCGGCCGGCATCCGCACGCCGGGCGAACTGCGCCGCCGCGGCGCCGTCGCCGCCGCCCTGCGCATCCGCGCCGTGCGGCCCGGCGATCCGCCCTGCCGCAGCATGCTCGCCGGCCTCGAAGGCGCGATCCGCGGCGTCCGCTGGCATGACTTGCCCGCCGCGGAGCGCGAGCGCCTTTGGACGGAATATCGCCGACGGCTCGAAGAGGCCTGACCCGCCGTGCGCGCCCGCGTTTTCCAGCACGTGCCCTTCGAAGGTCTCGGCGCCCTCGAACCGGCTTTCCGCAAACGCGGCTGTGAAATCGCCTTCACCCGCTTCTTCGCGAACGATCCGCTGCCGGCTTCCGCCGACGTCGATTTCCTCGTCGCGCTGGGCGGCCCCATGAGCGTCAACGACGAAGCGGCGCTGCCGTGGCTCGCGGCGGAGAAGGAATTCATCCGCCGCCACGTCGCAACGGGCAAGCCATTCCTCGGCATTTGCCTCGGCGCGCAACTGCTCGCCAACGCCCTGGGCGCGCGCGTCTTTTCCAACCGCGAAAAGGAAATCGGCTGGTTTCCGATCGAAGGCCTCCCGGTCCGCGATCCGGCCGTCTTCCGTTTCCCCGCGACGGCCGAGGCGTTCCATTGGCACGGCGAAACCTTCGATCTGCCGCCCGGCGCGATCCATCTGGCCCGCAGCCGCGCCTGCGAAAACCAGGCCTTCCAGATCGGCCGCGCCATCGGCCTGCAGTTCCATCTCGAAACCACCCCCGCCTCGGCCCGCGCGCTCGTCGCACAGGCCCGCGTGGAAATGGTGCCCGGTCCATTCGTCCAGTCCGAAGCGGAAATCCTGGCGGAGAAACCCGGCCGCTACGCCGCGCTCCATCGCCTGCAGAACGCGCTGCTGGACCATTTGCTGGCCGGCCCCGCTTTGCGGTTGCCTTAGGCCACCGCCTCGGCCATATTGCGCGCATGCGCAACAAAGCCCGGTCGCGAACTCCGCTCTTCGGCCTCTTCGTTCTCCTGGGTCTCTCCGGCTGCGTCCACGTGCCGGTCGAACCGCAGCCTCTGCCCGCGCCGACTCCGCCCCCGCCGGTGTTCCAGCCGCCGCCGCCCGTCGCGCGCCCGCTCCCGCCGCCGCCCGTCGTCGCGCCGCCGCCTGAACCGGCCGTGCCCATCGACGTCGCCTTCGCCATCCAGGTGCGGCTCGACCGCGAGAATTTCTCCACCGGCGGCGCCGACGGCCGCTGGGGCGCCAAGAGCGAAAAAGCCCTCGCCGCCTGGCAGAAGAAGCACAAAAAACCGGTCACCGGAAAAATCGACGACGACGTGGTCGCCGCGCTGGGCGGCACCAACGGCATCCTGACGTCCTACGTCGTTTCCGCCGCCGACCACGCCGCGCTCACGCCCTATCCGTCCTCCTGGCTGGCGCGCTCGCAGCTGGAACGCATGGGATATTCTTCCATCGAGGAACTGCTCGCCGAAAAATTCCACGTCTACCGCGCCACGCTGCGCCGCCTGAATCCGGACGCGGCCTGGCCCGATCCGCCCGCCGGCACGAAGATCGTCGTGCCCGACGTCTCCTCCAAGCCGCTGCCGCCGCTGTCCAAGATCGAAATCCGCCTCGAAGCGCGCACGCTGCGCGCCTACGACGCCGACGGTAAACTGGCCGCCCACTTTCCCTGTTCCATCGCGGCCGACAAGAGCAAGCGGCCCGCCGGCGAAACCCTGCGCGTGGTGCTGTGGGCCGAAAATCCGGAATACACGTTCGATCCGGAACTCTTCGCCGAAGATCCCGAAGCCGCGGCCATCGGCAAGCGGCTGCGCATTCCGCCGGGCCCGAACAATCCGGTCGGCGTCGCCTGGATCGGCCTCGACCGTCCCGGCTACGGCATCCACGGCAGCCCCGCGCCCGAGGACATCAGCAAGACCGAATCGCACGGCTGTTTCCGTCTGACGAACTGGGACGCGCTCAAGCTCGTGCGCGCGGTGCGCAAAGATCTCCCCGTCGTCGTGCTGCCCTGACGGACGAGGCTATTCGTCCCACGTCGCCGCGG
>DAOTNL010000209.1:0-4427 GCA_035450765.1 Kiritimatiellia bacterium | reverse complement strand
TCCTCCCCCTCGACCTGCGGATCCTTCGGTGTCATGTATTTTGAGGCAATGCGCCGCCAAAGGCGCATTTACTTTGTCCATTGACCATCGCCGGCCGATCCCGCTATGCTGCCTGCACAGGAAAGGGAATGGGCCATGAAACCATGGATGCTTGTCGGCGCCGTTTGCGCCGCTCTCGTCGGCGTTTGGGGCTGCGGCGATTCGTCGGCCGATTCCGACGAGGCCGTCGTCGTCGGCCAGGAACGCAACGGCCAAACCGTCGAACTGGCCGTCGGCACCCCCTTGTCCGTGGAATTGGCCGGGAACCCCACCACCGGCTACGAATGGACCGTCGCGCAGATCGATTCCGCCTGCCTGCGCCTCGCGGGTTCGACCTATACCGCCGATTCGTCCGCCATCGGCTCCGGCGGAACCTATGTCTTCCGCTTCGAACCCCTCCGGGCCGGCCGCACCGTCCTCGGCCTTGTCTATCGCCGCGCCTGGGAAATCACCGCCGCCGACCAGACGTTCACTTTGACCGTGGACGTCCGCGCCGCCGGCGACAACCCGCCGAGCGCCGCGGCGCTTGAAAATACCCGCTGGAAACTCGCCGCGTGGTCCGCCAGTTCCCTCAACCCCGCCGGATTCGACGTCACCGCCGAATTCGCCGACGGGCGGATCGGCGGCCGATCCGGCGTCAACCGCTACGGCGGCGACTATTCCGCGGCAGCCGACGGCGAATTTTCCGTCGGCGCGCTGGCCATGACGGAAATGGCCGGCGACCCCGCGGCCATGCAGGCCGAAAGCCTCTACCACGCCCTGCTCGCCCAAGCCGACCGCTGGCGCATCGCGCAGGCGCAGCTCGTGCTGTCCGCCGCCGCGCAGGACTTGTTGATCTTCGATCCCCGCTAAAGACAAGCGGGCCGGTCGCGGCTCCGCTAGTACAGGGATTCCGCCGCGGGCGGCGGCCCTTCCTGCTCGACATCCACCTCCGGTTTCGGCACATGGAACTGCCGGCGGCAGGCCGGACATTCGACGAATTGGCCGCGTTTGGCGCGGTCGACCATGACGACGAAATAACAGAACGGGCAGGCATGCTGGATCGGGGCGTTGGGATCCTGGATCAGGATGGGCTGGAAGCAGGTCGAGCATTCGATGGATTGGCCCCAGAGATTTTCGGCGACCAGCACGGCCGTTTGGCAGAAGGGACAGACGAACCGGGCCGTCTTGTGGGGCACTTTCAGGGGCGCGGCGCAATCCGGGCATTGGACGATCGCCCCCGTCCCCGCTTCGTCCACCTCCAGGTGCTTGCCGCAGGCCGGACATTTGAAATGCACGTTCAGCCCGCGCGGCGCGCCGGCCGCGGGATGATGCGCGGCGAACGTCCGCCGGCACGTGGAACACTCGATCTCCCGGCCCACGAGATTCGCGGCCACCAGCACCCCGACGTGGCAATGGGGACACACGCATTTGGCCACCTGCTCGGGCACCCGGATCGGCGCTTCGCAATCCGTGCAGCGCACGACCAGCCCCGCCCCGGCCTCGTCGACTTCCAGATGCTTCCCGCAGGCGGAACAAACGAAGTGAATGGCGTACATGCTCCCGACTCTCCTGCTTGCCCGACGAAAACCCGCCGGACGGGCCGCCCGCCCGCGTCGGACCTCGTCTGACAGCAAAAGATTAGCAGGGCGTCCCCGGCCGCCGCAAGCCGAAAACCCAAACGGCGGCTAAAACAGGGTATAAATGAACGGCGCCGCCGAAGACCCGGCGAAGATCAGCACGGACAGCAGCAACAGGACAAGGACGACGGGCACGATCCACCAGGCCTTGTTGTGCCAGGCGAACTCGCCGAATTCCTTGAGGAGAACGCCGAGGTATTTCAACAGCTTCATGGGCGGCTTTCCGAGGGGGTTAGTCCAACACGAAATCCTTGCGCCAGTTGGCGCTGTCCTGGAACGGCGGCTGGTGCTTCTTGTCGAGCACGTAGGACCCCAGCACGAGGTAGTCCATCTCGGTGCGCACGAAGCACCGATAGGCGTCTTCGGGCGTGCAGACGATGGGTTCGCCGCGGACGTTGAACGACGTGTTGATGATCACGCCGCAGCCCGTCAGATCCTCGAACGCTTTGAGGATGGCGTAATAGCGCGGGCTGGTCTCGCGGTTGACGGTCTGCACCCGCGCGGAATAGTCCACGTGGGTGATGGCGGGGATGTCCGACCGCACCTGGTTGATGCGCTCGCGGGCGGACAGCTTCTCCGCCCCGTCCAGGCCGATGCACCGTTCCCGGCGGACCTGCGCGACCAGCAGCATGTAGGGCGACGGCCGGTCGAGCTCGAAGTAGTCGGAAACCCGCTCCTCGAGGCACGACGGCGCGAAGGGCCGGAAGGATTCCCGGTACTTGATCTTCAGGTTCATGATGGACTGCATCTTCGGCGAACGCGCGTCGCCGATGATCGAGCGTCCGCCCAGCGCGCGCGGACCGAATTCCATCCGGCCCTGGCAGAGGCCGACGACGTTTTCCTCCGCGACGAGCTTGGCGATCGCCGGCGCCCAGCTTTCGGCGTCGTGCTTCGCGGCGGGATAGCCCTTGGCCGCGAGGAAAGCGCCGATCTCGTCGTCGGAAAACTCCGGCCCCAGATAGGCGCCGTTCATCTGGTCGCGGCGGCCGTCGGCGACGCGGGGCTGGCCCTTGATCCGGTGCCAGGCGACCAGGGCGCAGCCGAGGGCGCCGCCGGCGTCGCCGGCGGCCGGCTGGATCCAAATATCGTCGAAAATGCCTTCGCGCAGCAGCCGGCCATTGGCCACGCAGTTGAGCGCGACGCCGCCGGCCATGCACAGATGCTTCTCGCCGGTGATCTTCCGGGCGTGGCGGGCCATGTTCAGCACGACGTCTTCGGTGACGACCTGGATGGAGGCCGCGATGTCCATCTCGCGCTGGGTCAGGTCGGATTCGGCCTGGCGCGCCGGACCCCCGAACAACTCGGCGAAGCGGTGGTTGGTCATGGTCAGGCCGTCGAGATAACCGAAATAGTCGAGGTTCAGGCGGAACGAACCGTCGGGCCGCAGGTCGAGCAGCTTCTCGCGGATGACGTCCACGTAGACGGGCCGGCCGTAGGGCGCCAGGCCCATCAGCTTGTATTCCCCGGAATTGACCTTGAACCCGGTGAAATAGGTGAACGCCGAGTACAGCAACCCCAACGAGTGCGGGAAACGCAGCTCTTCGAGAATCTCGACTTGGTTGCCCCGGCCGTGGCCGATGGTGCTGGTGGCCCACTCGCCGACGCCGTCGATGGTCAGGATGGCGGCGCTTTCGTACGGCGAGGGATAGAAGGCGCTGCCGGCGTGCGACTCGTGGTGTTCGGGAAAAAACAACTCGGGCGGCATCGGAATGCCGGCCTGCTCCAGGGCCGTTTCGATCTCGGGCGGAATCCAGAGCTTCTGCTTGAGCCAGACGGGCAGGGCCTGCATGAAAGAGCGCAAGCCCCGCGGCGCGACGCCCGCGTAGGTCTCGAGAATGCGGGCGAACTTGTTGATCGGCTTGTCGTAGAAAGCGACGGCATCGAGCTGCCCGGGCTGGACCCCGCCCTCGGCGAGGCAATAGCGAACCGCTTGCACCGGGAAGTTGGAATCGTGCTTCTTGCGCGTGAAGCGCTCCTCTTGCGCGGCGGCGACGATCCGTCCGTCGCGGACGAGAGCCGCGGCGGAATCGTGGTAGAAGGCGCTGATGCCGAGGATGTTCATCAGAACTGCTTCCGGTATTGGGCCACGTCCCCGACGGGCTTGCGCGGGGTCCAGTAGGTGGGTTCGTCCGACGGGAACTTCCGGCAGAGGGGATCCTTGCCGCCGAGCCTCTGCGCCAGGCGCAGGCTTCCGAAGCACAGGTAGTAGAACGGCACCAGCAACCCCCAGGTCAGGAGCACGCCCACGCCCTTGCCCAGCCGTTGGCCAAACCGCTCGATGGCCGCGAAAACGGGCGGCAGAAACAGACCCGCCGCCAGCACGACGCCGGCCAAACTCCAGACGGCGATCCCCATGGCGCGGTGCTCCAGCCAGAAATACAGGCCCGCCCCGACGACGCCCATGACGGCGGCTTGCTTCAGCGCCGCCGCGGCGCTCGACGGCGCCCCGCGCGGCGCGGCGTTGGCCCCGCGCCAGTTCCAAACGACAGAATCCACCGATTGGACCGTACTCACTTGCTTTCCTCTGGAATCCTCACCTGCATAAAAAAGTGGTGGCGAGAATCGGGATCGAACCGATGACACACGGATTTTCAGTCCGTTGCTCTACCAGCTGAGCTATCTCGCCACCAAAAGAAAAGTGTTTGGGGTGTATAGCGGGTTTTGCCCGCTTCTGTCAATACGCTTGCCCGGTTCCGGCCGCGGTTTTATCCTGCCGGTGAATTGACAATGTAAATGCGCCCCCCTGCCGTTGGCAAAGGCGCGCCTGGT
>DAOTNL010000208.1:0-4498 GCA_035450765.1 Kiritimatiellia bacterium | reverse complement strand
CCTGGGAAGACGTCCAGGAACTCCTCGCGCTGTAAGCGGCTGCGGCGGCCGCGAGACCATAGACAGGAGACTCGAGACTGGAGACCTGAGACGGGAGACGGGGGATCGCAGAAGTCCGTCGTCTGGGGGCCATCGTCTGTAGTCATCAGTCTCTGGATTTTCGTGCGGCGACCGGGAACGCCGCGGCCGCCCGGCTCCGATCCCTTTACAATCCGCCCGCATCGGGTAGGTTGACGGCCATGGAAACGCGCTTCTCCGCTGCCGATTCCCCGGGTGCCGTCCATCGGCCGAGCCATCTTTCCCGCCTCCTCGTCGCGGGCCAGCTGGTCCTGCTGGCCGGCTTGGCGGCGACCGCCGCGCGGCCCGGCCCGTGGGCGGGAGGCCTCGTCGTCGCGGGCGGCGCCTTGGGACTGTGGGCGCTGGCCGCCATGCCCCTGCGCCAGATGCGGGTCGTTCCGGAAGTGCATCCCCGCGGCCGCCTGGTTCGCTCCGGCCCGTATCGGCTGATCCGCCACCCGATGTACTCCGCCGTCTTGCTGGTGGCGGCCGGAATGCTCGCCACCGATCCCGCGCCGTTCCGCCTGGCCATGGGAATCGCGCTGGCCGCCGTTCTGGCGGCCAAGCTGGTCCGGGAGGAAAAGCTGTTGCGGGCCGCCTACCCGGACTACGCCGCCTACCAAGCCGCCACCTGGCGCCTCGTTCCATGGCTCTGGTAGGGTCGCCGCGCGGGAAGGGATCGCTTTACGGCCGGCGGGAAAGGGGGCATCATCGTTGCCCAATGCCGGATATCTCCGGAATCCGGCCGGGAAGGATCGCCGTACGATGAATTCAAAAATCCGAATTGCGCTCGCGGTTTGCGTCATCCTCCTGCTGGGCGCCGCCAGCGTGGCGGTCCAGGCCACGACGAAGGCCGCCCGGCTGGGCCGGGCAGCGGCCGCCGCCCAGGCGGAGGCGACCGCGTTGCGGCAACAGGTGCAGGCGGCGGCCGATACCCCGGCCGCGCCCGCCGCCGCCGGCATGGATGCGGACGTCTGGCGGTCGCGCGTGAACCGCTTGCAGGAACAGCTCGCCGAGAAAGACCGCCAGATCGCGGCGTTGCGGCAAGCGGCCCAAGCCGCTCCGGAGCCGGCGGCCGCCATGTCGAGCAACCCGCCCGCGGAAGAACGGCGGCCCGGCCGCGATCGGGGCGTCTGGCTCGAAGAAATCAAGCAAACGGACCCCCAACGCTACGAGGAGATCCAGGCGCGGCGCCAAGAGGCCCGCGAGCGGCGGCAACGGTCGATCGCCGAACAGGCGGCCTACTATCTCAACCGCGACACGGCGAAAATGGACGAAGCCGCGCGTGCGGAGTACGAGCGGATGCTGGGGTTGCTCGACGAGACCTGGCGCCTGTCCGAACAGATGCAGTCGGATCTGTCCTGGGAGGAACGCCGGCCCCTCATGCGGACCCTCCACGACAACATGGATGAACTTGGGCCGTTGATGGAAGCGGAACGGGACCGGACCTTCTTCGAAATCGGACAGGACTTCGGCTACACCGAGAGCGAAGCCAAGGACTTCGTGGAATACCTGAACGGCATCATCGAAGTGACTTCCATGCGCGCGCTCTTCGGCGGCATGCATGGCGGCCCGGGCGGGGGCGGCGGCGACCGCGGGGGCGGCGCGCGCGGCGGCGAACCACCGCCATGAGCATTTCTTCCGGCTGGGGCGTTTGTCTTCCCGCGGCAGGATAGGGATCGCAGGGCAGGGCCTCCTCGTTTGCCCGCCTGGGGTGCCCATCCGCGGTAGAGGGATTCGACGCGGGGCCGGGACAGATTCAAATTATCGGATCGCCCCCTTTATGCCGCAGCTGAAAAAGCAGATCCGCCATCTGAAGGGCGCCTTGCGCGGGAAAGAAGAGTTTTAAACGCTTGACGTATTCGCTATTCGCGAATAGCGTATCACTATGAACATAAGGTCGCAAGATATCCTTGTGGTGTTGAAATGGCTGTCCTCGGGGTGGCCGGGAAGCTTTGCTGCGCTCGGTAAAGAAACCGGCCTGAGCGCGTCGGAAGCCCATGCGGCCGTTCAACGGGCCCGCCGGGCGGGATTGTTGCAGGCCGGCATGGAAGGACCCAACCGCTCCGCGCTGGCGGAATTCCTGATTCATGGTCTGCCGTACGTGCTCGCGGTTCGCCCTGGACGGCGTACCCGCGGCATGGCGACGGGTTTTGCCGCGGCGCCTCTGGCGGAACATTACCCGGCGGCGAACGATGATCCGGATTTGCCCGTGTGGCCGGACGCGGAGGGCGATCGCTACGGGGTGGAAATCCCGCCCATCTGCCGGTCGGCTCCGCTGGCGGCGCGCCGGGATGCCCGACTGTACGAGTGGCTGGTGTTGGCGGACGCCTTGCGCGGCGCCGGTCGCGCCCGCGAACGGGAACTGGCCGAACAAATCGTCCGCAAGAGGTTGGGCTATGGCGCGGCGCGTTGACCTGGCCGCGCTGGAGTTGGTGGCCAACCGCCTGCAGCCGCTGGGGGTGAAATTCGCTTTTACGGGCGGGGCCGTGGTCGGATTCCTGCTGGACAATCCCGCCATCCCTTTTCCGCGCGGAACCGCGGACGTGGATGCCATCGCGGAGGTGTCCACGCGGATGGCCCATGCCGATCTGGAAGACCGGTTGCGGAAAGAGGCGGGCTTCAAGCACGATACGTCGGAAGGCGCGCCGCGCTGTCGCTGGCTGGTCGAGGGAATCAAGGTGGACATCTTGCCGATGCGGGATCCGACGGGCGAATGGAGCAGCCGCTGGTTCGAGCATGCCCTGCACACCGCGACGCTCCGGGAGTTGCGGGGCGTGCGCCTGCCGGTCGTCTCCGCGCCGTGCTTCATCGCGACCAAATTGGAAGCGCTGGCGGACCGCGGGAAGGGCGACTATCGCGCCAGCCACGACCTGGAGGATATCGTGGCGGTGGTCGATGGCCGGAAGTCGCTGTGCGACGAACTGGCCGCCGAGCGGGCCGATTTGCGGGAGGCCGTGGCAACCGGCTTTCGCGGCTTGCTGGCGCAATCGGCCTTCCGCGAAGCCTTGCCGTTGCATTTGCTTCCCGACGATGCCAGCCAGGCGCGGCTTCCATTGCTGGTGCAGAGGCTGGAACAGATTGCCGGATTGGGAAGGTAATGAGGCATTATGCGGGGAGGGATGGCGGGGAATGTCCTAAATTGTCAAAGGTGTCTTGGGGCAGTTGGGCGGGGGAGGCGGAGGGGTTTTTGGTTCGTGGTTTGTGGTTGTGGGTTCGTGGTCCGTCCAGTTCGACCATCAACCACCTCCCATCAACCACCAACCAATTCGGTCATCAACCACCGTCCACCAACTACCAACCAACCTGATTCGACGGGTGGGGGGTTCCGACATCCGTTGGAGGCGGGACGGCGCGGGGCGCAGGGCTTGGGGGGATTTGATGGGGGGCGGTCGAAATGAGGCGTCCGTTTTTGAAACGGCTCAGAGGGGTAACGCCGAGGCGCGGCTGGTGGTTGTTTGTTCGTGGTTTATGGTCGGGCCAATAACGATCAACCAATCCGATCCGCCTCAGGAGGAGCCGGAACCTCTAATGGGCGACCCCTTTACCGTTTGGGTCGGTAATCGATGGGATCGATGCACGAGTCGTAGAGGGCCCGGTCCATCTTGATCCAATCGGTGCCGTTGATGCCGCGGCGGTTCCGGCTGGTCGGGCTGATGGGGAATGCCGAGGCCATTTTGATCCAGCGTTGTTCGCGCTTGGCGATCGTCCGGATTTCGTCGGCTACTTCGGATAGATCCTGGTCTTGGCTGAAGACGAGTGCCACGTCGTAGCGCCGTTCCAAGGCATGGCTCACGATATCGAGCGCGATGCGGACGTCGATGCCTTTCTCGCGGCCGACCATCGTGGTGGTCATGCTGCCATTTGGCAGCGTTACGACGGTATTTTGATACCGCAGGGGGCGCGTGAACGGGCGGATGCCGCGGGTTCCCATTACGGCCAGCTTGGCGGCCCAGAAGCCATGACGGACAGGGTCTTGAGTCTGGTCCGGGATTCCGGTGTAGAAATGAACGCCACCCGGATTCCAGCCTTGCTGGGCACAAATGGCTTGGGCCAGTTTCAAGGGGTCGTAGTTCGGGAACTGATAGCCAAAGGCTTCCTTGGCGGAATTGAACAGGTTTTGGCCATCGAAGTAGGCCAAAGCATTCTTGGTTTTGGGTTCAAGAATCACTCGGCACCCCCGAAAAAATAACCCCGCCGGAGGCCTTTCGGCTGATCCGACGGGGAGCAATTAACTGCGGACAATATACCGTAGCGGTTGCGGTAATCAACGGAAAAATGAAACCGAGTTTCCGGCTGATCAACAAACCGTTGCAACATTCCCGCCCATCTCATGTTGCGAGAATGCCACTTCTGCCAAACAGGAGTCAAGGTGAGGGCTGGGCGTGCGGTTCCCCCCTGAAACTGGACCGTTTTCAAAGAGAGTCCTCTGGTCTACAAC
>DAOTNL010000207.1:0-4504 GCA_035450765.1 Kiritimatiellia bacterium | reverse complement strand
TGAAGAAGACCGCCACCGGTTCGCAGTTGCCTTATGCGGTCGAGTTCACCGTGAAATCCATCGAACTGGCCGCCCAGGGTTCGGCTCTGAACCAGAACCTGACGGCCTACGATTCGTTGGCCTATATCAAGAACAACGCCGACACCGACGGCGATGGCCTGACCGACGAAACGGAATGGGCGCTTGGCTCCAATCCCATGCTCTGGGACAGCGACTTCGACGGCCTGAGCGACTACGAGGAAGTCTACGTGCGCGGAACGTCCCCCGTCCTGGCCGACACGGACGGCGACGGCTTGCCGGACGCTTGGGAAGTGCGCTACGGCCTGAACGCGGTATCCCCGGCCGGCGCCAACGGCGCCGCCGGCGATCCGGATCTCGACACGCTGAACAACCTCGCCGAACTGGCGGCCGGCACGAATCCGACCTCGGCCGATACCGACGGCGACGGCATGGACGACGCCTTCGAGGTGCGGCATGGCCTTGATCCGCTCAGCGCCGCCGACGCCGCCGACGATTGGGACGGCGATGGCCTGACCAATCTGCAGGAATCCCAGCTCGGCACCGATCCGAACTTGAGCGACCACGACGGCGACGGCCTGAGCGACGGCGACGAAGTCCACGTCTTCGGCAGCGATCCGCTTGCGCCCGATACGGACGGGGACGGGTACGGCGATGGCGAAGAAGCCGCCGCGGGCACCTATCCCGCCGATCCAAACGACTTCCCGACCGGCAAGACCGCCGCGACGCAGTTCCTCCGGATCAGCGCCGCCAAGGGCACCGCCACGGTCGTCTATGCCGTTTCGGATCTGACCGGCGCGCCGGTGGATCTGCTGATCCAGCAGAACGACGTCCTGCCGACCAAGTCGGCTTGGACCACGGTCGTGACGCGCACCGTTTCCGCGCCGGGGACGTACACCAACCAGGTGCCGGACCCGAACATGGATGGTCGCCTGAACCTCCGCATCCGGACCCGGTAGGGGCCGGCGGCTTCGACGGACCCGCCGGCCGCGGCGGGTCCGCCGAATGGCGTTGACGCGCGCTGGACAGAAAGATTATGGTCGAAAGATAAGGGCATCTAGCAAGGAGATCGGACAGGATGAAACGGTTTGCTTTGATCGGCATGGTGATGGCGGCGCTGGCCGCCGGTCTCGTGGGTTGCGAATGGAGCACGGGCGAAGATGCCACGAGCTGGAGCTCTTCGTACAATTGGGTTAATTTCAGCGGCACCTATCGCGGCGCGACGGGCGGCCTGCTGGTGACCGACTTCACCACCACGCCGTCGATTCCCGGCGTCACCAACACGATCACCGTGGCCAATGAAACGCAGGGCAGCTTCACGGCCGGCCAAACCTCGCTTTCCGGCAAGTTGCGCCACGGCAACGTGGTGCCGGGCTCCGTCGTGATCACCCTGTACAACGGCACCGGCGGCATCATCCGCAGCTTCTCCGACAACGGCAGCGGCGTGCTGGGTTCCGGCCAGGGCAACGTCCAGTACACCTCCGGTTCCTGGAACCTGTCGTTGACGACCGATTTCCCGACCGTGCCCGGGACCGTGCGCGCCAACTATTCCTATACCGTTTCCAATTCCGGTTCGACCGGCGGCGGCGCGGAGTCGGGCGCCACGCGCGTCGAAATCTACTCCTTCAATGTCACCCACAGCGGCCAGAACCTGACCATCGTCGACAACAACGGCGCGACCTTCAGCGGCAAGATCAGCCAGATCCGCTCGACCTCCGGCGCGGAAAACACCGACATTCCCCAGGTGTCCGACGACGAAACCGCCCACCGCGCCAAGTCGACCTACTACGAGAGCGAACTGCCGGCGGACGGCGATTCCATCATCGCCAACTTCGAGGCGTCGGGCATCAGCGCCGCCTACATCCCTGTCAAGATCGTCGGCACGCTGGAAGGCACCGTGGCCGCCGGCGTCTTTACCGGCCGCAAGATGAACGGCACCTGGATCGAAGCCGGCGGCAAGACCGGCGATATCAACGCCACGACCGATTCCGTCGTCATCCAGACGACGACTACCGAGCCCGCCGCCACCGAGACGGCCACGCCCTGATCGGGGCAACCTTGAAGCGCCGCGGAAAAATCCGCGGCGCTTTTTTTGTCGGGACAGCGCGCCGCAGATGCCTGTTTGTGGAGCCCCCGACGACCCCGTCGGGGGAGGCAGCGCCGAAGATGCCCTAGGGCTCGACGAAGGCGATGCCGGGGTTTTCGCGGTCGGTGCGCTCGGTGGCGCGCAGGGCGGGGTGGCGGCGGAGAAAGTCGCGGCCTTCGGGAGTCGTGTGGCTGAAGCGGTCGCCGAAGACCACGCCCCGCACCTGCCGGGCGGCGAGCTGCTCCTGCAGCCAGCGCCGCGCCGCCGCGCGGATCTTGCCGCCGCCGCCGGTCGCGGACCCCCAGCCGTGGATCACGCGCACGACGCCCACGCCGTCGGTGCGCGCGCGGTCGAGCTGCGCCTCCAGCCGCCGCAGCGCTTCCGCCACGGTCGGCAGGCCCGCTTCGATATCCACGTTGCGCACCGCCGGGCCGGCCGCGCGCCCGCCCGCCGCGGGCGCCTGGGGCGCCTCGCAGTAGGGGCACGCGGCGGACCCGGGCGCGAGCGGCTCGCCGCAGACGTCGCAGGGCTTCATGCGGCGGCCTCCGGCGTTTCCGCTTCGCGCCGGCGCAGCTCGCGGAGCTGGCGCAGCACCAGCGGCAGCGCGATCAGCGTCGTCAGCACGTCGGAGGCGGGCGCCGCGGCGTAGATGCCCGGCAGGCCCCAGAACAGCGGGAAGACCAGCAGGAAGGGAATGAACAGCAGGATCTGCCGGGCCAGCGCGATCAGCGCCGCCGGCACGGGCCGGCCGATGGCCTGGAAGAACTGCCCGCCCATGATCGGGAACCCGATGATCGGGAAGGCCAGGCTGAAGATCCGCAGCGCCTGCGTGCCCACCGGGATCAGTTCCGAATCCGCCGCCACGAACAGCCGCAGGATGGGCACGGGGAAGAGCTGGCTGACGAGCCAGCCGGCCGTCATGATGGCCGTCGCGGCCGCCGCCGAGGTCCAGAAGAGATGCCGCACGCGTCCGTACCGCCGCGCGCCGTAGTTGAAGCCCATCAGCGGCTGCGCGCCCTGGCCCAGGCCGAAGAGCGGCATGAAGATCACGCTCATGTACGCCGACAGGATGCCCATGACCGCGATGGCCGCGTCGCCGCCGTAGGTCTTCAGGCCGCGGTTGAGGATCAGGTTCAGCAGGCTGTTGGCCAAGTTCATCGCGAACGGCGCGAAGCCGATCCCGAGCAGCGGCCAGACGACGTGCCGGAATTCCAGGCGCAGGCAGCGCCGGCGCAGGCGCGTGCCGGCCCCCGGCCGCAGGAAATAGGCGAAGCACCACGCGAACGACAGCCCCTGCGCCAGCACCGTCGCCCACGCCGCGCCTTGCATGCCCCAGCCGAAGCCGAAGATGAACAGCGGGTCGAGGATGGCGTTCGCGCCGGCGCCGATGAGCATCGCCCCCATCGAGATCTTCGGCCGGCCGTCGGAGCGGATGAAATGCGAGAGCCCGTGGCCCGTCGTGCTCAGCGCGATGCCCCCGAGCACGATGCGGGCGTAGTCGCGCGCATAGGGCAGCAACGCCTCGCCCGCGCCCATCAGGCGCAGCAGGGGGTCGAGCCAGAACAGCCCGGCCAGCGACGCGACCAGCGGGATGAAGAACAGCAGCCCGAACGCGTTGCCCAGGATGCGCTCCGCCTCGTCCCGGCGCCCTTCGCCCATGCGGATCGAAAAGAGCGTGTTCGCGCCGACGCCCACGAGGATCGAGAACGACACCATCGCCATCACCAGCGGAAAGCTGATCGTGACGGCCGCGATGCCCTGCGCCCCCACGCCGTAGCCGATGAACATCCGGTCCACGACGTTGTAGAGCGCGTTGACGAGCATCCCCACGATCGCCGGCACGGAATAGCGGATCAGCAGGGGCCCGATGCGATCGGTGCCCATGCGGTCGGCGGCATCCGGCGGAGCCGGGGAGCGGTTGGCAGGTGCGACGTCCATGGCGGCAAATCGGGCGGCATTCTAGGACGGGGACCGCCCGAGGGCCAGTCTGGAATCAGGGGGAGGAGGTCGGAGGTCCGAGGGCGGAGGGCGGAGATCAGGAGGCAGGAGACAGGGGACAGGAAACAGGGGATAGAGGGGAGGCGGGGGCTCGATATCCGATATCCAATGTCCAACGGGGATCCGCAGCCGGCTTTTCGTGTAGATCTTGCCGTCAGGGCGGAAAATCCGCGCAACTTCATGCCGGAGAAAAGCCTTTTACTCGGAAATATTGTTTGAAATTCGTTCAAGAAAAATCTTGCGTGCGCCAGAGGGAGGAGTAGATTCTATCGTTGTAAGTAGGTCTGCGTAGTGCAGCCTCTCTTCCGCGATTTTAAAAGCGCAAAAACGGAGTGGTCATGAAGAAATGGATGTGGGGTTTGGTTGGTGCGGCGTTGGCCGCTTCCGTCGTGGCCGCTTCCG
>DAOTNL010000206.1:0-4523 GCA_035450765.1 Kiritimatiellia bacterium | reverse complement strand
CGCCGAAGATCACGGGAATGCCGCGCGCGCGATAGGCGTCGGCGATTTCCCAGGCGCGGGGAATCTGGCAGGTCAGCATGACCGACATCGCCACCAGATCGGGCTGGTCGTTCAGGTCCAGCGGATCCACGTTCTCGTCGACGAAAGCGATCTGGACGTCCGGCGGCAAGGTGGCCGCGAAGCACACTGGTCCGTGCGGCGGCAGATGGAATTCGGTCTGGTGCTGCAGTTTCGGCCAGCGGGGATAGATCAGCTTCAAATTCATGGATTATCCTTGGGTTGGGATCCCGCAAAGCCCCACGCCGCCGCGCGGGCTTCGGCGGAATCCGTCGAAAGCAAAACGACCGCATCGCACAAACCGTCCGCCAGCAGGCCGCGCGCGGCCTGCTCGGCGGCGCGCAGCGAGCCGCCCGCGTCCGCCACGGACAGCAACGGGCCCGTCAGCCGGCAGGCGATGGCGCATTCCGCCGCGATCGCGGTCGGCAAAGTATACGCGAACATCTGGCCGCGCGCCAACGTCCGCCCCGAATTCACGTAGTCGGCGAAATAGGCCCAATTGGCTTGCTCGCTGCCGGCCCGGTCGCACGCCATCAAGCCGATGAGCTTGGCGGCGCCCTCCAGCCCCGCCGCGGCCAAAGCCCGGCGAACCGCGAAATAGGCCCGGCGAACGCCGGGATTGAACCGGCTGAAATTGCGGGGCAAGGAACCGGCTTCCTCCGATGTTGCCGCGGCCGAGGATATCCAGGCGCTGCCAAGCCGATGCGGTGCTTCTTTCCCCGCCGGAGCCGGCCTCCAGCGCGGCGCCAGAGTCAGGGCCACGGCGGCATTGGTTCCGCCAAAGCCGGAATTGGTGGAAACGGCGAGGCCGGCGGAATGCACCGGGCGCGCTTCCGCGGAAACCCAGCCGACCGCATCGTCCGCGGCGCGGCGCAAGCCCACCGTCGGCGGGATCCGGCCGCGCCGCAGGAATTCCAGCGCGAGCAGCACCTCGGCCAAACCGGCGGCTCCCAACAGGTGGCCCGTGCCGCCCTTCACCGAGAACGTCGGGAGCGGTTGCTCGCCGAAGACGCGCCGGAACGCCAGCATCTCCATCTGGTCGTTGTAGACGGTCCCCGTCCCGTGCGCGCAGAGGGCCGCCACGTCGACGGGCGCCGCCCCCGCCATGTCCAATGCGCCGCGGATCGCTTCCGCCAGCGGCGCGCCGTCGCGCGAGGGGCCGGTCAGGTGGTTGGCGTCGCACGTCAGGCTCCAGCCGGCCACCGCGCCGAGGCAGGGCCGGCCCTCGCGCGCCGCCCGGCCGGCCCGCATCAGCAAGGCCGCGGCAAAGGCTTCGCCCAGCGCGACCCCCTTGCGGTCCGCGTCGAACGGATGCGCCCCCGACGGATCGGACGCCATCAGCGCCGCAAATCCCGCCAGCACGAATTCCGACACGATATCGGCGCCGACCACGAGCGCGCATTCGGTTTCGCCGCGGCGGATAGCGCCGGCGGCGAGCGCCAGCGCGGCCGTCGATGACGCGCACGCCGAGGAAACGACCTGGATCCGCTCTGGCACCACGCCAAACGCCGCCGCGGCAAGTCCATGCAGGCGCGAGAAACCGCCCTGCCCGGCGAATTCCGCGCCGGCGAAAACGGCCGCTTCCAGTTCGTCGATCGCGCCCGCCGTCGTGGCCAGATAGATGGGCGCATCCGCCGGCACTTCCATTCCCGCGATCCCCGCGCGCAACAACGCCGCGAACCGGCCTGCGCCGGCGACATCCAGTTCGTCCGCCGGAATTTGGCCCGCAAATTGCGCGGTTGCCGTTGCGGGCCACCCCGGTCCCGCCGCGGGACGCAAGGCGCTTTGGCCGGCCAGCAAGCCGTCCGCGCCGCGCGCCACGCCCCGCCCATAGGCGGAAAGCAGCTCCTGCGCGACGATGCAGACGGGCTCTAGACCTGAAGGCACGCGAATTCCCCTTTCCGCCAGCGCTCCAGGCAATCGAGCCAGATTTTCGGCGGCACGAAGCAGACAGAACCCGTGCGACCGTCCGTGAACACCTGCACCGTGCGCGCCGCCACGCGCAGCGCGCCGTCCGGACCGAAGACCTGATAGCTGGTGTTCAGCCGCGCCGCCTCGGTCCCGTGCAGGCGGGCCACGATCGTCAGCTGCTCGTCCAAGCGCGACGGCTGCAGATATTCAACTTCATAGCGCACGATGGGCGGCTGGATGCCCGCGCGGAAGAAATCTTCGTGCGAGAGTCCGCACCGGTCGCGCAGCGCCGCCGAAGCCTGCTCGAAGAACGTCGCGTAGCGCCCGAACCAGACGATCCGCATGGGATCGACTTCCGAAAACCCGACCCGGTGCTGCACCGCGGCCTGGATCGGCGGATAGGCCGGCTCGACCGGAAACGACATCGCCTGTTCGCGCCTACGGGCCATGGGGTTCTCCTTCATCCGCCGCCGTGAACTGCATTTCGGCGATCTTGGCTCCTTCCCGGCTCCATTTGCCGGAAACCTTGAGCCGCTCCGCGCGCGCCGGGTCCGGCGCGACGGAAAAACTAAAAACGGCTTCCTGATCCGCGCCGACCGCCTGGACGAACTTGGCATTGGCCAACCGGCACAAGCGCAACGGGCGGCCGGTGGCCCGCGCCGCGATCCGAACCGCCGCATCGATCAACACCACGCCCGGCACGACGGGCTGGCCGGGGAAATGCCCCGCGAAGTAGGCCGCGCCGGCCGGAAAACGCACGCGGGCTTCGTTGGCTTGGATGGCCAGGATTTCCATGGTCAGGCCTTCTTTGCCGCGACGGATTCCCGCCGGTCGATGAACCGGATGGGTTTGCGCGAATGGGCCACGTAGACCCGCCGGCGCACCTCGTCTTCCGGCTCCACGCAGAGCTGGACCCGCACGCGCAGGCGCGCCAGCAGCCGGTCTTCGATCTTGCGCCGCGTCTCGGGACGGTCGGGGCTGAGGCTCAGGTGGACGCTGGCCTGGTCTTCCCCGCCCGTCGTTTCGACCTGGAGATAGTACTCGCCGATTTCGGGCACGTCGTTGAGCACCTCGAACGCGGTGGCCGGATAGAACGTGGTGCCGCGGATCTTCAGCATCTGCGCGCGGCGGCCCAGGATCGGGCTCAGCCGCGGCGTCCGCCGGCCGCACGCGCACGGCGCGACGGCCAGATAGCCGACGTCGCCCGTGCGGAACCGGACGAGCGGCATGCCCTCGACGCCCAGCGGCGTCACGACCACTTCGCCCGTCTCGCCCGGCGGCAGGACGTTCCCGTCCGCATCCACGATTTCCACGATGCCCAGATCGGGCGCGGCATGGCCGCCGCACCGCGCGGCGCATTCGCAGAAGGACGTCACGATTTCGGACGAGGAATAGGTCGAATACGCCGGCGCGCCCCACAGGCGCTCCAGATCCCGCGAGAGCGCCGTCGGGCGCAGCTCCGCGTCGCGCAGCGGTTCGCCGATGCAGATCAGGCCGCGGATGCCCTGCGGCGGCCGACCCAGATCGTGCAGGTGCTTGCCGAGCTTGCGCAGGAACCCCGGCACGCCCACCACGAAGGTCGGGCTTTGCAGGGCGATGACCGCCGCGTGGCCTTCCGCCAGATTGAGCCCGCTGCGGATGGTGCACGCACCGACCGCCTGCGCGCCGAGGTGGTAGGCATAGCCGGCGACGAAGCAGCGGTCCAGCGTGCAGGTCAGCAGCACGCGGTCCCCCGGCCCCATGCCGCAGCCCTTGAAGCAGACCGCCTCGTTGTAGGCCAGCCGCTCCAGATCCCGCGCCGTGTACATGACCCGCGTCGGTCGGCCCGTCGTGCCGGACGACTGCACGATGTCGCGCACCGCCTCCGGCGGTACGGCGAGGAAATCGTCGTTGCACGCCTCCAGATCGGCCTTGGTCGTCAGCGGCAAGTCGCGCAGCGCCTCAAGCGGAAAGCGGCGGAGCGTCGGTTTGGCCACGCCGGCCAGCGCCTTCCGGTAGAACGGCGCCCGGGCGCACTGGCGCAGATGCGCGGCCAACAGCCGTTCCTGCGCGGCCTGGATTTCGTCGGCGGAACGGAAAGCCAATTCGAAGTCTTGCGGCAACGGCTTCATGCGGTCGCTCCCATGCGGTCCACTTCGTCCTGGATCAATTGGCGCACGTGGTTTTTCAACTGATAAGGCGACATGTGGCTAAACTCGTTCCAGGCCAGTTCCGGCAAGCACCGCATCCGCACGGTCGCCGGCTCCAGGATCCAGGAGCCCTTGGCCGGCGTCCGTTCGTTGCCGACGATGCAGACCGGCACCAAGGGCACGCGCAGCTCGAGCGCCAGGCGGAACATCGCCCCGTGGAACGGCCCGACCTGCCGGCTGCCGGAGCGGGTGCCTTCGGGAAACACCACGATGGAATAGCCCTCCCCCAGCAACTCCTCCACGGCCTTCCGGAATTCCTCGGGCGCCATCTTTTCGACGTTCAGAAAACCCGCCAGGCGGGCGAATATGCCGAGGATCGGCAACCGGAACGGCCAGGCCTTCACCACTTCCACGCCCTCTTCGGGC
>DAOTNL010000205.1:0-4545 GCA_035450765.1 Kiritimatiellia bacterium | reverse complement strand
TCCTCCCCCTCGACCTGCGGATCCTTCGGTGTCATGTATTTTGAGGCAATGCGCCTTGGCGTGAGACTCTTTGCCCGGTCTTGCCCTTCCGAAAACGGGCCGCTAGACTGCTCCGCGTGGAACCCGCCTCCTGACGGAGGCTCTCCCAAGGAGTCCGAACATGACGCGATGGACGTTGCCGGCAACCGGCTTGGCTCTTTTTCTTGGCTTCGCCGCTTTTGCGCAGGCCGACGATCCCGGATATTTCCTATCGTGGCAGCAGAAGAAGCAGCTGATGGGCCTCGGGCGCATCCAGGATGCGTCCGGCACGTGGTACGACGTGTGGATCTGCCCCGGCTACGCCCCGCCCGGACGCTACGCCAAGGACCACTTCTTCGCGGCCGGCCGGAATTTCCGCGAATATTTCGAGGCCAACAAGTACCACATGCTTAAAAAAGGCAGTTCCGCCTGCTTCGATTGGGCGCTGAAGGAATGCGGCCTGGGCTTCACCGTCAAAGGCATTCCGCGCGCCTGGGGCCGGCATTTTTCGGTCGCCCAGGAACGCACGGAACGCCGCGTGTTCGGCTGGTGGCTGGCCTATCCGTGGGCGTTCATGGAAGCCAGCGTGGAAACCGCCTTCCGCGGCGCGCTGGGCGCGGCGGGCACCGCTGGCGGCCTCGCCAGCGGCCTCGCCGTTGTGCCGGCCTGGCACGCGCTCGATTCCGCCGTCGCCGGCACCTGGAACCTCGGCGTGAACACCATCGCACTGCCCGCCGTCGGCATCGCCTGGAACACCGCCGTCGCCCCGCCCCTTGCCCTCGTCGGCCAAAAACCCGCGGAATCCCGCGTGGACGGCTTCTGGGTCACCGTCGTGGCCTCCGGCCGAACGCCGGGCGACCGCCCGCCCACCGCGGCGGAGCTGGATCTATTGGCCCAATGGGGCGCGCTGCTGCTGCGCGAAACGGATTCCTTCGAAAAAGAACGGCGAGAAATCGACCGCCAGGAACGGGCGCAACAGGCGGAATATCGCCGCGCCATGAAAGCCGCGAGCCAAGCGGCGGAGGAACGCCGCATGCGGCTGCACGACCAGGAGGGCGAAAAAATCCGCGAAGTCACCGCCACCAACGAATGGGCCCGCACCGTCGCGCTGGAGCATCCCGACCTGCGCTACGACGTGCGCTGGCACCAGGAATTGGCCCAGCGCCTCCGCCGGCAAGGACTGTCAGAAGAAGAAGTCCAGCGCACGCTCGAAATCCTCCGCACCCATGGAGACTCCGCGACGCCTGCCGCCGTCCCCATCCGCCCCAAGACCGACCCCGTCCGCCGCGGCGCCGAAGTCCTCGGCGAATCCGCCGAAGACGTGCTGAAAGAAGCGTTCGAATAAAGTCCGGATCAGAAGCGGAGATTGACGCCGCTCATGAACACGAACAGGTCGTCGTAGTCCGCGTTTTCGCGGTCGAGGACGTAGTTGCGGGCCGTGGCGTAGAGTTCCGCATTGAGCGGTTCGAGGCGCTGGACGACGACCGCGGCATAGGATTCCGCCACGTCGTCGGACTGGGAAATGTCCTCGTTGCGCGAGTAATCCACGGCCAGCATCGTCGGGCCGGCGGAGAACCAATCGAGCTTGTAGCCGAGCTTGCCGTAGACCGAGAGCGGCGATCGCTCGTCCTCCACGTCCTGGCCGCCGATGGCGGCGGTGAAATTCAAGCCGCAGCCCAGCAGCAGCGAGCAGGACGCGCTGTATTGATCGACGCCGGCGCCCTTGCGGGCAAACGCCACGGCGGAAGCCAGCTTGTGCGCGCCGAGCGCCAGGGAATGCCGCAGGGCCGCATCGAAATTTTCCTCGCCCGCAACGGATACGGACGCTGCCAAGCCCCGCCAGACGGGGGCGTCGTAGCGGATCCGATCGTCGCGGTGCAGGCCGTCGAAGTTGTTGAAGACCTCCTTGACCGTCGGGGCTCGGGGCGGCACGTTCGTTCCGGCCGCTTCGTCCGCGGCCGGCAACGGCGCGGCTTCGCGCGGCGCGAAGGCCAAGCCGGCGGCGGCGAACCGCACCTGGCTGTAGGCCGCCACGTAGGTGCCGCTCAGATCCTCTTCGGCCGTGCCGTTGGAGGCCATGTCGCCCTGCCCCACGGAGAGCGCGCCGTATTTCTTGTTTTTCGCGTACGCCTCGATCTTGCGGCCGTCCACCTTGAATTCCGGATCGGGCCCGCCGAACGCCACCTCGCAGGAATTGTCGGATTTGAATCCCAGTTCGATCTGTCCGCCAAAGGTCCACCCGCCCCAGACCTCCGGCTTGTAGTCGCCGGCCACGCCGAACCGCGACGGCATGCTGTCGTTGTCCACGTGGAACCACTCGGATTCGGCCCCGTTGTCGGCATAGAGCGCGGCGCGGTTCACCTGCGCCCACCAGCGGACGTCCGCCTGCGCCTTGACCGCCGCCGCCAGCGGATGGCCGGCCGGCCCGTTCGTTTCCGCGGCGGTCGCCCACCCCGCCAGCATTCCCGCCATCGCCCCGGCCCACCACGTCGTTCGTCTCATCGTCGCCTCCGGCAGGTTCGACCTGCGCCAGTTTTTTCCATCATGGAAATTCCGCCGCGGGCGGTCAATCCGGAACGGCCGCGCGCGGTTCGCGCCCCCAGCGGACGTAGCCGGCCCCGACGCCGACCAGCAGGGCCAGCAGCAGCCCCTGCCAGACCGTTTCCGGCGCGGACACGATCAGATGATTCTGCACCTCGCTGAAATAGGGCCGATCCAGATCGGCGAAATCGGCGCACCGCGCGCGCCGGGCGGCGTCCCAGACGCGCCCCGACGCCGCCAGGGCCCGCGGAAAATACTTCTCCAGGATCTGGTTTTCCCGCGCGGCGACGGTGCAATGGTGCCGGAAACGTTCCGGATCGGTCGACCGGTATTGCCCGGCCGCGGCCGAGTAATGGTCCCGCTGGAGCAAATGCCGATAGAACTCGAACCGGAACGGATCGGCCGAAATCACGTGGTTCCGGCGATACTCCCGCAGATCCGGCAGCGACCCGGCAGCGAACGCGGCGCCGACTTCGGCGCCGCGTTCCCGGTCCAGTCGCCGCAGGTCCGCCCAAGCGAAACGCGACCGGAAGGTGCCGATCTCCGGATCGACGTGGCGCCGCCCGTATTCCGCGAGACGGCTTTCGTTGTTGCGCAGGAAGGCCAAGGCCGGCACGCGCGCCGCCACGACGTCCACGCGCGCGGGCGTGGCGGAAACCGCGAATCCCAGCAGCAGCACGAGCGCGCCGAGCACCGCGCACAGCCGCCGGACGGAGCGGCGGGCGATCGGCAGCCGAACCGATCCGGGCGCGGCGACGCCCGCCGCGAACAGCAAGCCCACGACGCCGGCCAGCACGTTGAGCCGGACGTCGCGGAAGTCCCAGAAGCGTCCCGGCATCAGCCATTGCAGGAATTCGTCGGTCCACGCGACCAGCGCGACGCCGGCGAGCGCGAGCGGATAGACGAGCGGATCGCGCGCCGGCCCGCGCCAGGCCCGGAAGAACAGCACGCCCAGCGCGGCGTATTCCACGAAATGGATGGCCTCGACGGAGGACTGCAGTTGGCCCCGCAGCAACCAAACGCTTCCGGCGGCGGCGCCCGCCAACCAGCCCAGGCGCAGCCCGATCCGCACGCCGGGGGTGCGCGCCAGCCGGCGCAACGCCCAGGCCAACCCGAGCAGTCCGAAGCCGACGGCGATTCCGAGATAGACGTCCAGCCGGACCCGCCGATCCAGGAAACCCTGCACGGCGCGCGCCAAGGGGATGGACGTGAAAATCAGGAGAATTCCGGCAACGACCGCCCCCCAGGCGGACGTGCGGCGCCGCGGCCGACCCTCGAATTCCAGCTCCCCGGGCATCGGCGGCGATCATGGCAAAGCCGGCGGTGGACCGCCAGCGGCAAACCCGCCGGACGCAAAAAAAGAGCCGATCCGCAAAACGGATCGGCTCGGAAAAAAATCCTGGCAACGTGCTACTCTCCCGCCCCCAAGTGAGGCAGTACCATCGCCGCTGCGAGTCTTGACTTCTGTGTTCGGAATGGGAACAGGTATGGCCCTCGCGCCATGGTCACCAGGAAAAAAGGATTTGCATAGGATACACGGAATCAGATTCATAACCATGAAAGAAGTCGCGGGCTCCGCCCCGCCGAAACGGGGCGGAGCCGCGAACAAATAAATGGCCAAGCCTCACGGCTGATTAGTAGCGGTTAGCTGAACGCATCGCTGCGCTTACACACCCGCCCTATCGAGGTCGTAGTCTTCAACCTGCCTTTAGTGCTGGCGAACCAGCAAGGGAGATCCAATCTTGGAGTCGACTTGGCTCTTAGATGCATTCAGAGCTTATTCATTCCGCACATAGCTACTCGGCGATGCCGCTGGCGCGACAACCGAAACACCAGAGGTGCGTCATTCCCGGTCCTCTCGTACTAAGGAATGTTCTCCTCAAATCTCCTGCGCCCACAGTGGATAAGGACCAAACTGTCTCACGACGTTTTGAACCCAGCTCGCGTACCGCTTTAATTGGCGAACAGCCAAACCCTTGGGACCTT
>DAOTNL010000204.1:0-4609 GCA_035450765.1 Kiritimatiellia bacterium | reverse complement strand
CAATCTCACTCTTAATCTTTCTCTTAATCATAATCGTAATCCTAATCCCCCCATGCCCCCCACCCCCGAAACGCCCGCCGCTCCCGCCTTTCGCGCCGGCCTCGCCGCCATCGTCGGCCGCGCCAACACCGGCAAGTCGTCGCTGCTCAACGCCCTCATCGGCGAAAAAGTCGCCGTCGTTTCGCCCGTCGCCCAGACCACGCGCCGGCCCGTCCGCGCCATCCACAACGAGCCCGGGCTGCAGATCGTCTTCCTCGACACCCCCGGCATCCGCCAGGCCACCCACGCCCTCAGCTCGATGCTCAACCGCACCGCGCGCGGACTCGTCACCGGCTCCGACGTCGTCTTGCTGCTCCTCGACGCTTCCCTCTCGCCGCAGGACGAAGACCGCGGCTGGATGCAGAAACTCGCCGCCGACGCCTCCCCCGTCTTCGCCGTCCTCAACAAGACCGATCTCGGCCTCCGCCGCGCCGCCTACGAAACCGCCTGGGCCGAAGTCCTCGAGAAAAACAAGGCACGCAACCCCGATTTCACTCCGCCCCCGCTCCGCTGGTTCGAAGTCTCCGCCGCTACCGGCGCCGGCCTCCCCGAACTCTTTGCCGCCATCAAGGACCTGATGCCCGCGGCGGAACCGCTGTTCCCGACCGACATGCTTACCGACGATCCCGGACCCTTCTTCATCGCCGACGTCATCCGCGCCCAGATCAACGTCCGCCTCAAGGCCGAACTGCCCCACGCCATCGCCGTCGCCGTCGATCAGATCGAAGAAACCGACGAAGCCGTCTCCGTCCAGGCCACCATCTACGTTGAAAAACCCTCCCAGCGCCCCATCGTCATCGGCCAGCGCGCCAAGATGATCCGCGACATCCGCCACGCCGCCCAAAAAGAGCTCGCCGCCATCTACGGCAAGCCCCACAAGCTCGAGCTCTGGGTCAAGGTCGAGCCCAACTGGTCCCGCAACTACTGGATGCTCAAGAAATTCGGCTACGTCGGCGCGTGAAGACTCGGGGATTTCGATGCTCCCGGCTATTCCCTTGAAGATTGGATATTGGACATTGAATATTGGATATTGATCCCCTCTCCTTTGACTTGCTTTCCCTCCCCCGGCGCGGCTAACTCTTGGCCATGACCACCGCCGCTTTCGTCATCCTCGCCCTCTTCATCGGCGCCGCCTTCGGCTACGCCATTGCCGCCTTCCGCGCCGCCGCGCTGCTCGAGCGCGCCAAGTCGGACGCCATCCGCCTCCAGACCCAGCTCGACACCCTCCAAACCGCCCGCGAAGAGCTCGCCAACCAGTTCCAGGTCCTGGCCGCCCAGGTTCTCGACGCGCAATCGGCCAAATTCTCCGCCCAGCACCGCGAAGCCCTCGGCGCGCTCCTCGCACCCCTCGGCGAAAAGATCGCCGACTTCAAGCAGAAGGTCGAGCAGGTCCACCTCGCCGACGTCCAGCAGCGCAGCGCCCTCAAGCAGCAGGTGGAACTCCTCGCCGAACAAAGCCGCGCCGTCGGCGAAAAGGCCGACCACCTCGCCGAAGCCCTCAAGGGCGACAACAAGGCCGCCGGCAACTGGGGCGAACTCGTCCTCGCGCGCATCCTCGAAGCTGCCGGCCTCCAGGAAGGCCGCGACTACGACCTCCAGGTCAGCGCCACCTCTCCCGATGGCCGCTTCCAGCCCGACGCCGTCGTCCGCCTCCCCGAAGACCGCTGCATCGTTGTCGACGCCAAGATGTCCCTCAAGGACCACGCCGACTACGCCGCGGCCGGCACCGCCGAGGAACGCGCCGACGCCCTCCGCCGCCTCGTCGCGTCCGTCGAGGCCCAGATCAAGCGCCTCGCCGAAAAGCGCTACCAGGATCTCCCCGCCTTCCAGGACCGCTCCCCCGATTTCGTCCTGATGTTCATCCCCTCCGAGCCCGCCTTCTCCCTCGCCCTGACCGCCAAGCCCGCCCTCTTCGAAACCGCCGCCCGCGCCGACGTCGTCCTTGCCGGCCCCGGCGGCCTGCTCGCCGCCCTGCGCCTCGTCGCCCTCCTCTGGCGCCAGGAAAACCAGCGCGCCTCCCTCGCCGAAGTCTTCGACGCCGTCCGCAAGATCTACGAGAAGTACGTCAACTTCGCCGAGGACCTCCAGGACATCGACGACCACCTCCGCAAGGCCCAGGCCGCCTACCAGGCCGCCGTCAAGAAGCTCGCCACCGGCGACGGAAATCTCGTCCGCCAACTGGAAAAATTCCGGAAAGAGAATATCATCAAACCCAAGAAGCTTCCGCCGCCCGCTTTCCAGGACGCGGAAACCGAGAACCAGCCATGACCCATTTCAAATCCAGCCTCCTGATCCCCGTCTCCTGCCTCCTGCTCCTGGCCGCCTGCGGCCGCAAGCCGGCCGCCCCGCCGGTCGACCTCGGCCCCGCGCCGGCGATTTCCGACTTCGTCCTGAAGAACCTCGCCTCCGAATTTCCCGGCGAAATCAAGACGGCCGAGTACGCCGGCAAGGTCCAGCTCGTGATTTTCTTCCGCACCGACGATCCCGCCTGCCGCGGCTCCATTCCCGGCTGGAATGGCCTCCAGAAGGAATTCCACGACCGCGGCTTCGTCCTCGTCGGCGTCGTGGTCGACGATCGGCCCGTCGCCAAACTCGCCGCCGAAGCCGCCGCCCTCGGCGCCGAGTTCCCCGTCGGCTTGGCGACCGACGCCCGGCTCGTCGAGGCCTTCGGCGGCTCCGCCGCCATCCGCGCCATCCCCACCGCCTTCCTGCTCAACCGCGACGGCGCCCTCGCCCGCACCTATCCAGGCTACGAACCCCTCCCCGCCTTGCGCGACGACGTCGTCCGCGTCCTCGACGGCCAGCCCCTCCCCTCCAAAACCGCCAAGTCCCCGTGATTCCAAACTTTTTACGTAGTATGGAAAACGCCGCGAAAGTTTTTACGTTCTACGTAAAAATCCCGCAAAGTTTTTACGTTCTACGTAAAATTTCCCTAGCCGCCGCCGCGCTGCTCTTGGCCGGCGCGGCAAACGCGGCCGCCGCCGCCCCCTTCGACGTTTCGGCCGCGCGCGAGACCTTCGCGGAGCAGCCCGCCGTGCGCGTGACATTCGATTTTCCCGCCGACCACCATCTCTACGCCAGCTTCGCCGTCGCCGATCCGGACGGCAATGCCTTGTTCCCGATCGCCATCCCCGCGCCGGACACGGACGATCCGGACGATCCCCTCGGCCCCTACTACTCCCGGTCTTTCGCCGCGGTCTACGCCGCGCCCGCCGCCGAGTCCGTCGTCGTTTCCTACCAAGGCTGCGCCGGAGCCGTCTGCTTCATGCCGGAAGAAGTGACGCTTGCCATCGGCGCGGGGCCCGAAATCGCCCCGCCAACGGCTGCCGCCGTTTCCGGAACCGCCGCCGACGTCTTTCCGCTGGCCGGCCGCGGCGAGCCGCGCCGCCTCGTCGGCTATGCCGACGTCCCGGCGTTCCTCGCCTTCCTCGAACCCGCCGCGGACGCGCCCGCCGCGGCGTCGGCGTGGAAACTCTTCCTCGACGATCCCGCGCAGTTCTACCGCCGCCGCGGCATCCTGCCTTCGATCCTCCTGATCCTGATCGGCGGCTTCCTGCTGAACCTGACGCCCTGCGTGCTGCCGATGATTCCGATCAACCTCGCCATCATCGGCGCAAGCGGCACCGATTCCTCGCGCGCCGCGCGCTTCGGACTCGGTCTCGTCTACGGGCTGGGCATGGCCCTCGTCTACGGCGCGCTCGGGCTCGTCGTGGTGCTCACCGGATCCGTCTTCGGCGCGATCAATTCCTCGCCGCTCTTCAACGGCGCCATCGCCGTGCTGTTCGCCGCGCTCGCCCTGGCGATGTTCGACGTTTGGCAGCTCGATTTCTCGCGCTTCCGCAAGACCGGCGGCCTGGCTGGGCGCGCGCGCCTGCCGGCCGTGCTCGTCATGGGCGGCATTTCCGCGCTGTTGGCCGGCGCCTGCGTCGCGCCCGTCCTCATCGCCGTCCTCGCGCTCTCCGGCTCGCTCTACGCCCAGGGCATCGGGATCGCTCTCGCCCTGCCGTTCCTCCTCGGCGTCGGCATGGCCCTGCCGTGGCCGCTGGCCGCCGCCGGCCTCGCCGTCCTGCCCAAGCCCGGCGCCTGGATGGAAAAAGTCAAAAAGGCCTTCGGCGTCCTGATCCTGCTGCTGGCGCTCTACTACGCGTGGAACGCCGTGACCGCCCTCCGCGCCGCGCCCGCGGCGCCCGCCGAAACCGCCGCCGCGCCGGCGACCGAATCCGTTTTCCGCCGCTTCGATTTCGGCCGCGATGCCCCCGAAGCCTTCGCCGCGCTGCTGCGCGAAGCCGCCGCCTCCGGAAAACCCGTCCTGATCGATTTCGGCGCCCACTGGTGCAAGGCCTGCAAGCTCATGGATGCCACCACCCTGCGCGACCCCGCCGTCATCGAAAAGCTGAAGGATTACTTCCCCATCCACGTCATTGCCGACGTCCCCAACAAGCCCCCGGCCAAAGACCTCCTCGCCCCCTTCGCCGTCCAGGGCTACCCGACGTACCTGCTCTATCCCGCGCGGTAACGGGCACGGTTGTGAAACGGGAGTCCAACAAAATCTACCGATGTCTATTCATAT
>DAOTNL010000203.1:0-4621 GCA_035450765.1 Kiritimatiellia bacterium | reverse complement strand
CCGCGGCCGTTTGCGGCAACGATCTGGTTTGGGTGTGCCGGGCCGGGGGGGCGCGCAGCCGCAACGCGCGCGAAACGGCGCGGGTGACGTGCGGCCGGGTTCCGCATTTCCGCGCGCGAAACGGTTGATTTTAGGCGTGATTTCCCGGACCCCATCCGCTAGGGTCCACGCGCAGAACCCATGGAGACCCGACGAATGAACGACAGCGACAACACGGCGGCTTCGACGCGGCTTTTCCGGTGGGCGCCCTGGGCCTTGGCCGCAGTGGCGTTCGGGGTCTTTTGGGCCACCTTGAGCCGGGGCGCTTTTCCGGGGCTGCCGGCCAAGAGCCTGGTCTGGCATCTGGGGTTGGATGCCAGCCCCACGTTGCTCGACTCGCTGTGGGGATTTCTCGTGCGGGCGCTGCCCGGGAACGATCCCGCGTTCGGCGCGGGCCTGCTGAGCGCCGTGTGCGGCGCGGCCGGCGTCGGCCTGGTGGCGGCGCTGATGATGCGCGTGCGCTACGCGATCCACGACTCGCACGATCCGGACGAGACGCGGCGCGAAGCGCAGGCCCGGCTCCTGGCCGGCACGACGGCCGGCCTGTTCACGCTGGCCAGCATTCCGTACTGGGTATTGTCCACGCGGTCGCTGCCGGGCGCTTTCCATATGCTGCTGCTGCTGGGCGCCGCGGGACTGTTTTCGGAATACCAGCGCACGGGCAAGACGAGCCGGCTGTACCTGCTCGGCTTGCTGTACGGGGCGGGGGTGACCGAATTCGCGACGATGTGGGTGTTTGCGCCCTTGGCGGCGGTGCTGGTGGTGCGGGCCATGCTGCAGCGCGCGGAATTCAACGCGCGGGTGCTGGTGCGCACGGGGCTGTGCCTCGTGCCGGGCCTGCTGCTCTACGTCGTCAACGGCCTGCGGCTGGCGCAGGATCCCGCGGTCCGGCTCCGCGGCTTCGGATCCGCCGCGACGGTGATCTGGTATATCTGGCGCGACCAGTGGCATTTGATCGTCAACGCGCCCCAGACGTCGGGCTT
Source organism: Kiritimatiellia bacterium (assembly GCA_035450765.1). GTDB lineage: Bacteria > Verrucomicrobiota > Kiritimatiellia > CAIQIC01 > Lenti-01 > Lenti-01. The sequence continues at coordinate 3,599 of DAOTNL010000203.1, read as the reverse complement.
CCTGCTGATCATGGCGCTGACGGCGGTGCCGTGGGGCGTGATGTTCCTGTTGCGGAACAAGAAGCCGGCCTGGCGCTACTCGGCCTGGCAGACGTTCCTGCGCCTCGTGGTGCTGGCCGCGGCGCTCGCGACGCTCTTCGACGCGCCGGTGTCGCCCTGGCACTTCTTCGGCATGGGCTATCTGATGGTGACGCCCTACCTGATCCTGGCGGCCTGCGCGGGGGCGGTGGCCGGCGAATTCTGGGTGATGGGCCAGCGGCGCGAGCACCGCAACGCGGGCATCGGCCAGCCGCTGCGCACCCTGATGGGCGTCCTGGGCGTCCTGGTCCCCGTCGCCGCCGTGGCGGCCGGCGTCCTGAACCTGCCCGCGGCGGATGGCCGGCCGGGCACGGACATCGACCGGCTGGCGGCCGGAATCGTGGACGATCTGCAGGGCCGCGACGTGCTGCTGTCCAACGGCGTGCTCGACGACAACGTCCGCCTGCACGCGTATCGGCGCGGGCAGCGGCTGGAAGTCGTCACCTGGCCCCAGACGACTTCGGCCATCTACCGCCAGCATTTGGCGCGGTACTTCGGCGATCCGCGGCAGCAATCGCTGCTCCAGGTCGGCTTTTCGGCCTTCTTGCAGGACTTCCTCGGCACCGACGAGGGCTTGGCGCGGACCGCCGCGCTGGATCTGGCCGATCCGCTGCGCGAGGCGGGCTATCTGGTGCCGGATCGGCTGACGTTCCGGGCGGAGGCGGCCGAAGCGCGGATCGACGCGCCGGCCTTGCTTGCGGCCCAGAAACCTTTCTGGCGGCAGATGGAGGACTACGCGGCGAAGGCGCTCGATCCGCGGAACCCGGCGTACGGCTATCGGCTCTACGTGCTGCGCCTGGCTTCCAAGGTCGCCAACGACGTGGGCTTCCTGCTGGTGGAACGCCGCGACGTGCCGGGCGCGCTGGACGCCTTCCGGCAGGCGCGCCGGATCTATCCGGACAACGTCAGCGCCTTGCTGAACCTGTTGACGATCGCCGTCAGCGAAAACCGGCCGGAAGCGGCCGAATACCAGGCGCAGTGGGAGGATTTCAAGTCCCGGCAGGTGGACAGCCGCGTGATGTGGTCGCTGGGGGGGCTGTACGGCTACGTGCACAACACGGGCTGGCTCGTGCGGCAGGGCATGATGTGGGCGGTGTCCGGCAAGCCCCGCGCCGCCGAGGCCGAGCTGCGCCGCGCCGTCGCCGGCAAGGCCGTGAGCCCCGAAATCAAGGCCTTCCTGGGCCGGGCCTATCTGCACGGCGGCGATCTGCAGCGCAGCGCCGAATTCTACCGCCAGGCCATCCAGGAGAATCCGCGGGACGTCAAATCCCTGCGCATGCTGGCCGACGTGTCCATGGCCGCCGAAGACTACGACGAAGCGGAGCGGCTGTTCGACGCGGCGGTCGCCGCCGGCTTGCCGCCCGCGACGCTGGCTTTCGAGCGGGTGGCCTTGACCTATCTGCGGGGTCAGGTCGATTCGGCGCTGGCCCAGCTGAAAGAGCTGGTGAAAGCGGACAAGGCGAACGTCCGGGCCTGGGGCTTGCTGGCCATGCTGTCCGCCGACGGCCACGACCCGGCGGCCTACGACAAGGCGGTCGCCGCCCTGAAGAACCTGCTCGGGAGTTCGCCCGACGTCCGCTTGCTCCTGGCCGAACTGCACGTCGGCCGGAAAGACTGGGCCGCCGCCCGCGCCGAACTCGACCAGGTCACGCGCATGAATCCGCGCATGGTCCGGGCCTGGGAACTGCTGGTCAACATCGACTTCCAGGAACGCAAGCGCGAGCTGGCGGAAGACCACGTGCGGATCTTGCTGACGCTGGATCCGGAAAACTACACCGGCAACCTGATGCTGGCGTCGTTCCAGTACGCCCGCGGCCAGCTGTCGCTGGCGGAATCGTCCTACCGCGCGGCCTTGGCCGCGCGCCGCGATCCGGTGGCGTTGAACGATCTGGCGTACCTGCTCATGATCGGCAAGGGCGGGGCGCAGGGCGAGGCGCGGGCGCTGATCGAAGAAGCCTTGGCGCGACAACCCGGCAACGTGCTGTTCCTGTCCACGCGCGGCGAACTCAACCTGCGGGAAGGCCGCTTCGACGAAGCCGAGCAGGATCTGCAGCGGGTCTTGCAGGAAATGCCCGATCACGCGCAGGTCTTGCTGCTCTCGGCGCAGCTGTACGCGGCCCGCGGCCAGACCGCCGCGGCCCGGGATCTCCTGGCCACGCTGGAACAGCGGCAAAGCGAACTGCCTGCGGAAATGCAGGCCCAGCTGCAGGCGCTGACCAAGGAACTGCGGTAGGGGGAGGCGCGGTGCGCCGTCCTTCGTTCGCGGGCTTGGCGATCCGGCGGAACCCGCCGGGCGGCGCCCGTCCCGACCGGCGGGGGCGCCCATGAACTCCGTTCCGTTCGCGGTCCTCAAAAAGAAAGACGCCGCCGGCAATTTCCTGTTTTTCCGCCCCGACCTGAAGCATTCGCCGGGCGAGGGCCGCGATCCGCGCGTGCAGCTGGACAAGGATCCCCTGGGCCAGCAATTTCCGACGGACCGCCAAACCGGATGGTTCCTGTTCCTGGCCGCGTTCCTGCTCTATCTGGCGACGATGAGCTGGCGGGCGTTCCCCGGGCCGCCGACCTTGGCGTTGCTGGCCGTGCTGGATCCCTTGGCGGAGCCGACGTCGCGGGAGGCCGTCTGGGGTTGGGTGATGAAAGGTCTCGCGGCGCTGGCTCCGGAGCGGATCGCCGCCTGGTCGGGCCTCTTCAGCGCGCTTTTCGGCGCGTGGAGCGCGGCGCTGCTGGCGCGGCTGATGATGCGCACCGGCTACCTGATCCGCAACGAGCCGGGGCGGGAATCGTTCCTCCGCGAAGCGCAGGCGCGGCGGATTTCGGGCATTGCGGCGGGCGCCTTTCTGGCCTTCAGCCTGCCGGTCTGGGTGGCGTCCACCCGTTCGCTGCCCGACGCGTTCAACCTGTGGCTGCTGCTCGTGTTCGCCTGGTTCGTCTCGCAGTACCGCCATCGCGGCCGGCGGCGCCATTTGTTCCTCGCGGGCCTGCTGTTCGGCGCGGGCGCCGCGGAGTATCCGACGTTCCTGATTTTCTTTCCGCTGGCGGCGTTCATCCTCCTGCGCGAAATCTTCCGCTGGCAGGGCCTGCGCTCCTGGCGGACCCATGCGGCGCTGCTGGGCGGGCTGGCGCTGGGCCTGTTGCTCTATCCGCTCATCGCCTACGTCTATTTCAAGCAAATGGCGCTGGCGGGCACCTACGTCGCGCCGCTGGAAGCGCTGCGCCAGACGTTGGCCGCCCAGTTCCAGATGGCGACCCAGATCCGTTTCGCGACGGGTTTCCTGGTCATCGTCGCCGTGCCCGTCGTGCCGTGGCTGACGCTGTTCCCGCTCTCGAGCCGGTCGCCGTGGTTTTACGAATGGGGGCAGATCGGCGTCCGCGTCCTGTTCGCCGTCGGCATGCTGGCCGTCGCGTTCGATCTGCCGTTTTCGCCGTGGCGCCTGACGGGATTCGGCTATCTGATGGCGGTGCCCTACGCGATCCTGGCGGTCTGCATGGGCTACGTCGCCGGCGAATTCTGGATTCTGGGC
>DAOTNL010000202.1:0-4656 GCA_035450765.1 Kiritimatiellia bacterium | reverse complement strand
TTGGAAATCGTGGCGCGCGTGAAGCGCTGGACGGGCGTGCCGGTCTCGGTGGGCATCGCGCCCACGAAAACGCTGGCGAAGGTCGCGAACCGGCTGGCGAAACGCGGCCAAGGTCCGGCGGGGGCGGTGCTGGAGTGGGCGCGGCTGCCGGATCCGCGCGCGACGCTGGCCGGGTTGGCGCCGGAAGACGTCTGGGGCATTGCGGGTCGCATGGGCGAACGGGTGCGGCGCCTCGGCTTCGCCAGCGCGCTTGCGCTGGCGGAGGCCGATCCGCGCGTCCTGCGGCGGATCGGCGGGGTGGTGCTGGAGCGCCTCGGCCGCGAGCTGGGCGGCACCGCTTGCCTGGCGCTGGAGGACGTGCCGCCGCCGCGGAAGCAGATCCTGGTCTCGCGCACGTTCGGCGAGCGGCTCGCGCGCGCGGAGGACGTGCAGGCGGCGGTGGCGGCGTTCGCGGTGCGCGCAGGCGAAAAACTCCGGCGCCAGGGCCTGCGCACGCGGGCCGCGGCGACGTTTTTGCAGACGGATCCCTTCGACCGCGAAGGCCCGCGCTACTTCAACGGGGCGACGGTCGTCCTGGAGCATCCCACGGCCGATTCCGGCAAGCTGGTGCGCGCCGCGCTGCAAGGCCTGGAGCGCATTTTCCGCCCGGGCCTGGCCTACCGGAAGGCGGGCGTGCTGCTGCCGGAGCTCGAACCCGCCGGCTTGGAACAAGGCGTGTTGTTTTCGGCCGAACCCGCCGACGACGCGCGCACCGCGCGGCTGATGGCGACGCTCGACCGGATCAACCGCGCGCCCGCGCGCCGCGCCGTGCGCTACGCCGTCGAATTGTGCGGCGACGGCTGGCGCATGCGCCAGCGGCGCAAATCGCCGGCCTATCTCACCGATTGGGCCGAATTGCCCGTCGTCTGGGCGCATTGACGCGGCCGCGGCCGAAAACGCGCGCCACCGAGGGAATGGGGATTGACCACCCGGCGGGGGAGCGGGTAGAGTCCCGGTAAAGCGTTTCGCCGGCGTTTTCCCCGGGCGGTGGCGGGCAATCGGTTGTAGGGTAGAGGAACCGGACAATGAACATGAACGGACCGCGGCGAATCTTGGGCATCGGACTCCTTCTGGCGGCGCTGGCGGCGCCGCGCGCCGGCGCGGAAGTCATGCTCCAGTTCTTCAACATGAGCTGGCAGGAGATCTACTCGAAGATTCCCGAAATCGCCGAAAACGGCTTCACCTCGCTCTGGCTGCCGCCGCCGCAGAAGGCCAGCGGCGATCTCTCGGTGGGCTACGATCTGTGGGATCCCTTCGACCTCGGCGGCAATCCGCAGCGCACCGGCGGCCGCACGCGCTACGGCACCGAGGAAGAACTGCTGCGGCTGATCGACGCGGCCCACCGCTTCGGCCTGCGCGTCTACTTCGACAACATCATGAACCACCGGGCGTTCGACATCCCCGGCTACAACGAAAACACGCCCATCGACATCTATCCGGGCATGCTGCCGGAAGATTTCCACCTGCGGACGACGGAAGACGGCTTCTACCGCCCCTGGAACAACACGGAAAACTGGGGCAACACCTGGCAGGTGCAGAACCAGTACCTGTCGGGCCTGATCGACATCGCCCAGGAAACGCCCAACGCCAACTTCGGCCCGAGCGAAGGCTACACCCATCCCAAGATTTCCTTCGTGCGGCATCCGGACAACCCGGAATACTACGACTGGCATCCCACGCTGGGCCACGTGGGCTTCGGCAGCACGAACATCACCGCGGGCGTCATTGCGGCCAATCCGGACTTCTACAAGGAAGACCTCGGCAGCTACATGATGCGCTCGATCCGCTGGCTCGTGGACCGCACGAAAGTGGACGGCCTGCGCCTGGACGCGGTCAAGCACGTGCCGGCCTATTTCTTCGGCGAGCAGTGGGCGGGCGACAAGGACAGCAGTTCTTCGGGCTACATCGGCCAGGCGCAGTGGCAGTTCCACCAGACGCGCGGCTTCTCGGAGTCGAACTACCGCGCGTGCGTGTTCGACGTCAGCCTGCCGCGGACGTCGCTGATGGTGTTCGGCGAGCACATGGGCGAGCCGCCGCCCTACGGCGACTATTTCGCGGCCGGCATGCGCCTGCTGGACGCCAAGACGCACCAGACCCTCAACGACCTGTCGTGGCGCGATCTGGGTCTTTTGGAGACGTCCGACTACGTCGAGGGCATCCAGTTCGGCAAGGCGCTGGGCGTCTACTACGCCAAGAGCCACGACGACGCCGTGGCCTTCAACGAGCACCTGCACTACGCGATCAACCTGACCCGCGAAGGGTTGCCGAACATCTACACCGACGGCAACCGGCAGGCCGAAACGCTCGGCGAAAGCGGCGGCGCGTTCCCGCGCCATGCCGACACGCGGCCGTTCGGCCAGTTCGGCGATCTGCGCATTCCCAACCTGGTGCATCTGCACAACTCGTTCGCGCGCGGCGGCCAGTTCGGGCGCTGGAGCGACGGCCAGGTGCTGGCCTACGAGCGGCGCGACAAGCGCGAGAACGGGGCCATGACCGACGCCGACGGCACGACTCTCTTCTTCATGATGAACAAGAACTGGGACTCCGGCGAATACCGCGAAATCCCGACGTCGTTCCCGAACGGTTCGCTGCTGTGGCAGTATTCCTATGGCGGCGGACAGTTCTACCACCAGGTGACGGACGGCAAAATCAAGGTCACGGTGCCGCCCGCGGGCTATTTCGCCTTTTCCTGGCGCAGCCCGGAAGAATCGCAGCTCTGGCAGTGGGGCGGGGGCAAGCCGATCGAAATCTACTCCGACGGCCAGAAGGCCGGCACGGTTTCCTACGAACGCTGGGACGGGCCCGACGGCGATGCCGAGTTCAACCCCTACGGCTTGGCCAACCGCGGCTATCCCGAGGGAACCACGCCGAAACCCTACAACTATCTTTATACCGTGCCGCGCGTGACGTCGGCGACGAACGTGTCGATCTTCGCGCACGTCGACGGATCGGCCAACAACGTGCTGTTCAAGCTGAACGGCGGCGTTCCGCTGAACACGAACAGCCACGCCGGCGGCGATCCGCGCGACTATCCGCCGGGCTGGGACACCACCGACGTCTACCTCGGCTACGAACAGGCGACCTTCCACAGCCGGATCTGGCCTGAAAAATTCGGCTCCACCGACGCCGCGCGCAACCAGATCGGGTCCGCCGGGGCCGCCACCTACGAGTTCACCGTGGGCCAGGCCGGCTTCACCGTCTGGCAGTCCACCGCCACCAACGATTTCGATTCCACCTATGCGCCGGCGTTCGTCTACCACAATCCCGAACTGCAGACGGACGACGGCTGGGCGCAGTTCTGGCCCGCGCTGACCAATTTGTCGGCAGACACGAACATCTGGTTCCAGGTCAAGATCGGGAACAAGGGGCAGGCCAACCGAGTCTATTTGTACTACACGACCGACGGCACCTGGCCCGAAGGCGCAGGCGGCATGCCCATCGGCACCACGAAGGCGGTGGAACTCCAATGGCGCGCCAATTGGGATGAAGGCGGCGGCGTGACCAACGACTGGTGGTCGGAAGGCAAGATTCCAACGCCGGAAGTCGGCACGCAGGTGAAGTACAAGGTCAGCGGCGTCCGCGAACAGGGTTACGACGGTGCGGGCTGGGACGTGGTCTTCCCGAACAGCTGGACCGACGTGTCCCGCAAGCTGAAGATGATGGGCACCTGGAAGATCGCGGATTTCAATCCGTCCGCCGCCGTCTATCGCCCGCACAACGACTACGGCCTGGTCTCGACGGGTCTGGTGGAAGGCTTCAACCTGATTTCCGCCCGGGCCTTCCTGCAGCGCGACGGCGCGGCCGAAGGCAACGGCCAGCGCGCGGCCATCTTCAACAGCTTCTACCAGCCGTTCTACTACGACGCCGCGCCGCCGGCGGGCGAGGTGAAATACCCCGTCCACGGCGAAACCCTCTACGACAACCGCTACGGCGTCGTGGTCCGCACGGATCCAACCGTCCAGCGCGTCTGGTACAACTTCGCCGACGCCGACGCCAGCAACGACGACTCCGCCACGGGCTCCGCCAACGGCAACGGCAACAACGCCAGCGGCCAGGTGGCGTGGGTCGAGGCCCAGCGCGTCAATCCCAGCATCCTGATCGACAGCGCCTATCCGCTCGAATGGCGCTTCAACTACGTCAACGTGCCGGCCTCCGGCGCGGCGACCATCCGCGTCAAGCTGGCGGAATTCTCGTCGTCCACCAATCCGCTGCTGGCCGACGCGGCGGGCCGCTTCACGACCCTGGAGCGGTCCGTGAACGCCAGCGGGCCGGACTACCGCATGAACGTGACCTGGCCGCAGCGCGACGGCGATACCGTCTCGGAAGGCTACGTCATGAAGGTCGAGTTCAGCCGCGCCCTGTGGAACGCGGACGAAACGACGATCCGCAACCGTTTCCGGATTTCCCTGAACGGCGTGGTGCAGGACCGCGACGCCATGACGCTGAGCTGGAGGGAATCCGGCAACCACGAGCTGGCGTTCACCTTGCCGGATCTCTACAACGACGATCCGAACTACGAGCACCTGATTTCCGTCGTGCACACCAACGCGGGCGGCGGCGGCATCACGCTCTACGCCGAGCGGCGCGTGCGCGTGCCGACCGGCTCCGGCAGCCCGG
>DAOTNL010000201.1:0-4670 GCA_035450765.1 Kiritimatiellia bacterium | reverse complement strand
ACTTGGCGGTGGTCAGGCGGATGGCGGTGCCGCCGTCCTGCGGCAGGACGCTCTGGACGGAACCTTTGCCGAAGCTCTTTTCGCCGACGAGCACGGCGCGGCGGTTGTCCTGGAGCGCGCCGGCGACGATCTCGGAGGCGCTGGCGCTGAAGCCGTTGATGAGCACGGCCATGGGCACGGCGGGAAACGTGTCGCGGGCGCGGGCGCGGTAGGCGCGCTCCATGCGGTTGTCCCGGCCGCGGGTGAAGACGACCAGATCGCCGCGGCGCAGGAACTTCTGGGCCACCTCGACGGCGGCGGTCAGCAGGCCGCCGGGATTGCTGCGCAGATCGAGCACCAGCGCCTTCACTTTCTGCTTCTCCAGCTGGTCGAGGGCGACCTGCAGATCGCGGGCGGTGTCCTCGCCGAACTGCAGCATGCGCACGTAGCCGATGTCGCCGTCCAGCACGCGGGTATCCTTGATGCTGGGCACGTTGATGACGGCGCGCTCCAGCTCGAATTCCTTGAACAGCTGCGTCTTGGGCCGGAAAATCTTGACCTTGACCAGCGTGCCGGGATCGCCGCGCAGTTTCTTGACCGCGTCTTCCAGCGCGAGGCCGTCGGTGCCGTCGCCGTTGATTTCGACGATCTTGTCGCCGGAGAGCAGGCCGGCCCGGAAAGCGGGCGTGCCTTCCATGGGGGCGATGACGGTCAGCACGCCGTCCTTGATGCCGATGGTGATGCCGAGGCCGCCGAACTTGCCGGCGGTGTCTTCCTTCATGCTTTTGAAGGCTTCCTCGTCCATGAACTGGCTGTGGGGATCGAGCGACTGCAGCATGCCGCCGAGCGCGCCGTGGATCAGCTTTTTGTAGGTGCTCTTGTCCGCATCGACGTAGTTGGCGCGGACCTGTTCGACGACCTTCGAGAAGAGGGTATACATCTCGTAGGGCGAATCTTCGGCGGCCTGTTCCTCGGCGGCGGCGGCCTCCTGCGAATAGAGCCGGGCGCCGACCGCCAGGTTGGCGGCCAGCACGCCGGCCAGAAGGAGCCATTTCACGTTGCGGACGAGAGCGTTCATATCCTGTTGCCTTTGCGAAACGCGGGAACCCGGCGCCCGGGCGCGCCTAGACGTGCCCTTCCATGTCGGGCCGATAGCGGAAATAGACGGCGCCCAGCGGCGGGACGACGACGGGGATGGAGAACTCGCGGCCCTGCCACTCGCGCCGTTCCGCCCTCACGAAGCGCGGGTTGCCCACGCCGCTGCCGCCGTAGATCGTCGCGTCGGTGTTGAGCACTTCCTCGTAGGTGCCGGCGCGGGGCACGCCCATGCGGTATTCCGCGCGGGGCACGGGGGTGAAGTTGAAGCCGCAGACCATCAGGTCGTTCGGGTCCTTGCCCTTGCGCAAGGTGAACAGCATGCTGTTTTCCCAGTCGTTGAGGTCGATCCACTCGAAGCCTTCCCAGGAGAAGTCGATCTGGTGCAGGCAGGGGAAGCCCTTGAGCATTTCGTTGAGGTCGCGCGCCAGCCGCTGCAGGCCGGAGTGCGAGTCGTACTGCAGCAGGTGCCAGTCGAGGCTTTCGTTGTGCTGCCACTCGCGCCACTGGCCGATTTCCATGCCCATGAACGTCAGCTTCTTGCCCGGATGCGCGAACATGTAGGCGTAGAGCAACCGCAGGTTGGCGAACTGCTGCCACATGTCGCCCGGCATCTTGGCCAGCATCGAGCCCTTGCCGTGCACGACTTCGTCGTGGGAGAACGGCAGGATGAAGTTCTCGTTGAACGCGTAGATCATCGAGAACGTCATCTGGTGGTGGTGGTACTTGCGGAAGATGGGATCCTTGTGCATGTAGTCGAGCGTGTCGTGCATCCAGCCCATGTTCCACTTCAGGTCGAACCCGAGCCCGCCGAGATAGACCGGCCGCGACACCATCGGCCATGCCGTGGACTCTTCCGCGAAGGTCAGGAAGCCCGGATATTCCTGGTGCACCAGCTCGTTGAACTTCTTGAGGAAGTCCACCGCGTCGAGGTTCTCGCGCCCGCCGAACTTGTTGGGGATCCATTCCCCTTCCTTGCGCGAGTAGTCGAGATAGAGCATGGAGGCCACGGCGTCCACGCGCAGGCCGTCGACGTGGTAGACGTCCGCGAGAAAGATCGCGTTGGACAGCAGGAACGCGCGCACCTCGTTGCGGCCGTAGTTGAAGATGTAGGTGCCCCAGTCCTTGTGCTCGCCCAGGCGGGGGTCGTCGTGCTCGTAGAGGTGGGTGCCGTCGAAATAGGCCAGTCCGTGGCCGTCTTTCGGGAAATGCGCCGGCACCCAGTCGACGATCACGCCGATGCCGGCCTGGTGGCACTTGTCCACGAAGGCCTTGAAATCGTCCGGCGTGCCGAAGCGCGACGTCGGCGAGTAGTAGCCGATGGTCTGGTAGCCCCACGAGCCGTCGAAGGGATGTTCGCTGATCGGCAGCATCTCGACGTGGGTGTAGCCCATCTTCTTCACGTACGGGATCAGCGTTTCCGCCAGCTCCGCGTAGGTCAGCATGCGGTTGTTTTCGTCCGGATTGCGCCGCCACGAGCCCAGATGCACCTCGTACACGCTGATCGGTTCTTCCAGCCAATGCTTCTTGGCGCGGGCCGCGAGCCATTCCGCGTCCTGCCAGGCGTACTTTTCGACGTCCCAGACCATCGAAGCCGAGCGCGGGCGCAGCTCCGAGGCGAACGCGTACGGGTCCGCCTTCTGCGCGAGGAACGCGTGGTGGCCCTTGACCTCGAACTTGTAGAGATCGCCGGGCTTCAGGTGCGGCATGAAGATTTCCCAGAGGCCGGAACTGCCCCGCTGCTGCATCGGGTGGATGCGGCCGTCCCAGTTGTTGAACCAGCCCACCACGCTCACGCGGATGGCGTTGGGCGCCCAAACCGCGAAATGCACGCCGTCCACGCCGTCGACGGTCCGCGGGTGCGCGCCCATCTTGTTGTAGGCGCGGTAGTTCGTGCCCTCGCCCAGCAGGTACATGTCCAGATCCGTCAGCTGCAGCGGAAAGCGGTACGGGTCTTCCAGGTCCGACGTGGACTTGTCGAACCAGGTCAGCCGCAGGGAATACGCGAAGGGCTTTTCGTTCGGGAAAAAGAGTTCGTAGAGACCGTCCGCGTGGATGCGCGGCATCTCGAAGACGTGGCCGTCGGATGTGCGGACCACTTCCGCCTTCGTGGCGTAGGGCCGGAAAACGCGCACGACGACGCCCGGCTTCTTGGCCCCCGTTTCATGCATCCCCAGCAGCGAAAACGGAGCGCCGTGCATGCCGTAGATGAGGGCGTTGATTTCGGGCTCGGACAGGATAGGCTTCATCGTGCGCAATCTCCTCGGGTTGGCGGGCATCATCCCACGTCGCGGCCCCCGCCGTAAAGATGGAAAACCCCGGCCGCGCGGGCATGAAAAACCCCCGCCGGGAGTCCGGCGGGGGGCATGATCGGGAGCGCGCGGTCAATCCGGCAGCCAGCCGATGCGGATGATCCGGCGCTGGGCGGCATCGCCCAGGATCGTCACGACGCCGTCGGCGACGGCGTAATCGACGTCCTGCGCCAGCGGCTGCCAATCCCAGTCGCCGTCGACCAGCTGGCAATCCGCGCCGTAGACCGAACCGAGGCCGAAGCCGGCGGGAATCTCGAACGAGAAATCGCCCGTGGCCGGATTGAACGTGATCTGGCCGATCGGCTGGTCGGGATTCACCTCGAACGTCACGCCGAAGTCCGCCGTGGCGCCGGAGACCGCATCCGTGGCGACCAGCGAGGTGAACCCATAGCCCACGCCCGTGGCGAGGAAGGTGACGGCGGTTTCGCCGGCGCCGAAGGTCGCGGTGGCCGGAACGGTCGCCACGCCTTCGTCGGAGCTGCTCAGCGCGATTTCGTCGCCCACGGCGCCGGTGCGCGTCAGGGTGTATTGCACCGCGCCCAGCCCATAAACCTGCCACGGACCGTCGATCGCCAGCGTCGGCGCCACGGGATGGACGTTGTATTCCGCCCAGACGCCCGTCGCCGCGTTGCTGGCGACGATCTTGGCGCTGCCGGCCGTCAGGCTCACCACCGTGGCCTCGAAGGTCAGCGTCCGCGAGCTTTCCAGGAACATGACCGATGCCGGCACGGTCACGGCGGCCTCGTTGTCGCTGGAGAGGACGATGAAATCGTCGACCGCGCCCGAACGGGTCAGTTCGAACTCGTAGTCGCCGACCGTATCCGGATTCCAAATGCCGCCGGTGAAGGTCAGGCGCGTGGGTTCCTCGCCGACGATCCGCAGGGCGTTCATGAAGATCGCGAAGTTGACGTTGTTTTCGATCGGATCGGCGACGTAGCCGCCGCAATACATCGAAATGCCCGTGGCGCCCGCGTCATGGGCGATGTTCGTGACGTAGGCCAGGTTGACGCCGCCGCCGGAGGCGCGCGTCAGGTAGACCTCGACGCCGTTCGTTTTTTGCGCGATTTCCACGTAGACCACCGCGCCGGGGGTGTAGTCCCGCGAAATGACCGTGCCGTTCACGCTGAAGGCATCGCCTTCGCCCACGTTGATCAGGTTGGCGAACTGCCCGCCGGCCGAAAAGACGTCCACGCCGCGGCCGCCGCCGACCCAGTTGTAGGTGAACGTGAAACTCATCACGTCGCCGGGCTTGAGCGCTTCGGCGAAATCGCGCCGCGCGTTGCA
>DAOTNL010000200.1:0-4686 GCA_035450765.1 Kiritimatiellia bacterium | reverse complement strand
GGAGCGGGCGCTGCCGCCGGAACTGGCGCGCGCGTGCGCGCGGCGGCCGACGGGCGGGGGCGTGGTGCCGCACGTGGAGGATCTGACTTTCTCCTGCGTTTTTCCGGCGGCGGGAGAGCTGCGGCCGACGGAAATCTACCGGCGGCTGCACGGGGCGGTCTTGGCGGGGCTGCGCGGGGCCGTGGCGGGCGCGCGGTTGGCGGAATCCGGCGGGCGCGGCGCGCCGCGCGGGCCGGACGGCGCGTCGCGATGTTTCGTGGAACCCGTGCCGCTGGACATTCTGGCCGCGGACCGGAAAATCCTGGGCGGGGCGATCCGGCGCTATGGCGACACGGTGCTGTATCAGGGGTCGCTGCAATTGCCGGACGCGCGGACGGCAGAGCTGGAGCGCCTCATCGCGGCGGCGCTGGCGGCGGCGTGGAAACTGCGCTGGAAGCGCCGGGAAGTGCCGGCGGAAGTGCGCGCGGCGGCAGCGGAACTGGAAACGAAGCATCGTTCGGCGGAGTGGATCCGCCGGCGCTAGGTCCGGAACGGATCAGCCGGAGGTTTTTCTGCGGCGGCGGGCTTGCGGGGCGGGCGGGGCGAGATCGGTGATGTCGCGGACGATGGTCAGGACGGTGTCCGGGGTGCAGGGGGCGATGCGGGCCTCGAACCGGCGCGTTTGGCCATCCAATTGGAGTTCATAGGCCACTTTCTGCAGCGTGCGGGAATCGAGGGTGGCGCGGATGGCGGCAAGGCAGCGGTCGGCGAGGTCCGCCGGCAGCACTTCGTGGATTTTCCGGTGCAGAACGGTGTCGGGCGGGGCCGCGAGCAGGGCCGGATCGGGAGCATGGACGGAAAGATATTCGCCGTCGCGGGAGTTGAGGAATACCAAGTCGGGAATGGCGCGGATGAAGGCGCGGTTGCGGGCTTCGCTCTCGCGCAAGGCGGCTTCGGCCTGCTGGCGGGATTTTTCGATTTCGAAGCAGTCGAGCGCGAACGACAGGGTGTTGCCGATGCGCTTGAAAACGTCGAGTTCGACGTCGGAGAAGTCGTAGGAGGCGTCGGCGTACAGGTTCAGGGTGCCGACGGCCGCGCCGTCGAGGTGGAACGGGATGGCCACCAGGGAGCGAAAGCCGTGTTTGAGCATTTCGACGCGCCACGGCGAGCGCTGGAAGGCGGGGTCGGCTTCGTTGCTGGCGACCACCCGGTTGAGGAGATAGGCCTGGCCGATGGGGCCTTGGCTGAAGGCGCTGGCGGGATTGACGTTGACGTGGATGGCTTTCAGGAAGGCTTCGTCGCGCCCGGCGTGGGCGGTCGGTTTGATCTGGCGGGTCGCGGCGTCCGCCAGCCCGACCCAGGCCAGCGGGAAATGGCCGTAGCGGACCGCGATGCGGCAGATTTCGCGGAACAATTCGTCGCGTTTGCGGAAGTGGACGACGGCCTGGTTGACCTGGGCCAGGACGAGGTGGAGGCTTTGGAGGAACAGTTCGGATTTCTTGTAGTCGGACAGATCGCACACGACGACGCGGCTTGCGGACGCTTCCCGGCCTCCGGGAGTGGCCGCGCCGGCCAGATGCGCCCAGACGAGCGTCCCGTCTTTCCTCTCCAGGCGCAGTTCGCAGCTTTGCGGGGTGCCGGGTTCGGCCAGCCCGCGGCGGAAACGGGCGTAGACGTTCTGGTCTTCCGGAAAGACGAAGCGGGCCAGCGGCTCGTGGGCCAAGGCTTCGGCCGGCAAATCGAGCAACGCGGACAGGGCGCGGTTGGCGGCTAGAATCAATCCATTCTCGTCGAGCAGGCAATAGCCGGCGGGGGCGTTTTCGAACAGGTCGAAACGGGTTGGGTGAACCGCCGCAGATTTCCGAACCTGCTTTTTGGCGGGGAGAAGCGTGTCGGAATCGTGGGACATGCGCACCTCCGGGGTCTTCGCGTTTTCCCTACTTCCCATTCTAGCGCGTTCCGGACCCAACCGCCAGCCCAAGCCGGTCGGTCATTGCATCAGCAACAGGCTGAGGGCCATGAGAACCATGCCGCCGACGAGTCCCAGCAGGCTGTCGTGGCCTTTGCCGTAGGCGCGGCTGGTGGGCAGGAGTTCATCCACGCTGATGTAGACCATGATGCCGGCAACCCCGCTGAACAGGATGCCCATGACCTGGGGCGGAAAGCCCCCGTTGGTGCCGCCCATGAAAAGCCGCAAGGCGAGATAGGCGATGAACGCGCCGACGGGTTCGGCCAGGCCGCTGAGGAAGGAATAGAGGAAGGCTTTGTGGCGGTTGCCGGTGGCGTAGAAGATGGGGACGGACACGCTGATGCCTTCGGGGACGTTGTGAAGCGCGATGGCCACGGCGATGGCAAGTCCGAGGTGGGGGTCGTGCAAGGCGGCGAGGAACGTCGCCAGGCCTTCGGGAAAATTGTGGATGCCGATGGCCAGCGCGGTGAACAGGCCCATGCGCATGAGCTTGTGGTGGTGGTGGGCGTGGTCGTGGACGCTGAATTCGCGGTCCTTGGGGCGCTTTTCGTCCTCGTGCTCGAAATCGGGCAGCGGAGCGTGGGGGTCGTGCAGGGGGCGCGTTTCGGATTCGGCGTGGGTTTCGTGCGGGTTTTCGGCGGCGGGAATGAGGTTGTCGATCAGGCCGATGAGCAGCATGCCGCCGAAGAAGGAGGCGACGTTGATCCAGTTGCCCAGCGCTTCGCCGTAGCGCAGCGCGAGGGCGTCGCCGCCCTTGACGAGGATTTCGACGAACGAGACGTAGAGCATGACGCCGGCGGAAAACCCGGTGGCCACGGAAAGAAAACGGTAGTTGGTGCGCTTGGCGGTGAACGCGATGATGCTGCCGACGCCGGTGGCCATGCCGGCGAAAAGGGTCAGTCCCAGGGCGATGAGAACGGGGCTCACGGGGTTACTCGAATTGCCCGGTGCGGAGCAGGACGAGCGTGCAGGCCTGGACGGTGGCGATGCCGGCGGCGGCGAGCTTTTCCTCCAACTCCGGATTCTCCGTGCCGGGGTTGAAGATCACGCGGGCTGGCCGGGCGGCGAGGAGGTCGCCGGCGAGGCCGCCGGACAGCGCGGGCGAGACGTACAGCGTGACGGTATGCAGCGGCGCCGGAACGTCCGCCAGCTTCTTGAAGACGGGATGGCCGTCGATCTCCGCGAGCGCGGGATGGATGGGAAACACGGCATGGCCTTTTTTGGCTAGTAAAACGACGGCCTGATGGCTGTAGCGTTCGGGTTTGTTGCTGGCACCGACGACGGCGACGTTCATGGACGCATCTCCTAGTCGCGTCACTTTCGTCGATTGCGCGGCACGGGTCAAGCGAACAGAAAAATAACGCTTGGGCGGTGGAACGGCGCTTGCCTGCGATGCCAAAACGGATTTAGAATCGTTCCATGAACAAAAAGAGCGCCGGACGGGTCGTGGTGGTGGGCGCGGGCGTCGGCGGCATGGCGGCGGCGGCGCGGTTGGCGCAGGACGGGTTTTCCGTGACGGTGGTCGAGCGTAACGACCAGGTCGGCGGGCGCGCGCGCATCTGGCAGAAGGACGGCTACGTCTTCGACATGGGGCCGTCGTGGTACCTGATGCCCGAGGTCTTCGAGCGGTTTTTCGCGCAGTTCGGCAAAAAAACGAGCGACTACTACGAACTGAAGCAGCTCGCGCCGTCTTACCGCGTGTTTTTCGGCGCCGGCGAATCGCACGACGTGCCGCCGGACCCCGCCGGCGTGCGGGAACTCTTCGCGCGGCTGGAGCCGGACGGCGGCGCCAAGCTGGACCGCTACCTGGAAGAAGCGGCCTACAAATACAAGGTCGCCGTGGGCGAATTCCTCTATCGCGACTACCGGTCGCTCTTCGATTTCCTCAACGGGCGCATGCTGACGGAAGGCCTCAAGCTGAACGTGCTGGGCAAGCTGGACGCGGCGGTGCGACGGCGCTTTTCCGACCGCCGCGCGCGGCAGATCCTCGAGTACGCCATGGTGTTCCTGGGCACGTCGCCCAACGACGCGCCGGCGATGTATGCGCTGATGTCGCACGTGGACCTGACGCAGGGCGTGTTCTATCCGCTGGGGGGCCTGTCGGCCGTGGCGCAGGGCCTGCGCAAGCTGGCGGAGGAGCAAGGCGTGGAATTCCGGCTGTCCACGGAAGTCACGCGGATCGCGACCGAAAACGGCCGGGCGGTCCGCGTGGAGGCGCGCGGGCCGGACGGCGCGGCGATCGCGCTGCCGTGCGACGCGGTGCTGGCCAACGCCGACTACGCGCACGTGGAAACCGAGCTGCTGGAGGCGGCCGATCGCGCCTATCCCCGGCGCTACTGGGAAAAGCGCGTGGTGGCGCCGAGCATGTTCCTGATGTACCTGGGCGTGAAGAAGCGCCTCGAAAAGCTGGCCCACCACAACCTGTATTTCCAGGAAAACTGGGACGTCCATTTCGACGCGATCTTCAAGAAGCCGGCGTGGCCGGACGCCCCGTGCTTCTACGTCTCGTGCATCACGAAGACCGATCCGCAGATGGCGCCGCCGGGGCGGGAAAACGTGTTCGTGCTCGTGCCGATCGCGGCGGGACTGGACGACACCGACGCCGTGCGCGCGGATTACGCCGCAAAGGTGATCCGCCACGTGGAGCGGACGACCGGCGAGGAAATCGCGCCGCATATCGAGACGCAGCGGATTTTCGGCCCGCGGGATTTCGCGGCGGACTACCATGCGTGGAAGGG
>DAOTNL010000199.1:0-4742 GCA_035450765.1 Kiritimatiellia bacterium | reverse complement strand
GGCCGTCAGCCCAATCCCGGCCGGGTTCGGTCAGGCTCCCGCCGCCGCCGCGCCCAAGGCGAAACCCAAGCCCCAGCCCGCCCCGGCTCCCGCCCCCGCGCCCGCCGCGGACGATGACGAAGAAATCCCGTTCTAAACCAACCAACCCCGCCGGGGGCCGCGCATCCGGCACAACAAAACACGCGGAGAAAGCCCCCCATGGCCATCCTTGTTGAAAAGAAGTTCGGCGGCGCTCACTGGTACACGCAGAGCGGTCAGCCCATGCACGAAATCCTGAAGGCTGGCGGCGACGGCATGAAGGCCACCACGCTGCGCGATGCCCGCAAGCTCCACCTTCTGCCTTCCGTTACCGGCATCCTCGACGTGCTGGACAAGCCCGCTCTCAAGACGTGGCTTCGCAAACAGGCCGCCCTCGCCACACTCCGCGTTCCGCCCCGGCAGGAAGCCGAGTCGGAAGAGTATTGGCTGGACCGCGTTCTTGCGGAGGCCGACAAGCAGGTGGTCTCTGCCGCGGACCTCGGCAGCGAGATCCACGACGCTCTCGAAAAAGCCATCGAGACGGGCGAGTACTCCCATGAGATGGCCCCGTATGTCGCGCCCGTGTTTGACTGGATATGGGATCAAGGCATCACGATCACCGAACGCGAGGTCGTGGTGGTCAATGCCGCCGAAGGCTATGCGGGGCGGGTGGATTTCTTTGGCGTGGACAAGGCGGGAAATCCGGTCATCGCGGACTACAAGACGCGCAAGACAAAGCCGGGCGAAAAGATCACCCCCTACGATGGGCAGGCCGCGCAGCTCGCTGCCTACGCCGCCGCCAAGTTCGGCCCCGACGCCCTGCCGCGGGTCCGCGCCATCAACATTTACATTTCCACCACCGAGCCGGGGAGAATCCACGCCCATGAACATGCCGACATTGCCGCCGAATACGCCGCCTTCCTCGCCTGTTGCCACCTTTGGAGGCACCTCAAGGGCTACGATCCCCGTGGATGACCGGTACGAACAACTCCTGGCCCTCGCCGCCGAAGGCGACGAGAACGCCAAGTCCGACCTGTGGCGCGAATACGGGATGGATTGGCCGTGATAGCGTTTGACACGGAAACCTTTTACACGGGCGATTACTCAGTCGCCAAGCTGGGCCACGCCCTCTACGCCCGCGACCCGCGGTTCCGCTGCACGATGGTCGCCGCCTACCGCCCGACCGCCAGCGTGTCCTGCACCCCGGGGCAGTTCCCTTGGGGCCTCCTGCATGGGAAATGGATCATCGCGCACAATGCCGCGTTTGACCGCGCCGTGTTTCGCCGCCTCCAGGCCGACGGCATCGTGCCCGCGGGCATCGTCCCGGCCGGGTGGCACGACAGCGCCGCCGCCTGCGCCTACTTCGGCCTCCCGCGGAGCCTCGACGGGGCCGTCAAGGCGCTGTTCGGCGTGACGCTGGACAAGAGCATCCGCGGGCGCATGTCCGGGAACCAGTTTGACCTATTTGACGACGTGGCCGCATACGCCGCATCCGACGCCGAATGGGCGTGGAAGCTGTGGGAGCGCCTTGGCGACAAGTGGCCCGCCGCGGAGGCCCGCATTCACGCGCTGACGGACGAGATGGGGGATAGGGGAGTCTGCATCGACCTCCCCGCCGCAAAGGCCGCAGACGCGAAGCTGGCCGCCGCAATTGCCTCTCTGGAAGCCTCCCTGCCATTTCACCCGCCCGGCTCCATGCCTGCCCTCAAGCAAGCATGCGCTGAACGGGGCCAGCCGATCCCGCCAGGGACCGCGGCGAAAGACCCGGCCGTCGATGGCTGGTGCATAGCGAACCAGAAGGCCGACTCGCCCTTGTGGGTCCGTCAAGTCCAGCAATGGCGCCGCGTAAACCGCACCCGCGAGGTAGTGCGCTCCATGCTGGCCCGGGTGCATCCGGACACCGGGCGCATGCAGTACGAGCTTAAATACTTCGGCGCAGGCCAGACCGGACGTTGGAGCGGCGGCGGCGGGCTGAATGTCCAGAACTTCAACAGGCAGGCCGGGGAAGCGGGGACCGATCTACGGGGCTTGATCGTTCCCGCCCCCGGCCATGCCTTCATCATTGCCGACTACGCCCAGATCGAGGCCCGCGTGCTTTTGTGGCTGGCCGGGGATTACGATTTCCTCGACCTGTTGCGCGGGGGGATGGATCTCTACGAGGCCGCGGCGCGGAAGATGCTTGGCTATTCCGACCCCCGCCCGATCAAGGAAGTGGACCCCGGCCTGCGCCAGCTTGCCAAGGGCATGACCCTCGGCCTCGGCTTCGGCATGGGCGCGGGGAAGTTTGTTTCCGCCGCGAAAGTCCTCGCCGGGCTCGACATCGAGTTCGACGACTGTCGGCGGCATGTCGAAACCTACCGCCAGATGAACCCCCTCGTTGTGGGTTTCTGGCGACGGCAGGGGGACGCCTTCGAGTCCAAGCACGGCAAGCCCCACTATTCCCCGCGCCTGCCCTCCGGCCGCCTCATCCGGTATTGGGAACCCCTCTGCGACGGCGACATGACCTACGCCGCGGAGAAGGGTGGGACGCGCTACACGGGGCACCCCGGCCTCCTGGCGGAGAACATGGTACAGGCCACCGCCCGCGACATCCTGGCTGATGCTTGGCTGCGGCTGGACGACGCCGGGCTCCCGCCCGTCATGTCGATCCACGACGAGCTTGTGTTCGAGGTAAGCAAATCGGACGCGGCGGCGGCGCTGGACCGGGTTGTAGAAATCATGCAAGAGCCCCCCGCGTGGCCTTTGGCGGATCGCCTGCCGCTGGAAGTCGAGGCCCACGTCGCCATGCGGTACGGGAAATAGCCATGGCCACGCTCTACCCATTCAGCCCGGCCCTCGCCGATCTCCTGTCCCGGCCCCCGGAGGTCGGGCGCAACCGCCACCACTGGCTATTCCGGGTGGCGGCCAAGCTCAAGGCCGCCGACTGGAAGCCGGAGAAGATCCGCGAGGGGCTCGCCGCCATCTGCGCCGACCGCGGCTGGACGGACCGCGGCGGCAAGACCATCGAAGACATCCTTGCCAAGCTCGCCAAGACCGGGCCGGAGGAGGGCGCCGCTCGCGGCCCCTTCGCCATACGCTGGCCGAAGGCCGACGACGCCCTGCGCCGAACCCGCTTCGGCCACCCGCTCCTGTTCGATCCCGAAGAGGGCACGGACCTCGGCCCCGCCGACGTGCTGCCCGCCCTGTTCCCCGGCGATCCGCTCGTCTGCGTCGGCTGGGCGGTCAACCGCGCCACGACGCTGCCGCTGTCCGCCCTGTTGCCCAACGCGGACAAAGCGCCCTACATCGTCGCCAACCCCATGACTGCCGAAAAGGGGCCGAACGGAGCGCCGCGCTCCCTCGCCAACGCCTCCCCTCGGAGCCTGCGCCGCTACCTCGTTGTCGAGTTCGACACGGGTGAAAGCCGCGAGGAGCAGGCCGCGGTACTTTCCAGCCTGCACACGGAAGCCGCCCCGCTGGTGCTGGCCGTCTGGTCGGGGAACAAGTCGATCCACGGCTGGTTTGCGGTCCCCGGTGCGGCGCTTGCATTAACCCTATTCAAGATCGCCGTGCGCCTCGGCGCGGACGAGTCCCTTTTCGACATGTCGAAGCTGGTGCGGATGCCGGGGGGAACCCGCGACAACGGCCAGCGCCAAACCGTTCTTTACTTCAACCCACAAATGGATATGCAGCAATGAGAAGCCCCCTCGATCTGCTTACGGAAATCGAAGACCCCAAGCTGCCGGACGAAAGCCAATACATCGGAGAGCCGTCCGGCATCGTGTCCCTCCAAGAGTTCATGGCCCGCAAGGTGCCGGAGCCTCCGCAGATCCTGTTCGGGGTCTTGCGCGCCGGCCAAGTGGGCATTATCGCCTCCGGCTCCAAGGCGGGCAAGACGTGGCTCATGCAGTCGCTTGGGCTTGCGGTCGCCACGGGGCGGATGTGGCTGGCATGGAAGACCATGCCGGGGCGCGTCCTCTACATCGACCCCGAGCTGCCGCACTACGACGGGCAGAGCCGCATCCAGAAGCTGATCGACGCGCTGGGCCTGCCTTCCGTTCCCGCGAACATGGATTACTGGCGCGTCAAGGGCAAGCGGCTCTCGATCGCGGACATAGAGCGCAAGGTGGCTTTGCGGATGAAGGAGACGGGCGAGCCTTTCGCGCTCATCCTGGTTGACTCCATCTATTGTTTCGGGGACGGGCGCGATGAGAACGACAACTCGGCGCAGGCGGTGACCATGCAGGAACTCTACAGCTTGTCTGAGATGTCCGGCGCCGCCGTCATGCTGGCCCACCATTTCAGCAAGGGTTTCCAGAACGGCAAGCACCACATCGACCGCATGAGCGGGGCTGGCGTTTTTGCCCGCGCCCCGGACGCTATCATGTCCGTGACCGAGCTGGAAGAGGAGGGGTGCTACCGGGTCGAAACCACCGTCCGCAGCTTCGCCCGGCCCAAGGACTTCAGCGTCCGGTGGGAGTATCCACTTTGGACGATTGATGAAAGTCTGAACGAGATGGCGCTCAAGACGCCCCAAAACGCCCAGTCCAAAATGGCGGATGCCCGGCGGACCAAGATCATCGGCCTGCTGCAAACCGGTTGCGGGCTGTCGAATGCCGAGTGGGAGGCAAAGGCTAAAAACGCCTTGCTATGGACCTCGGAACGCACGTGGACCAATGACGTAATACGTCTCAAGACCGATCCGCGAGTGCGGGAAAAAGACGGGAGGTATTACCGTGCGGAAG
>DAOTNL010000198.1:0-4814 GCA_035450765.1 Kiritimatiellia bacterium | reverse complement strand
CGCCTACGCGGCCTCCGGCTTCGATCCCGACGGCCCCGACGGCGGCCTGACCGACGACTTCGACCACGACGGCTACACCAACGAGCAGGAATACTGGGCCGACACGGATCCCACCGACGACGCGTCCTATCTCCAGCTCCGGAGCCTGTCGATTTCCGGCGCCAACGCGAACCTGGTGCTCGACAAGGATTCCGCCGCTCCGCGCGCCTACGTCATCCACACCGCCCGCCAGCTGGTCGGCAGCGGCTGGGATTGGACCGTGCTCGGCACCAACAGCAGCACCAACGGCGTCCTGCCCGTCGGCAACGCCACCAACGCGATGCTGCTCTTCCGGGTCAGCATCCCCGCCCAGTAAGCCGCCCCGCGGAAGGCTGGACGCCGAGGGCCGGGCTCATCCCCGGCCCTCTTTTGTTGGGGGTTTCAGTTGAACCCCCCTGCGGCGTTGGAGTAGGATTCCGCTCCGATGAAACGCTGCTTCCAACTGGCGGTGCTCGGCGCCTGCATCCAACTGGCGGCCGCCCAGGAGCCGTCCCCGCCCGTCCTGCGCTATTCCGTCGAGTTCAAGGGCGACGTCGTGGCCACCCAGTCCGTCGCCATCGTCCATTCCGGCGGCCTGACGACGATCTCCTGTTCCTTCGCGGCCGACCTGCCGGTCTTCGTGGCCATCCACCATTATTCCGAGGAGCTTTCGGTGACCTATCGCCCCGCCGACGGAACCGTCGAACGCTTCGGCGCCCGGCTCCGGGACGGCCCCGTCCAGACCGTCGTCTCCGGCACCGGGGACGGCGATGGCGCCCTGCGCATCGTCCGCACCGGCCCGGACGGCACCGCCACCAATTTCGTCGCCCGCGAAGACTACGACTTCCATTCCCTGGTTTTCTACGGCCGCGCCCCGGCCGATTTCCTGCCTACCAACTCGCCCGCGCGCGTCCTGTCGATCGCGGATGGCGAAGTCCGGCCCGTCGCCATCCAAACCAACCTGGAAAGCGATACGTTCGAACGCCAGCATCTCGAAACCACGCACCTCGTCTGGACGGACGGCCCGCACGTGTCGCACTCCTGGCATCCCGAACGCTTCAGCAACCTGCCGCGCCGCTATATCCGCCAGACGGATGCCGGCGAGTTCGTTTTCAACCTGATCCGCTGATCCCCAACCCGACCGGAGGACCTCATGAACCCCGTCGTCCCCCCCGTTCCCGCGTTCACGATGCTCAAGCCGTTGCCGAAGACGGCCGTTTTCTGGAAGGACGCGGAAATCGCCTATGCGGACCTGCTGGCCCATTCGGCCGCCTTGGCCTCGCTCTATTTTTCCGCCCCCGGCGAGCGCGTCGTCGTTTTCTCGGAAAACCGCCCGGAATGGGTGAGCGCTCTGTTTTCCATCTGGCGCAACCGCTGCGTCGTCGTGCCCGTGGACGCCTTCAGCCCCGCCGCCGAGCTGGCCTACATCCTGCGCCAGACCGAGCCCGTCGCCGTGTTCTGTTCCGCCAAGACCCAGCCGGTCGTCGCCGAGGCGCTCCGGTCGCTCGCGGGCCCCGCCCCGCGGCAAATCTGCTTCGACGCCGAGGATTTCCCGGCCCTTCCGTCCGGCTCCGTCGCCGACGCCCCGCTGGTTTCGGGCCCCGCCGACGCCCTCGCCGCCATTCTCTTCACTTCCGGCACCACCGGCGCGCCCAAGGGCGTCATGCTCACCTTCGGCAACTTCAAGGTCAACCTGGAATCCGTCTGCGACCGCGTGCCGATCTTCCGTCCGGAGTCGCGCACGTTCGCGCTGCTGCCGTTCCACCACATCCTGCCGCTGATGGGCTGCATCCTGGCTCCGCTCTATGCCGGCGGCACGATCGTCATGGCCCACTCGCTCGATCCGGCCGACATGGTCGCCACCATGCGCCGCCACCGCGCCACCATCCTCATCGGCGTGCCCCGCCTCTACGCCCTGTTCCGCAAGGCCATCGTCGAAAACCTCTTCAAGTCCCCCGTCGGACGCCTCCTCTACCGCCTCTCCGCCGCCATCGGCCGCCTGCCCGTCTCCCGCGTCCTGCTCTTCCCCGTGCAGAAGAAATTCGGCGGCCACCTGCGCCAGATGGTCTCCGGCGGCGCCCCGCTGGACCGAGGTCGCCCGCGACCTGGTGACCTGCGGCTTCCAGGTTCTCGAAGGCTACGGCATGACCGAATGCGCCCCCATGATCACCTTCCCGCGCCCCGACGCCGTCCGCCTCGGCGCCTGCGGCCAGCCCTGCCTGCCCGATTCCGTCCGCATCGAGGAAGGCGAAGTCCTCGCGCGCGGCCCCCACGTCTTCGCCGGCTACTGGAAGAATCCCGAAGCCACCGCCGAAGCCATCCAGGACGGCTGGCTGCACACCGGCGACCTCGGCTATCTCGACACCGACAACTTCCTGTTCATCACCGGCCGCAAGAAGGAAATCATCGTCCTGCCCAACGGCAAGAAGGTCAATCCCGTCGAGCTCGAGGAAAAGCTTGCCGCGCTCTCGCCGGACATCAAGGAAGTCGCGGTCACGTTGCGCGACGACCTGCTGCATGCGCTGATCCAGCCCGTGCCGGGCTTCC
Organism: Kiritimatiellia bacterium; assembly: GCA_035450765.1. Classification (GTDB taxonomy): domain Bacteria; phylum Verrucomicrobiota; class Kiritimatiellia; order CAIQIC01; family Lenti-01; genus Lenti-01. The sequence continues at coordinate 2,249 of DAOTNL010000198.1, read as the reverse complement.
TCGGCGGCGTGCCCGCCCAGCAGGCCGAACATTTCCGCTGGAACCTCCTCGAGCCCTACAACCGCGTGGCGCCGCCCGCCAAGAAGATCACCCAGCTCACCATCGTGCACAACGACCTGCCCAAGACCCGCCTCGGCAAGCTCAAGCGCCACGAACTGGCCGCGCTCGCCGTCGGCACGTTCAGCGGCGATTCCGTCCCCGCGCCCAAACCCGAAGACCTCGGCCCCGCCTACGCGGCGTTCGACCGCTTCCTGCGGACCGAACTCGAATGCCTGCGCGTCGCCCCGACCGCCCACTGGGAAATGGACCTCGCGCTCGATTCCCTCGCGCGCCTGTCCGTGCTCGTCTTCATCGAAAAGACCTTCGGCGTCAAGCTGCCCGAATCCGTTTTCCAGGACTTCCCGACGGTCCTGGCCCTCGCCAAGCATGCCGACGCCCAGCGGCTGTTCTTCCGCGAAAACGCCGGCAGCTGGGACACGCTTCTCAAGGTGCAGCCCAGCGAACAGCCCCTGGAACTGCCGTGCTCCGGCTGGGTCCATCCGTTCCTGAAAAACCTCTTCGGCGGCCTGCTGCGCCTGCTCTTCCGCGTGCGCGCCGAGGGCCGGGAAAACATCCCCGCGCAGGGGCCCTGCATTCTCGTCGCCAACCACCAGTCCTACATCGACGGCCTCTTCGTCTCGATGTTCCTGACCAACGCCTTCCTGCGCCGCATGTTCTACTACGCCAAGCGCAAGCACGTCGTCAACGGCCTCTTCGAATGGCTCGCCCGCAACTGCAACGTCATCATCGTCGAAGTCGGCCGCGACGTGCAGCTCTCGCTGCAGATGATGGCCCAGGCCCTCCGCGAAGGCGGCAACCTGCTCATCTTCCCCGAAGGCACCCGCTCGCCCGACGGCCAGCTCGGCGAGTTCAAAGGCACCTTCGCCGCCCTGGCGACGGAATTCCAGGTCCCGGTCATTCCCGTCGCCATCAGCGGCGCCTTCCGCGCCCTGCCGCGCGGGAAACGCCTCCCGCGCTTCTTCACCCGCGTGACCGTGCGCTTCCTGCCGCCCATCCCCGCCGCCGACCGCGCCGACGAGCACAAGCTCGCCGACGCCGCGCGCGACGCCATCGCCCGGAATCTGATCGACTGAAACCCAGGCCACGAACCCCAGGAAACACCCATGAAAAACGCGATCCTCGCCCTCGTCCTGCTGCTGGCCGCCGCCAGCGCCGCCAGCGCCTCGGAATCCCTCGTCCGCCGCGGTTCCGGGGTCCGCACCAAGCCCATCCTCGGCGCCGTGTACGAATTGACGCTCTCCGTGCCCGAGTCGCTGAAAACCGCGGATGCCAAAACGCTCATCGAAGCCGATCAGCCCATGGAATTCCTTCTGGAAATCCAGAGCCGGCTGATCACCCGCACGCGTTTCGTCGAAGTCACGACCGAAGGCTTCGAGAAGGCCGCCCGCTCCGGCTATCCGGCCCCGAAAAAACAGGCCTTCCTGGCCCAGTTTTCCGCTGTCGAATTCAGGAAGGGCGATTTCGTCCTCATGCGCTACGCCGACGGCGCGCTCGCCACGATCTACCGCACCGCCGACGGCGCCGAAACCCCCTTGGGCTCCATCCCCGGCCTCGAACTGAAGAAGGCCCTGTTCGCCATCTGGCTCGGCGACGTGCCCGCCCAGGAATCCCTCAAGCAATCCCTGCTGGCGACCCCCTAGGCCCATGCGGCATCTCCTCCACGTCCTGCTCGCCGGCCTGCTGGCCTTGCCGGCCGCGGGCGCGGCGGAACCGCCCCCGCCCAGCAACGACGAAAGCGATCCCGGCCGCGCCCTGATCGTGCTGGCCGCGCCCGGCGCGGACGACGGCTACTACCGCGCCCGCCGCCGCGACGTCCTGGACTTCCAGGTCGCCTACGCCAAGAGCATCCTCGGCCGCGACAACGTCGTCGTCCTGTGCGACCGCCCGACCTTGGCGGAACTGGCCGGCGAACTGCCCGACGACGTGCTGCTCGTCGGCCCCATGCGCGACGTCTGGATGCGCGACTTCACGCCCGTCCGGCCCGCCCGCCCCGTGCTGTTCCGCTACTCCGCGACCGCCCAGGCCGGCAAGCAGCTCGATGCGGACTGGGTGCAGGCGGGCTTCACCCGCTATGCCAAATCCACGGGCCTGGAATTCCGCCGCAGCCCCTACGTCCTCGACGGCGGCAACCTCGTCGACGACGGCGACGCCCGCGCCATCGTCACGGATCGCTTCCTGGCGGACAACGG
>DAOTNL010000197.1:0-4879 GCA_035450765.1 Kiritimatiellia bacterium | reverse complement strand
AGGCGGTGGCCGGCGGCGGCGGCAAGGGCATGCGCATCGCGCGCAACGACGTCAGTCTGGCGCAGGGCTTCATGACGGCCAGTTCCGAGGCGGAGCGGGCGTTCGGCAACGCGGCCGTCTACGTGGAGAAGCTGGTGGAGCGGGCGCGGCACATCGAGGTGCAGTTGCTGGCGGACAACCACGGCCACGTCTACCAGCTCGGCGAGCGCGACTGTTCGATCCAGCGCCGGCACCAGAAGTTGCTGGAAGAGACGCCCAGCCCGGCGCTGACGCCCGACCGCCGCAAAAAGCTCCTGAAGGCCGCCGTCAAGGCCGCCCAGGCCTGCAAGTTGCGCAACGTGGCGACCATCGAATTCCTCTGGAACGAGGACGCGCAGGAATTCTACTTCATGGAAATGAACACCCGCATCCAGGTGGAGCATCCCATCACCGAAGAGGTGACCGGCGCCGACCTGGTGCAGCTGCAGATCCGGGCGGCCGCGGGCGAGGTCATGAAGTTCTCCGACGACGAATTCGCCCCGCGCGGCCACGCCATCGAAGTGCGCGTGAACGCGGAGAATCCGTACAAGAACTTCACGCCGTCGCCGGGACCGATCCAGGCGGTGCACTTCCCGGGCGGACCGGGCATCCGCGTGGACTCGCACGTGTATTCGGGCTACGTCATCCCGCCCTTCTACGACAGCATGATCGGCAAGATCATCGCGCGCGGCCGCAACCGCGAGGAAGCCCTCAACCGCATGGCGCGGGCGCTGTCCGAATTCAAGATGGAAGGGCCGGCGACGACCGTGCCGGTGGCGCAGGCGCTGCTGGCCGACGCGCGGTTCCTGCGCGGGGAATACAACACGGGCTTCCTCGAGCAGTTCATGAACGACGTCTTCTGGGTGTCGTAGCGGACGGATTCCCATGGGTCGCGCCAGCCGAGCCGCATGGACGGGCGCCCGGAGTTCCCTCGAGCACTGGGTGGAAGGCGTGTTGAGCCGCTTGGCGGAATATCCCCGCGCGGCGGGGCCCGTGCCGGCGAAGGCGCGCGTGGTCGTGCTGGGGGGCGGCACGGGACTGTCCACGGTGCTGGGGGGCAATCCGGCGCTGCCGACCTGGCCCGACCGCGTGCCGGCGGGCTTGGCGCACGAATTCGAAGCGATCCACGTCGGCGTCTGCACGACCGACGACGGCGGCTCCACGGGCGAACTGGTGCGGCGCCTGCCGATGATCGGCATCGGCGACCTGCGCAAGGTGATGCTGGCTCTGGTCGACCGCCGGGAATTGGCGCGCCGCTACGGGGCGGACGCGCCGGCGGCGAAGATCATCCAGCGGACGTTCCTGCATCGCTTCGGCGCGCGCGCGCCGACCCGCGCGGAACTGCGGGACCCGGTGCGGGTCCTGGACCCGGCGCTGCGCCGGGCCTGTCCGCCCGGCCTGCGGACCGCGCTGGCCGGCTTGTCCGCGGATCTGGCGCCGTGGCTGGAGGAGCGGCTGCGCGTGCCGGGGCATTGTTTGGGCAACCTCTTGCTGGCCGCCGCGGCATTCCGCGGGATCCGTGCGTCGCGGGCGCCGACGCGGACCGAACTGGACCGCGGGCTGGCGACGGCGGCGGCGGCGATCGGCGTGCCGGCCGGCCGGTTGAGCGCGGTGGCGGCCGCGCCGGGCACGCTGGTCTACGAATACGCCAACGGCGTGGTGGCGGCGGGGCAGGCGCGCGCGGCGCGCGTGCGGCGCGGCTGCGCCGTCAAGCGCGTGTCCATCGCCTTCGCCGGCGATCCGCAGGCCGCGCCCGCGCTGCTCGCGCGGCTGCGGGAGGCCGATCTGATCGTCTACGCGCCGGGCAGCCTCTACAGCAGCGTGTTGCCGGTCCTGCTGACGCCGGGGGTCGTCGAGGCCATCCGCGCCAACCGCCGGGCCGTGAAAATCCTCGGCGCCAACCTGTGGATCCAGGAAGGCGAAACCGACATGTCGTTCCGCGAGGAAAGCCGCGGCTTCTGGGTGTCGGAACTGATCGAAGCCTACGGGCGCAACGTGCCCGGCGGCATCGCGGGGCTGTTCGACGTCGCGCTGGCGACGAGCCTCGACACGGTGCCCGGCAGCATCATCCGCAACTACGCGCTGGAGGACAAGCATCCCATCCACCTCGACCGCGCGCGGGTGGCGGCGCTGGGCGTCATGCCCGTGGAAGCCAGCCTGTTTTCGAGCGACCACTGGCAGCGCGATTCGATGATCCACCACGATCCGGCGCGGTTCGCCGCGGCCGTGCGCACGGTCTACGAAGGCCTGGCCGGCCGCAAGCCCCGCGCGGCGCGCCGCGCGGCCGCGCCCCGCGCGAACCGGCCCGCCGTCCGGCGCGGCCCGTCCGCCTGCGCGCGCATGGAGGCCATCGCCGCCGCCCTGGCGGCCAAATCCATCCCCGGCGCCGGATTGCGCCAGGCGCTGGACGATTTCTTCTGGGCGAATCCGGACGTGCCGCCGGACCAATTGGCCTATTTCGACGGCGTCCGGATCGTGCCGGACGCCCACTGGCGGCGCAGCCGCGAATGGGACAACGTGCTGGGCTACTACGAGCCGGCCACGCGCCGGATCATGCTGCACGAACAGGCGCTGGCGCGGCCCGGCAGGCTCGCGTCCAATTTCGCGGTGGCCCTGGGCGAGTCTCTTCTGGGCCGCTACGTCGCGCGCAAGGGCTGGACCGACGGCGCGCCCGGCACGGGCGTGCGGGTCTACGAAATCGAGCTGCGGCCGCCGGGGGAACGGAACTGCCATTTGGCGGACGCGGATCTGCGGACCTACTTGCGCCTGGCGCAGATGGCGCCCCGGAGCGGCGAGCCGCTGCGCTTTTTCCGGCCGGTGCCGATCGGCACGGGTTTCCTGCCGTGCGGCATCCTGTTCGGCCTGGCGTATGCCTGGATGCTCGACGGCGCGCACGTCCCGGCGCTGGACTACGAAATGCAGATCCTGCAATGGCCCGCGGCCCGGCTGCTGCCGTACCAGGTCCGCGCGCGGGCCCGCCACCGGGAACTGGTGCGCTTCTTCCGCGAGACCGTTTTCCGCAACGGCTGATTTCGCGCCGGTGGCGCGTTTTCGGGCTTCCGTCGGCGCCGCCGGCCGGTGTATCGTGGCGCGCATGGCATCCCGGCCTCCATCCGAGCCCCGCACGCTGGCGGCAGGCGCGCATCTGCGCCTGGTGGTTTCCAACGGGTGGGAATACGTGCAGCGCCCGAAGATTTCCGGCATCGTCGTCATCGTGGGCACGACCGACCACGGCTGCCTGGTGCTGGTGACGCAGTGGCGCGAACCGGTCGGCGCGTTCGTCGTGGAATGGCCGGCCGGGCTGGCCGGGGATATTCCCGGCAGCGAGACCGAAGCGCTGGAGGAAGCCGCGCGCCGCGAACTGTTCGAGGAAACCGGATTCGTGGCCCGGACCATGGAAGCCATCATGACCGGGCCGCCCAGTCCGGGCATCTCGGACGAAATCGTGACGTTCTACCGCGCGCGAGGCATGGTGCGCAAGGCCTACGGCGGCGGCCGGGGCGCGGAGCGGATCCGGACGCACGTGGTGCCGATTTCGTGGCTGCCCGATTGGCTGGAACGGATGCAGGCCAAGGGCTTCCTGGTGGATCCGAAGGTGTTTGCCGGCGCCTATTGGCTGCGCCGGGAAATGGATGCGGGGATGTATGACTGACATGCGCGAAACCAACGTGGGTCCGGAAACCGTCGTGTACGCGGTGCCGGAGGACAAGCGGATCTCCGTGGGCGCTCCGAGTCTGATCGCGCTGCCCAACGGCAAGCTGCTGGCGGCGTTCGACCAGACCGGCCCCGACGTGAAGGGCCTGAACGGCAAGAAGGGCCACGACGCCAAGCGCAACCGCTGGATGCAGGGCCGCGTGATGGCCTCAAGCGACGGCGGCGCGACCTGGCAGCTGGCGGCGACGTTTCCGTTCCGCCGCGCGAGCTTGTTCCGGGACGGCGGCGACGTCTACCTGCTGGGCGAAGCCTCCGGCGGGTTGTGCCTGATGCGCTCGCCCGACGGCGGCGGCAGCTGGTCCGCGCCCCTGGAATTGACCGGCGACCTGGACCTGTGGCTGGCGCCGACCGCCGCGCTGGCGGACGGCGAAAGCTGGTTCGTGCCCGCGCTCTTGCCGTCCGGCGGCGGCATGGGCGTGACGGTCTTTCGCGCGCCGCGCGGCGCCAGCCTCATGAACCGCAAGGCCTGGATGCAGGGACCCGTCTCGCTGCCGCTGGCCCAGCTCTTGCCGGCCCCGTCCGGCATGGGCTGCGGCGTGCCGCTCGGCGGGACCGCGCCGGCCTGGCGCGATCCGGTTCTGGTGAAAATCGCCGATCCCAAACATCCGTGGCACGCCGCCGGCATCCTGCACGTGCTGGGCGCGACCCACAGCGGACGCCAGCACTGGGCGGCCGTGGCGCGCCTGGCGACGGCGGAGCTGACGCTGGCGCCGCAAACCGACCCGGACGGCGCGCCGTGGATCTGGCTGCCGGTGCCGGGCGGCCACGAAAAATTCGATCTCTTCCACGACGAGTCCAGCCGGACGTATTGGCTGGCGGGCAGCCGGGGCCTGCCGGGTCTGCCGCTGGGGGCGCCGGCGGCCCGCGAAGAGGGCTTGCATCGCCTCGGCCTGTGGGCTTCGGAAAACCTGGCGGATTGGCGCTTGGCGGCGCCGTTGGTCGCCGGCGGCGACGGGCCGGCGGGCATCCGCTGCGACCCCTCCGCGGCGGTTTGCGGGAACGATCTGGTTTGGGTGTGCCGCGCCGGGGGGGCGCGCAGCCGCAACGCGCGCGAAACGGCGCAGATCACCTGCGGCCGAGTGGCCCAGTTCCGCGCGCGAAACGGTTGATTTTAGGCGTGATTTTCCGGGCCCCTTCCGCTAGGGTC
>DAOTNL010000196.1:0-4925 GCA_035450765.1 Kiritimatiellia bacterium | reverse complement strand
AGGCCACGCCGGTCATGCACAGGATGAAGATGCCGCCGGCGGCCGCCGCGCGGTTCAGCGACTGCTTGGACTTGACCGTCATGAAGCGGACCACGAGCTGCGGCTGCGCCAGCACGCCGATGCCCACGCCCAGCACGATGGTCGAAACGAGCGTCCACCACATGTGGTAGGCCACGCCGCCGTCCTTGGGCCCCAGCCCGGCCGCCGCGAAGCCGAACTTCGGCATCGCCGTCCAGCCCTGGTGGCCGATCGCCTTCAGGGCGCCCGGCACTTGGTCGGCCATCGCCCCCAGCGCCGCGTGCGCTTCCGTGACGCCGCCGAGACGCCCGTAGGTCGCCGCCAGCAGGATCACCATGCCCACCAGCATGATCGCGCCTTGCAGCGCATCGGTGAGCATCACGCCCTTCAGGCCGCCGGCGATCACGTAGGCCGCCACGATGACGGCGAAGATGTAGAGCGCCGCGTCGTAGGAAACGTGGAAGATCGGCCCGATGAACTCGGCGCCGCCGACCATCACCGCCATGGCGTAGAGCGGCATGAAGCAGAAGATGATCAGCGCGCAGAGCACCTGCAGGAGGCGGCTGTCGTAGCGCTTGGCGATCAGTTCGGGGAAGGTGTGCGCGTCCAGATGGTGCCCCATCCGGCGCGTCGGGTTGCCCAGGAACGTGAAGGCCACGAAGATGCCCACCAGGATGTTCAGCACGGTCAGCCACAGCACGCCCATGCCGAGGCCCGCCGCCGCGCCGCCGAAGCCGACGATGGCGGAGGTGCTGATGAACGTCGCGCCGTAGGAGAGCGCCATGATGATCGGATTCGCGCTGCGGCCGGCCACCAGGTAGTCCGCCGCCGTCTTCGTCTGCCGATAGCCCAGATAGCCCAGATAGCCCGTCACCATCAGATAGACGATGACCAAAACGATGCTCAGTAGATCCATGTTCGCCTCTCCCTTACAGGGCGTCCTCGACTTCGGTCTTCTCTTCCTTGGCCCAGTCCACGTCTTCCTTCTTCACGGGCTCCTCGCCCTTGTTCCAGTTGGCGATTCCATACCCCACGCACAGCGCCGCGCCCGCGAGGCTGAGGACGTAGGCCAGCCATACGCCCGGATCTTCGATGCCCAATACCGTCATGGTCGTTCTCCTTCGGTTTCCGGACCGGCGCGCCGCCGCTGCGGCCGGACGCCATCCTCGGGCCGCATTCTCGCGGGCAACGTTTCTACAAAGCAATACAAAATCCGCGCCGCCCCGCATTTTGTCGGACCGGCGCGCGCCGATCGCGAGCCGCCGGGCACCGCCGGATTTCGCCTTGCGGTGAAGCGTTTTTTCCGGCACAATGTTCCCCGATTGGTTTGCTTTGTTCCGGCCCCCACCTGGAGAGACCCGCATGCGCTTCATCGGATTGACCTACGCGACCCTCGTCCTCGCCCACCTCTCCGCCGCGCAGGCGCAGGATCCGCGCGGCTATCGCGGCCGCTGGAACGGCTGGGGCTACGAGCCCATGGCTTTGTCCCAGGGCGTCTGGCGCGTCACCGTCGCGGCCGTCGAAGCCAGCGACAACGATTTCAAGCTCGCCAGTTCCGATTGGGCGCACGAATGGACCACGGGCGGTTCTCTGCCGCCGGGCCAGATCCGCACCGCCTACCCGTCCGGCGGCAACACGGAACTGGCCGCAACGCCCGGTCTCCGCTACACCTTCGCCCTGGAAGACGCGGACTACGGCTGGCAAAGCCGGATGATCGTGCAAGAAACGGAGGCCGATCCCGTCGCCGTCGCTTCGGTGGCTCACGAACTGGACGGGAGCAACGCCGTCGTGGCCATCGGCACCTCGGCCGCGCCGGGCGCCGGCGAAAAACTGTTCGTCCGCTGCAGCTACGACGGCTGGACGTCGTCGAGCTTCGTCGAGGCCGCCGGCGCCGGCACGAACTGGACCGCGACGATCGTCCCCGCGGCGGCCTATGCCGGCCGGACGTGCTCCTACTACGTGCTCACCACCACGGTCGCCGCGCCCGCCCACGCCGACGCCGCCCTGCAAACCCTGCGCTGGAACGACGACGCCGGCGCCAACTATTCGTTCGTCGTCCCCGGCGATCCGCCCCCCGCCCAGCTCACCATCAACGAAGTCCTCTCCTCCAACGATTCCAGCGAACAGGACGAAGACGGCGACTATTCCGATTGGCTCGAAATCTGGAACTCCGGCACCGAAGCCGTGGATCTGACCGGCTGGGGACTGTCCGACAGCTATGCCAATCCCTTCAAGTGGACCTTCGGCGACGTCGCGATCCAGCCCGGCGAATTCCTCGTCGTCTGGGCCTCGAGCAAGAACCGCCCCGCCGTCACCAACGGCAACCAGCTCCACACCAGCTTCGCCATCGGCGCCGACGGCGAGGAAATCCTCCTGACCCGGCCCGACGGCACGCGCATCGACGAATTCGCGCCGATCGCCATCCCCACCGACTATTCCCTCGGCCGGCAGCCCGACGGCACCGGCCCGTGGAAATATTTCGCGGCGCACACGCCCGGCGCCGCCAATACGACCACGGGCTACGACGCCATCCTCGCCGCACCGGCGTTCTCCGTCCCGGGCGGCCTCTACGCGACCAACGTCGAAGTGTCGCTGTCCACCGTCGAAACCGGCGCCGTCGTCCGCTACACGCTCGACGGCTCCGAACCCACCGAATCCTCGCCGATCTTCACCAACGCCCTCGTCCTGGGCAGCAAGACCGGCACGCCCAACGACCTCTCGGAAATCCCGACCAACTACGAACCCGGCGGCCCGCCCTACTACGAAGGCTGGCAACCGCCCGCCGGCGAAGTCTTCAAGTTCCACGTCCTCCGCGCGCGGACCTTCCGCGCCGGCGCCATGGCCAGCCCGGCCGCCACCCGGTCCTACCTCGTCGATGCCGCCGGCACCAACCGCTTCACCCTGCCCGTCGTTTCGCTCGCGACCGACGCGGGCAACCTCTTCGACGACGCCATCGGCATCTACACGCCCGTGAACGGCAACATGTGGCAGACCGGCAGCGCCTGGGAGCGCCCCGGCACGCTCGAATTCTTCGAACCCGACGGCACCTGCGCCTTCAACGAAACCATCGGCGTCCGCCTGCACGGCAACACCACCCGCAGCCGCCCGCGCAAGGCCCTGCGCCTCTACGCCCGCGGCTCCGGCTCCTTCGCGTACCAACTCTTCGCCGACAAGGCCGTGAACCAATTCGACACCTTCATCCTCCGCAACGGCGGCAACGACTGGGGCAACGGCGTCATCCGCGACCTCTTCCTGCAGTCGCTGGCCGAAAACACCGGCCTCGACCGCCAGCACGGCCGGCCCGTCCTCGTGTTCTTCAACGGCGAATACTGGGGCCTCCACGACCTGCGCGAGCGCTTCGACGACGGCTACGCCGAACACAACTACGGCCTCGAGGAAGACGAATACGTCCAGGTCGAGATCGACAACGCTTCCGCCTCGCCCTACGTCCCCGTCTACGACAGCGGCAATCCGGCCCTCGGCGGCGATTTCTCCAACCTGTGGAACTACGTCCGCACGCACGACCTGGCCAATCCAACCAACTACGCCGCCGTCCAGGACCGCCTCGCCATCGACAGCTTCATCGATTTCTACCAGGCCAACGTTTTCTTCGGCAACACCGACTGGCCCGGCAACAACGTCCGCGCCTGGCGGTCCGTCGCCACCAACCGCGTCGAGGGCGCGCCCGCCCGCCACGACGCCCGCTGGCGGTTCATGCTGTACGACACCGATTTCGGCTTCGGCGCCAATTTCGAGTACGTGCCCGGCCGCGACGAATTCGCCCAGCACGACACCCTCGCCTACGCCGCCTCGCCCTTCCAAACCCACGTCCCCAACCATCCCGACGCCACGCTGATGTTCCGGCGGCTGCTGGACAACGCCGACTTCCGGCAGGCCTTCGTCGTGCGCTTCTGCGACCAGTTGAACACCGCCTATTCCCGCGCGCACGTCACCAACCGCTGGGCGCAGTGGGTCGCCCTCGTCGCCCCCGAGATGAACGAACACGCCGCGCGCTGGCGCCAGCCGACCAACTGGTCTTCCGAGTGCGACCGCATCCGCGCCTACGGCGAACAGCGCACCGAAGCCGTCTGGGGCCATGTCCGCAACTATTTCGGCCTGGCCGCGCCCGTCGACCTGACGCTCGCCGTCACCAACCCCGCCGCCGGATTCGTGCGTCTCAACGATCTCGACCTCGATGCGGGCACCGCCGGCTTCGCCGGCTATCCGTGGACCGGTTCGTATTTCACCAACTACCCCGTGGCGCTGGCCGCGCAAGCCCGGCCCGGATTCCAATTCGTCGAATGGCGCCAGAACGGCTCCGCCTATTCCACCAACGCGACCATCGAAGTCGCGCTCGCCGACGCCGTCGAGTACGAAGCCGTCTTCAAGGCCGATCCGCCGCCCGCCGCCGGCGCCCCCATCGCCTTCCAGCAACTCGTCGAAGGCGCCGCGGCCACCGCCTTCGATCTGGATGACGTCTTCGCCGATCCCGAAGGCCAACCGCTGGAATTCGCCGCGATCTCCGCCGACACCAACGTCCTCGCCGTCGCCGTCGCCGGTTCCGAACTGACCCTGACGCCCCGGTTGCGCGGCGACGCCACCGTGACCGTCACGGCCTCCGACGGCTTCTCGACCGCCACCAATTCGTTCCGCGCGCTGGTCTATCCGGCCGCGCACGAGTTGGCCGCGGGCGCCTTCGCTTTCGGCGAATGGACTTCGGACCAGCCCGCCGGGACCTATCCCGAACACATGCTCTTCCTGCAGAGCGCCCAGAGCGATCCCCAACTCGGCGCGCCGCTCGAATACGCCTACCGCATTCCCCTCGCCGACGCCTCCGTTCCGGCCGACGCGGCCTTCCCCTACGCCGCGACCGCCCGCACGCGCCTCAACGGACTCGGCACCAACGG
>DAOTNL010000195.1:0-4933 GCA_035450765.1 Kiritimatiellia bacterium | reverse complement strand
CCGGACCTTGGCGCGATGCCTTGCCGCCGGACGGCTGGACGTTTTCCGGCCTGGGGGCGCCGGACTACTTGCCCGGATTCGACGGCTTCGGCGACGGTGCGGCCAAACTGGACGGCACGGGCGACTACGTCTCCGTCCGCTTCGCGACCCCGCCCGAGTCGGTTTCATTCTGGATCCAGGGGTTTTCGTTTTCCGGCGGCGTCTTCCGCGTCGAACAATCCATCGACGGCACCAATTGGCTGACGCTGGCGTCGTATGCGCCGCCGCCGACCAACGCGACATTCCAGACCTTCGGCCTGTTCCACCACGCGCGGCACGTGCGGTTTCTCTATGCCTCGCGGGTCACCGGCAACGTGGGGCTCGACGGCATTTCCGTGACCCCCGATCCGTTCGTGGTCATCGACCGCGTCGCGAGGTCCAACGGCGTCGCGCGCATCTACATCCTGCCGACCGAGATCGGGAGGAACTACGCCTTGGACGTTGCGACCAATCTGGCGGCCACTTCGGCGTGGAACCGGGTGTTCATCACGGCCGGCACGGGCGGGGAGCTGGAATTGATCGATTTCTACCATGCCCCGCCGCGCTACTACCGCGCCGTCGCTCTGCCGCCGTAGGAACGGAAAACCGTTGTACGTCGTCCGGGAAAATCCCCTTGGCGGCCCAAACGCATTATTATAAATTGGTTTTAATGTCGGAATCGCGGGTTCCCCAAGGAGAAGAATCATGAAGAAGTGGCTGGTCGGGTTAGTGGGCGTCGGGTTGTTGGCGGCGGCGGCGGTGGATGCCTTGGGCGGGCTGATCATTTCCCAATATTACGAGGGGGCCGGCAACGACAAGTGGATAGAAATCTACAACCCCGGGGACACCAGCGTGGATTTGCTTGCCGGGGGGTATCGCTTGGGTCAATGGTCCAATGCGGCTCGTGAGGCTTGGAAAACCAACGGAGTTCCAGGGGGGACGGTTGTGCTGAGCAACTCGATTGCCGCCGGCGGGACCTACCTTGTCAAGAACACGACGGCCACCAATCCGACTTATGCCGTGGCAAATCAAGCCAGCGGCTCCTTGACCTTCAACGGCGACGACAGCGTGGTGCTGTACACGGGCGCCACCTTTAATTTCGCCAACGTCGTGGACGCATTTGGAATGAGTGTCGCTTTCTCGAATGCTGCGGATCGAAGCTATGTCCGTACAAACACGGTGACCACGGGCGTCTACACCGATTTCAACGCGGCGGAATGGATTCAATTTTCGACGAATGCGGTAATGAATGCGTTGGACGGCACCCGCGAACGCCTGGGGTATCATTTCACGGGCGGCGAACCTCCGCCGGCGAGCACCAACGTCAAGTTCTACGCCTCCAGCGTGGCGGTGAACGAGGATCAGGGGACGGTCACGGTCACGATTTTGAAGACCCTGGCCGAAGGCGACGTCAGCGGCCAGATCGTCTTGTCCGGCACGGCGACGGAAGGCGCCGGCGCGGACTACGTGGTGGACACGACCAATTTCACGATGAACGGCGCAACGACTTCCGCGACCGTCACGGTCACGATCAACAACGATGAAGACGAAGAGCCCGCGGAGACGGTGGTGATGGATTTCGCCAACGTCGTGGGGGCGGGCACCACGGCGCCCGCGACTTTCACGCTGACCATCAACGCCAACGACGCCCCGCCGCCGGTTGCGGAGGGCATCGTCGATTTCCGTTTCAATGCGGCCCCGTACCTGCAAGTCACGGCGAAGGACGACAACCTTGCGGTTTCGGACATGGCGCTTTCGGCCGGCACGATCGAGACGGCCATCACGACCGGCACCTATTTCACGGACGAGCCCTACATCGAAGAAACCGGCGGGTGGGCGGTGGACAACCAGGCCGGGGCCAAGGCGTTCCAGTTCACGATCACGCCGGCGGAAGGGGCTTCCGTCACCATCGACGGCATCTCCTTCAAGGCCTATGCGACCTCGGCCGGTCCGTCCGCCTTCGGCTTCGACATCGGCGGCGGCATGGCGACCTATGAAGTGAATGCCCCCGACTCCGCCCTTCTGATCGTCAGCCAGGCCGTGGCCGGCGTCGTCGGCCAGACCGGGACGATCGCGGTCAAAATCCAAGGCTGGGCCAACGGATCCCGGGCCACGACCGGGGCCGGCGTCTTCCGGCTGGACGACGTGGTGATCCACGGCAGCGTATCCACGGGTCCGGTCGCCTTCGGGGTGACGTTGAACCGCGCGAACGGCTTTACGGTGACGCAGGGAACCAGCAACACGATCACGGCCACGGCGGCGAACGGAACGCCCCCGTACGGCTATTCGTGGACCAGCACGCTGGGCGAAGGCTTCCGCACGGCCGACAACAACCAGTTCACGATCCTGGCGACGGCGCCCACGGGCAGCTATTCGGCCACGGTGACGGCGACGGACAACGCCGCCCAGAGCGCTTCGAACACGGTGACGTTCACGGTGGTGCCCGCGCCGGTCAACTACGCGATCACGATCACCCCGGCCACGAACGGCACGGTTTCGACCACGCCGGCCACGCAGGCGACGGCCGGCACGACGGTGACGATCCAGACGACGCCGGCGGGCGGCTATGCGCTGGATACCCTCACGGTGACGGATGCGGCGTTGAATCCCGTTTCGGTGACGCTGCCGGCCAAAACCTTCGTCATGCCGGCGGCGGACGTGATCGTCACGGCGACGTTCAAGGTCCAGGAAGCCGCCAACGGCGAGCTGATCATTTCCCAATACTACGAAGGTACGAGCAACAACAAGTGGATCGAAATCTACAACCCCGGCAGCGCGGCGATCGACCTGGCCGCCGGTGCGTACCGGCTCGGCCGCTGGGACAATGCCAACCGCGAAGCGTGGAAGGCCGGCATCGCGCCCAGCGGTTCGGTGGCGCTGAGCAACTCCATTCCGGCCGGCGGCACCTATTTGATCGGCAACACCTCGGCGACGAATCCGGCCTATGCCGTGGCGGGCCAGCTGAGCGGCGTCCTGACGTTCACGGGCGACGACAGCGTGGTGCTCTACACCGGCTCGACCTATGCCTTCGCGAACGTCGTCGATGCCTTCGGCATGACGGCCACCAACGCGATGGACCGCAGCTTCGTCCGCAAGACCAGCGTCACGGCCGGCGTGAACGCGGACTTCAACGCCGCCGAATGGGACGAGTTCTCGTTGGGTGCGGTCGATGCCGCCGCCGAGTCCACCAACGAGCGGCTCGGGTACCACAGCATCGGCGCGTCGGCGCTCGGCGTCTCGCTGGACCGGACCAACGGGTTCACGGTGGCGCACGGCACCAGCGCCGCGATCACGGCGACGGCGACTGGCGGAACCGCGCCTTACGGCTACAGCTGGACAAGCACCTTGGGCGAAGGGTATCGCACCGCGGCCGACAACGTCTTCACCATTCTGGCCACGGCCCCTGCCGGCGATTACACGGCCACGGTGACGGCGACGGACGGCGCGGCCCAGACGGCCTCGAACACCGTGTCCTTCACGGTGCTGGGCGGCGGCGGAGAAACGTGGCAGATCGGCAACCCCGACACCGGCGGCGGCATGTTCTACTCGACCAGCAACCAGACGATCATGATCGTCCTGCCGACGAACTACACCCTGAGCGCCGTGTATGGAACGGACAGCAGCGGGGCGGGCCTGAACAACCTGGGCCAGGGCCTGGGCAGTCCGTTGACGCCGGGGGTCGATTACAACTGGAATCCCGCCACGCGCACGATCAGCGTCCTGAGCGGCGTGACCAACCGGCGCGTGCTGCGCATCGGCGCGTCGTCGCCGTAGGCGCGGCTCGGCGCACAACCGCCGGTCCCGTTCGCGGGGCCGGCGGTTTTCGTTTCCGGCGATGGCAACGGGACTGGGGTCGGGCGACTTGGCTCAAGTCGCCGGGATCGAAATGCGGCGGGCGGGACTCCGCCTGGCCTGCCTGGACCTCATGGATCTAGCGCCGGATGCAGCGCAGGCCGACGACCGTGTTGCTGGCCGCCGGGGCGAGGCCGGCGCGGACGGCGCAGCGCAATCCGGCCGGCGCATTGCTCCAGGAACCGCCGCGCACGACCCGGACCGTGCCGGTGGCCGGCCCCGTCGGATTGTCCGCGGTCCGGTCGGCGTACGATCCGGACCAGTCCCAGCACCATTCGGCGGCGTTGCCGGCCGCGTCGCGCACGCCGTAGCCGTTGGCGCCGTAGGAAGCCACGTTGGACGTGCCGACGGAAGCATAGAGAGCGTTCGAGGCGGCGATGGAATCGCCCCATGGATATTCGCGGCCGGTCATTCCGCCGCGCGCGGCCTTTTCCCATTCGGCCTCGGTCGGCAGGCGGTAGCCGTTGGCGGTCCAGTTCACGCAGGCGGAAGAGATGTTCACGACATTGGATTTGTAGACGTTGGTCTGGCCGGCCGTCACGTAGTAGGCCGGCTGCAGGCCCTCGAACTGCGAACGGGCGTTGCAGAACTTGACGGCATCGTGCCAGCCGATCTGGACGACGGGATGGTTGCTGGAAGTCGCCGGGCCGCCGCCGGCCACGACGCCGCATTGGCCGGTCGCGAAGTGGTAGCCGTTGGTCATGGCCCAGCGGCGGATCCGCGCCCAGTTGGTGTAGGTGACTTCGCGGGCGTCGATGGCAAAGCCGTCGACGTGGATCGCCGCGGCGGGGGCTTCGTTGGTGTTGCCCGAAGCGTCGTCGCCCATCTGGAACGAGCCGGAAGGGATCCAGACCAGATTGGTATTGGCCGCGAACAACCGCGGGGCCGCGCGAACGCGCAGGAAAGGGGCGGCGTCCGCCGGGATCGCCGCTTGGCCGACGCGGCCGGTGGTAGCCAGCGCGAACTGCGGAACCCAGGGCCCGGCGAGGACGTCGGCGCCTTCGAGCTGCGCCGTGCCGCTCTCGTTTTGGTTGCTCCAGATCAGCAGGCCGCCGGCGCGGTC
>DAOTNL010000194.1:0-5027 GCA_035450765.1 Kiritimatiellia bacterium | reverse complement strand
GCACGGCGCGTTCGGCGCGCTGGCCTTCGGCATCGGCACGAGCGAAGTCGAGCACGTGCTGGCCACGCAGACGCTCTGGCAGCGCCGGAGCCGCTCGATGCGGGCGACCTTCACCGGGAAGCCGGGCAAATGGATTACCGCCAAGGATTTCATCCTGCGGCTGATCCGCGAGATCGGCACGGCCGGCGGCACGGGCAGCGTGCTGGAATACGCCGGCGAGGCCATCCGGGCGCTCGACATGGCGGGCCGCATGACGATCTGCAACATGTCCATCGAGGCCGGCGCGCGCGCGGGCATGATCGCCCCCGACGAGACGACCTTCGAGTACATCGCCGCAGGCGACCGGCCCTACGCGCCGCGCGGAGCCGCGCTGGAGAAATCCATCGCTTTCTGGAAGACGCTGAAGAGCGACGACGACGCGAAATTCGACCGTGAAATCACGATCGATACCGGCAAGCTCGCGCCGCAGGTCAGCTGGGGCACGAGCCCGGGCATGATCGTGGACATCGACGGGGTGGTGCCGGGGCCGCACGACGTGCCGACGGTGCAGCCGAACGACGTGGAGAAGGCGCTGGCCTACATGGACCTGAAGCCGGGCACGCCGATGACCTCGATCCCCGTGGACGTGGTGTTCATCGGCAGCTGCACGAACGGGCGCATCGAAGACCTGCGCGAAGCGGCGGGCGTGCTGAAGGGCCGCAAGGTGGCGCCGAAAGTGCAGACCCTGGTCGTGCCGGGCTCGGCGCGCGTGAAGGCGCAGGCCGAAGCCGAAGGGCTGGACAAGATCTTCACCGCGGCCGGCGCCGAATGGCGCAACCCGGGCTGCAGCATGTGCCTGGCGATGAATCCGGACCGGCTCAAGCCGGGCCAGCGGTCGGCATCGACCTCGAACCGCAATTTCGAGGGTCGGCAGGGCCAGGGCGGGCGCACGCACCTGGTGAGCCCGGTCATGGCGGCCGCCGCGGCCGTCGCGGGGCATTTCGTGGACGTGCGCAAGTTCCTCGAAGGAGGCAAGTGAGATGGAAGCTTTCAAGACATTCCGGGGCGTCGTGGCGACGCTGGAGCGCGCCAACGTCGATACCGACCAGATCATTCCGAAGCAGTTCCTGAAGTCCATCGAGCGGACGGGCTTCGGCCCGGCGCTGTTCTTCGACTGGCGCTACCTGAAGGACGGGTCGCCGGACCCGGCGTTCGAGCTGAACGACCCGCTGCGCGCGGGCGCTTCGGTGCTGGTGACGGGCAACAACTTCGGCTGCGGCTCGAGCCGCGAGCACGCGGTCTGGGCGGTGCAGCAGTACGGCTTCAAGGCCGTGATCGCCCCGCGACGCGGCGACGCGCAGAAACTGATCCCGGGCTTCGCGGACATCTTCAAGAACAACAGCTACGGCAACGGCCTGCTGGTGATCGAGCTGTCCACGGACGAAGTGAACTGGATCTTCGCGGCCGCGAAGGGCCGCAAGCTGGAGGCCACGGTAGACCTCGCCGCGCAGACGGTGACGGTCCACGGCGCCGAGGAGCGCGTCTTCACCTTCGACATCACGCCCGACGTGAAGGAAAAGCTCCTGAGCGGGCTGGACGCGATCGGCCTGACGCTGGCGCACGAGGCGGAAATCGCCGCGTTCGAAGCCAAGCACGACGTGCAGATGGCCTGAACGGCCGGCCCGCCGGCTACTGCGAAAAACGCGAAATGCGCGAAAAGTAGACGCCGGAGCCCGATGAACCTGATTTTGCTGGAGCCGGACGAGATCCAGGCCGACGGAACGGCCGTTTTGACCGGCAAGCGCGCGCGGCACGTGCGCGAAGTCCTGCAAGCCTCGGAGGGCGAAGAAATCCGCGTGGGCGTCGTGGACGGCGCCGTGGGCGCCGCCGCGATCCTGGAGGATGCCAAGCATCTGCGGCTGCGATGCCGGCTGGACGGCGGAATTCCGCCGGTGCCGCGCGTGGACCTGTTGCTGGCGATGCCGCGGCCCAAGGTCATGAACCGGCTGTGGCCGGTGCTGGCGGCGCTGGGGGTGGGGCGCATCCTGGTTTCCAATGCGTGGAAAACCGAGCGGAACTACTTCGACACGCACGTGCTGGAGCCGGACCATATCCGCGAAGGGCTGATCGAAGGCTTGCAGCAGGCGCGCGACACGCGCCTGCCGCTGGTGAGCGTGCACAAGCAGTTCAAGAAACTGATCGAGGACAAGCTGGACGGGTTCGGGCCCTACGCGGCGCGGCTGGCGGCGCATCCGGGGGCGGGCGCATTTCCAATGGCGAAGCTGGCGGCGCTGCCGTCGGCGGGGCGGGTGCTGCTGGCGGTCGGGCCGGAGGGGGGCTGGACGCCGTACGAGCTGGATTTGCTGGCTGCGCACGGCTTCGAGACCGTTTCCTGGGGCCCGCGGCCGCTGCGAACCGACACGGCCTGCGCCGTCTTGCTGGGGCTGGTTCACGCGGCAGCGGGGGGGCAAGGCTGAAGAGCGCATATTTCATGGTGCAACGGGAATCGTTTTGGTAGTGGTTAGGCGAATGATGGGTTTACGCCGCAGCGACGGCGCGATCGAGAGGGTATGGGCATGAAGATCGGCTGGATGGTATTGGGCGTCGGATTGGGACTGGCGGCGCTGGCGGCTCAAGCCGAAGAGATGAAGCTCCTGACGGGGCAGGTCTACAGCAACGTGACGGTTTTGAGCTACGACCGCGCCGGTTATTCCATCCGGCATTCCGGCGGGATCGAACTGGTGCCCTACCGCGACGTGGCGGCCGAACTGCGCGGGCACTACAAGGCGTTGTCCCTCGCGCCCGTTCCCCCGAGCCGGCTGGCGCGCGAAAAGGAAGAACCGGCCGGCCCCGACGATCTCGAAACCCTTTCCGGCGAAATCTACCGGAACGTGATCCTCAAAAAGATCGCGGCGGATTCCATCCTGATCGCCCACGACACGGGCATGGCCACGGTGAGTTTCGCGGCGCTGGCGCCGGACGTCCAGGAGAAGTTCCGCCGCGCCACCCCGAATCCGGATCCGGAACCGGATGCCGGCGATCTGGTGACGACCTACGGCCAGATTTTCCGCAACGTGGAAATCATCCTCGAAGAACCGGACGGGTTGACGTTCCGGCACGACGGCGGGGTGACCAAGGTGGGCTTTCCGGCGCTGAAAGAAGAGCTGCGCGCGAAGTACAACTACGACCCGGTCGCGGGCTGGAAATACGCGCGGGACAAAGTCGCGCAGCGGCTTCTCGCCGAGCAGGCGGCGGCCGCGGCGGCCGCGGAGCCCCAAAGCGTTGGCCCGACGCTGGTCGAGGTCAAGGATCTCGCCACCGAAGCGCTGCCGGACGACTCGTATCGGATTTCCTTCACGCTGTCGAACGTCACGGACCAGCCGCAATCCATTTCGACGACGGTGCGGGACGCCAACCGCCTGGCGCTGATCAGCCGGACGATGGACGTGCCGGCGAACTCCGGCACGAAGCTGCTGCAGATCGACGTGCCGGGGATCAAGCCCGCCGGCCTGCTGGTCGTGTGCGGGCAGTACCGGACCAACGTCGTGCTGAGCTGGTAGGCCGGTTCAGGGCCGGTCGGCGGCGGCGGGGCGTTCGAGCGCCACGTGCGCGCGCACGGCGACGGCGTCGCCTACCCGGATGAAGCCCAGCAGTACCGGCGGTTCCAGGCCGAATTCCCGCAAGGAGAGGGTCATGGCCAGATCGAAGCGGCAGCGATCGCCGGCCGGTTGCCAATTGGACAAGAAGGCGGCAACCGTCCGGGTGCGATCGCGGATGGTCAGCTGGATCGGAAGGCTGGCCGGCGTTTCGGCCAAGTCGATTCGGGTAAGCGGCAATGCGCCGGATACGAGCGGATAGCGATCGGCCGCGAACATCTTGCGCAAGTTTTCATCCCGCTTGGCATGACGGGTATCCATTTTCGCCACGGCGACCGTCGCGGTTCCGCCGAGGGTTGCGCCGCTGCCGTCCCATTCCATCTCGAGCACGAATGCTTCCGCCGGCGCCGTGCCCGTGAAATCGTGGAGGGTCGAAGTGGCGTCGAACTCGATTTCGGCGGTGCCCGAACAGACTTCCGCATCCGCAGGGCTCGCAAGACCGAGCCCGACCGATGCCATCCAAACGGATCGCGCGCAGACGGCGGTCCACCGGCTGACCGAACGGCGAAAACCCCGGCGGGAATCCACGGGACGGTCAATCCACGACGAGTTCGTCGGAGTAGCGGTCGTGGGAGGCGTTGAGGAATTGTCCGCTCAAGGCCAGGCACTGCTTGGGACAGATTTCGGTGCACTGGCCGCACTGGATGCACTGGGCGACGAACACGCGGATCTTCTTGGTGCTTTCGATGAAGTCGATGGCGTGCGCGGGGCAGACCTTGATGCACAGCTTGCAGCCGATGCATGTCTCGCGGACGTAGGTCATCTTGCCGCGAAGCTTCTCGGGGACGGGCACGGGGGGATTCAGGGCGGCTTCGCCCTTGCCGACCTTTTCGAGGAGGCCGGTGACGGTGGGGGGCAGCTGGGCGGCGGGGAAGGGATTGGTATTCGGCTTCTGGAAAAGGCTGCCGAGCAGTTCGGGGACCATCGGGAAGGACATGGCGGGGTCTCCTTTAGCGGATCTGGGCGTCGACCATGACGAGGATCAGGCCGACGATGGAGAGGGCGCCCAGGACTTTCCAGTAGACGTCGACGACCTGCGTGATCCGGAAACGGGCGACGGAAATCCGGACGAGGGTGACGGAGAAGAACAGCACGACGAACAGCTTGAACAGGAAGAACGCGGCGTTCGCGGCGGCGGCCAGGGCCGGGCAGCAGGCGATCGCGACGAAGTCGGTCAGGTTCCAGGGGAAGAACAGGGCGACGATGAGAGAGGTGACCACGATGGTCTTGACGGCGAGGGAGAGGGAGAAGAGGGCGAAATTGCGGCCGGAGTACTCGACGAGCAGGCCGCCGGCGATTTCGGTTTCGGCTTCGGGGGCGTCGAAGGGGACGCGGCCGAGTTCGCCGGGGACGACGAGGAGCATGGTGACGAGGAGCAGGAGGAGGCCCATC
>DAOTNL010000193.1:0-5066 GCA_035450765.1 Kiritimatiellia bacterium | reverse complement strand
CGCTCGGGTGGCTGATCCGGCCCCAGCTCATGTCGGTGATGTGCAGCAGGCCGTCCATGCCGTTGAGGTCCACGAACGCGCCGAAATCGGTGATGTTCTTCACCACGCCCCGGCGGGTCTGGCCGGGCTGGATCTCGAGCAGCAGTTTCTTCTTCTGCTCGCGGCGGGTTTCCTCGATCAGGTCGCGGCGCGACAGGACGATGTTGCGGCGCTCGTTGTTGATCTTGATGACTTTGCATTCCAGCGTCTGGCCGAGGAAATCGTCCAGGTTGCGCGCCGGCACCACGTCGATCTGCGAACCCGGCAGGAACGCGTCCACGCCGCCCACGTCGACCAGCAGGCCGCCCTTGACCTTGCCCTTGACGACGCCGCTGACCACCTTGCCTTCCTCGCACGAGGAGGTCACGTTGTCCCAGTTGCGCTGCTGCTCCGCGCGCGACTTGCTCAGCACCACCATGCCGTGTTCGTCTTCGAGACGTTCCAGCAGCACTTCGACTTCGTCGCCGACGCGGACTTCGCTCAGATCCTTGAATTCGGAGGCGGGCAGCAGCCCTTCCGACTTGTAGCCGATGTTGACCAGCACTTCCTGCGGCCGCACTTCGACCACGGTGCCTTTGACGATCGCGCCTTCGGCGAAGGTCTTGAGGGTTTCTTCGTACATCGCCATCATCTTGGCGCGCTCGGCATCCATCGCGACGGCAGGTTTCTTCGTTTTCTTAGCCATGTAGACTCTTGAGAGGTTGACGGCTCCGGGCTTTCTCTTTTCCAGGTTCGCGGCCGAAAGCCCACTGAAGCGCCGGCGAACAGGCGTCCCCTTCCGGAATTGCTCCGGAATTTTGGAACGGCGCATGAAACCACGTCCCCGGGCCGCGCACAAGCCCAAAACCCGAAAAATATCGAAAAAACGGCGTGTTTGGGCGATTTTCAGCCGAAAAACGGCGTTTTCGGCCCATTTTCGGCGATTTTTATGCCCCGCGGCGGCCGGAGGGCGCCGGCGGCCACATTTCCGCGCCCTTCCGGCCCGGCCGCTTTCCTGCTATATAGAAAACCCCCATGAAACTGCGGTTGGCCAAATTCCTGATCGGATTGGCGCTGGTGCCCCTGTGCCTGGCGCTGGCGATGACGCTGGGCCGGGCCGCGGCCATCCTGGTGCAGTCGCCCACGCGGTTGCCGATGCTGCATGCCTTCGCCGGCGTTTCGGGCATCGCGCTGTGGGCGGTCGTCTGGCTGTTCCTGCCGCCGCTGACGCGCACCTACGTCCTCGGGCACGAACTGACCCACGCGCTGTGGGCGATGCTGTTCGGCGGCAAAGCGTCCGGCCTGAAGGTCACCGACCGCGGCGGCAGCGTGCGCGTTTCGAAAACCAACGTCTGGGTGACGCTGGCGCCCTACTTCTTTCCGCTCTACACGTTCGTCGTGGCGCTGGTCTGGCTGCTGTCCGTTTGGCTCGTGCCGGCCGTGAAGCCCTATTCCCCCCTCTTCACGTTCTGGATCGGCATGACGTGGTCGTTCCACCTGACCTTCACGTTCCGTTTCCTCGCCTACAACCAGCCCGACGTGCGCGAGCACGGACGGCTGTTTTCCTATGCCCTCATTTTCGCGCTCAACGCGCTGTCCATCGGCGCGGCGCTGGTGGCGGTGAGCTCGTGGAACTTCCCCGACGCGGGCGCCGATCTGCTCGGCAATCTGCGGGCGCTGGGCGCCGCGGCGCACGTCTTCTACGAATGGGCGCTGACGCGGCTGCCCGCCGGATAAACGAAACGGCCCCGCGGATCCGATCCGCGGGGCCGGCGGCGCCGCGCGCCTACTCGCCCATCCAGCGCGTGGGCAGTTCGTAGAAGTTCGTCGGGTGGACGGTCCACTCCCACGTGTTGCCGACGCCGCCGTTGAGCGAGACGATCACGATCACGTCGTTGGGCTTGAAGTAGTTGGTGGGCACCGGGGTGTTGTCCAAGAACAACCAATTGCCGGCGCCGTTGCAGTACATGATCTTCCCGTCCCGGACGTCCTTGGTCGTGGTGTCGAGGGTATAGAGCTTGTCGGCGCTGCGCTGCGCACCCCGGGTGAAGTTGGTGGGCAAATTCAGCGCGCTGGGATGCGCGGCCACCGGCAGGTTCAACGAGAGGACGTTGTACATCAGGTTGGTGGTGCCGGCGTTCTGGACGCCGCAGGCGACGGTCTGCGTGAAGCCGTTGGTCGGCACGCGCAGGATGGGATGCCACACCATGGCCGGCACGGTGCTGGTCTTGGTGAAGTCCGTCCATGCGTTGGTCGTGGCGTAGCCGCGGGCGGCCAGGTTCGTCGGCAGCGTGATCGAGAAGCCGCGGTTGAAGAACCCGGGGGCCTGCAGGTTCGTGGTGACCTTGGTCAGCGGGCTTTCCTTGTACCAGTTGGCGTCGGTGGCGAAGAAATAGACGTCGCTGACCGGCGCGTTGGTGCCGGGGGAATAGAATTCCACGCGGGTCGCGCCGGCGGCGGCGCTGGGGCCGGCGGGCCAGACGTTGGTGTCGGTGCCGAACACGCCCGCGAACGTGTTGGTGTAGGGCTCGCCGTGCAGGCCGACGTGGTTGCGACCTTCGGAAATCACGACGTTGTGCAGCGCGTACACCTCCTCGCTGGCCAGCGGGCGCTGCGGCAGGCCGCTGACGACGTTCGTCCGGCGCCAGCGGTCCTTGTAGGAGGCGCGGTAGAAGCGCAGCGTCCCGCGCGGCAGGCTGAACGCGTTCGTTTCCACGAACCAGTTCGTGCGCACGGAGCCCGACAGGCTCCACGTCCAGTTGGACGATTCCTGGAACGAGGCGGCGTCGTAGCGGATCAGGTCGTAGTCCTTGGTGACCTGGTCGTAGCCGCCCTGGGCGTTGGTCGGGCCGGCGGCGAGCCAGTAGATCGCGGCCGCCTTCTGGCCGGGCGCCGTCCAGGGCTGGAAGGTATTCGTGCCGCCCGCGGCGGGGAACGTCGGCGCGCTGGCGAAGGCCCGCAGGGTGCCCTGCGTCACCGCGAACTTGATGGTGTTGTTCGTCGCCCAGCTGCCCGGCGTGGCGGGGCCTTCGTTGCCGGCGCGGTCCAGGCCGACGACCACCAGCGCGTACTCCTGGTCGAAATCGAGGTCGAACAGCCGGATCCGGGCCTGGCCGCGGTTGGTCAGCGCCAGGTAGTTCGTGCCGACGCCCGACGGATCGAGGATGGCGTTGGTGGCCGACACCGACAGCCAGTTGGTGTAGGCGCCCGTGGCGACGAAGTTGGTGTAGATGAAGGCGGCGGCGAAACCGGGGCCGGGATCGCCCGGCGGCACGTCGTTGGGATCGAACGTGCCGTAGTAGATCTTGTAGCTGCGCCACGGCGACAGGATGTCGCGGTCGGCCGACGCCTTCGTCGGGTGGTTGGCGTCCGTCGGATCGTCGGGGCCGACTTCGTAGTTGACCTTGTCCGGATTCCAGAACACGTCGAACTGCGTGGTCGGATCGCCCACTTCGTCGGTCGTGGCCTCGACGTCGGGCACCGCCGTCGGCGGGGTGGCGTCGTAGGCCGTGCCGAACGCCGGGATGGTTTCGTCGGACGCGTCGCTGCTGGCCTTGCGGTCGCCGGGCCGGTTGTTGTCGCGGTCCACCGCGAACAGGTAGTTCGTCACCAGTCCCTGCTCCGTCGCCGTGAACGCGGCGCTCACCTCGTCCACCGGCGTCGCGCCGTCGTAGAGGACGATCGCCACGACGACGTCGTCCCAGTAGGTGCTTCCAATGGACGTCAGCGTCACGCGCACCTGGTCCACCGTCGCGTCCAGGTTCGTCGCCGCGGACGAGCCGGCGTTCCAGACGCCGGCGGTGCCGACGATGGACACGTCGAAGGTTTCGCCGGGCACCGGATCTCCGGCCGCGTCCAGCCCCGTCACGGTCACGGTGCCGGTCGCGGCGCCCATGAACTGGACGGACGAGACCGCGACCTGCGGCACGTAGCCGTTGGTATTGTAGAGCGGCACGGTCTGAACGGCGGTGGAACCCGTCATCTTGAGCGCATGCGTGCCTTCATAGGCCTGTTCCGTCGAGATTTCCGCGCCGGACAGCGTCCAGTTGGTCGAGCCGCTTTCGAAGCCGGGGTTGGCCAGCGAGCTTTCGGCCGGCACGGCCAGCGGCGTGCCCGTATCGGGCCCGACGTCGGCCTTGTCCGTCGCCACGCGGTGTTCCGCCACGCCGGTCTTCTCCAGATCCGTGCCCGTCGGTTCGCCGTCGGCCGACGGCTCGAAGCGGACGACGAACGTCGGGACGTTCGTCCAGGCGGCGGTTTCGCGGGTCAGCGGGCCGGACAGCGCCACGCCGTTGGCCGTCACGTTGGCCGGCAGGCTCGGCGCGACGGTGTCGTTGTCCACCACCTGCA
Source organism: Kiritimatiellia bacterium (assembly GCA_035450765.1). GTDB lineage: Bacteria > Verrucomicrobiota > Kiritimatiellia > CAIQIC01 > Lenti-01 > Lenti-01. The sequence continues at coordinate 698 of DAOTNL010000193.1, read as the reverse complement.
GCGTGCCCAGGGCGACGCCGGCGCGGATCCGCTGGTCGCCCGCGCGGTTGTCGTCCGCGTCGGCGAGGGTCGCGGTCATGACGTGGTTGGCCGAGGCTTCCTCGGCGGCCAGCCACGCGCCCACGTCGGCGTAGGAGAACGCCGTGAAGGCCCAGACGCTGGTCGGGAACTGCGCGGCGATCTTGGTCAGGGCCAGCGGGGAACTCAGGTCGCCGCGGTAGTTCGTCGCGTTGTTTGCCGCGACGGCGCCGATGGAGATCGACGAGTTGGTGATCGTGTGGCCGCCGTTGGTGGATGCCTGTGTCAGCGCCGTGCCGCGCTGCACGCCCTTGATGGTGCGGCCGCCGCCGCCGCCGCCCGTGTCGAAGGCCGGCAGCACCACGCTCAGCGGCGCCGCCGCCGAGACCTTGGCCAGCTGGCTGTCGTAGACGCGGTTGGTCAGATCGGACAGCACGGCGCTGTCGTTGGTGCTGGCCGGCAATCCGCTCAGGTAGAGATTGCTGCGGGCGGCGGCGCCCGGCAGGCCCAGGAAGACCTGCGGCACGCGCCACTCGTTGCGCGACGCGCTCCAGTTGCTCTGCACGTTCGCCTGGCCCACGTCGTTGTCGAGGAACGTCAGGTAGCCGAGGCGGCTGCCGCTCAGTTCCAGGGCGTCGACGTTGTTGCCGCCGGCGTCCTGCCGGTCGTCGTCCTTGTCC
>DAOTNL010000192.1:0-5083 GCA_035450765.1 Kiritimatiellia bacterium | reverse complement strand
GCGGCCGTCCTCGCCGACGAAGATCGTTTTGCCGTCGATCTGGATGGGCTCGACGGCGGTGCTGGCGGCGGCGTTGCAGATCTTCCTCATGCGGATGCTGCGGTACGAGAATCCGGTTCCGCCTTCCGCGTCGCACATGTAGACGCCGTCCTCCGTGAACAGCATGAGTTCCTTCGTGGCCAGGATGTGCCTGATCTGGCTGGCCCGCTTTGCGGGGATGGTGACGGTGAACGCGTCGTCGTCCGCCTGGGGCCGCAAGGCGTAGAAGTTGTACAGGTCGCCTGCGGCCGAAAACCACAGGGAAAACGGCAAATTCACCGACGAGGCGAACACCGCGCGCTGTTCGTAGACGTCGAACAGGTCGCAGTCCATGTTGCTGTCGCCGACGACGAGCATGTCCTGCTGGCCGGTGATGGCTCCCGGAATGACGTTGTCGTCGACGAATTCGAGGACGGTGTTGATCGCGTTCACCGAGATTCCGCGGCACCGGAAGAATTCGGAGAATTCCAGGCGGTACGACGATGTCGGAAGGACGTCGTTAGGGTAGTTGATGGCGATCTTCTGCGACTCGATGAATCCAACCGAGACGTTGTAGGTCCCGATGGCGACCTCGGTTGCTCCGTCCACGGCGTAGAGCGTTGCCGTCACGTAGGACGACGACGGCATGGCGACGGCAGTTCCGTCCAGCCATGCAACTGACTTGCTTCCTGAATGCAGAATTATGGTCGACAACTTTTTTTGTTCCGCCGTAACCGAGAACGAAACTTCCTTGACGCTGGCTCCGCACGCGTGGAAGTCGTTTGCCGCAAGCAGCGTCATTGGTATCGTCTTGTTGAAGGCGGCGTCTTTCCATTTGGCAAACGTCGAGCAGGCGACGTCGAACGCTTCGCGGTTCGACCAAAGCGTCGTGCGGATTACTCCGTCCCATTTCCCGAAAACGGTTTGCAGGGATGTTGAGGCGGCGGCGTTCGCGTCGGCGACGAGAGATGAGTTTCCGGCGGGAACGGTCCAGTCCGCGTCCGTGCAGGTCAAAATGGAAAACGGAGACGGAATCGAAAACACGACGGCGGACACGAACAGGCAATCGGCCAATTTGGCGCTGGCCGAGTCGATGATCAGACCCACGCGCTTGATGCCCTTGAGATTTCCAAGCGACACTCCGATCTGTCCGGCTGCAGTAGTCGTCAGCGTCGTTTGGGAAAGGAGCGTTATGGACGTTCCATCGTCATCGTAAACGAACGGAGTGACCACGACAGAAACGGCTCCGAGCGGTGTCTCTCCAGGAACGAGCGACGCCATGCCTGGCAACGTCGCGTTGGTCCACACGTCGATTCGCTTTGCGTAGTTCGTCGATCCGAAATCCACCAGGAAATGCGGAGTCGCCACGCGGTATTTTGTCGTTCCGCCGTCGTCCCACGCAGTCGATTTGATTCCAATGGCGTTCTCGGACACGGACAGCGTCGATTTCGACGACGCCAGCAGATCCGGGCTTCCTCCGAGCAGGGATTGTCCCGAATCGTTGTTGGCCGCGCTGGCTCCGCGGAACTCGAAGTCGCCTGATGTGTATGTCGGATTGGCTCCCGACGTCCGCTCGACTGGATAGATTTCGCTTATCTTTCCGTAGTTCATCCCGGCCTTCTTGGCGAGGATGTAGTAGTCGTGCGCGCTGAAATCCAGCCGGCCGGCTACTTTTACGGTCGCTCCGGCGGTCCAGGGCGTGCAGGTTCCGGCCACGGTCGAAGTCGACGCGGCCGTTGAAACCGTCGCGGGCTTCGACATGACTCCGTCCTTCACTCCGTACAAGGCGTAGTGCTTCTGGATGCCGCGGGCGCCGCCTTCGCCGTCCTTGTAGAAATTCTTGGGCGTCGCCGTGATTTCCGCGGGAGGCTGGACGGTGATGGAGTTGTCGAGCATTCGGAAGTCGGAGAGGCATTCGGCCATCGTGATCTTGCAGGCGAACGCCTGGTGTCCGAGCCTCGTGAAGAACAGCGTGTCGCCGACCTGCTTGCATTTGAGGTCGTCAAGTTCGGCCGAAGTCGTGATGCCGGTGTTGATGACCAGGCTCGACCATTCGCCGACCGTGGTCGTTTCGGCCTCTCGAATGATGAGCTTCGACTGCAAGACGCCGGCGCTGGTCAGGCGGAACACCAGCAGGCCGAACGTGTCGGCGTCGTAGAAGTACGGGAATGGACGGAACTTGTTGTCGAGGGTGCCGTCGTCCGGGGCCGCGGAGGCGTCGAGGACGTAGAGGACGTCCGTGCCGGGGCGCTTGCGGATTCCGCCCGTCCGGCGGACGATGAAGTTTTCCAGCAGGGCGGCGCCGTTGAAATAGGCTTTCAGGTCGTGGCGGCCGTACAGTTCGGGGCTGATCTCGCCCGAAACGAAGCTGTTGGAAACGATCCGCTGCGGCATGGCCTATCTCCGGGATTTGACGTAGCGGTCGCCGGCGGTTCCGGCCTGGTTCTGCTCCGTGGCGTCGTGTTCGATGGCCAGGGCGAGGTAGTTCGTCTGCAGCGCCTTCATGGCCTGCACGACCTTGCCGTTGGCGCTCATGGCCAGTCCGATCCGGGCGGCCAGTTCGGCTACGACGGCGTCCACCACGTGGGCCGGCCAATCGTCCGGGACGAGCGAGTCGGCCAGATAGCGGAACTTGGCTTCCGGCGCGGGGGTGAATATCTGGCCGTTGGCCGTGCGGTAGGCCACGCGGCGGCTGGTTCCGTCCAGAACGGCCACGAGGCGGATGATGTCGTCCGGGCGGTCGTAGACGTATTCGAGGTCGTCGGAGTATTCGTCGGTGCTTTCGGCGCCCTGGGTGAGCGGCGATTCCTGGACGAGCCAGTTCCAGGCGTGGGCCGACAGAATGGCGATCCTGGCCCCGTCCCACTCCCGGTTGCATCGCACGTATTCCGTGGTCGGCGTCGTGGCCGTGGCGTCGTCCGCGGGTATTTCGCGGTCGTGGCCGATCATGCCGAGCGCTCGGTTGAACAGGTCGATGATGGTCATGGGACGGAGCCTCCTTTCGGGAGCCTGCGGCTATTCGCCGTAGATCAGGAAATCCAGCGTCGCCGCGGCGTCGTTGGTCGGCATCGTGACTTTCACGAGCAGATCCTTGGCGCAGGGCGGCGGCACGGGATAGTAGGTCGTGATCGTGTTGGTGAACACGACGGCGTCGTTCGTGCCGCTGTAGACCTTGAAGGCGTTGGCGGTGGAGCCGTATGCCGTGTAGGTCGCATAGGTGGTCGAGTTGCTGGTCGCAACGGCCGTGATGAGGGCCGTGGTGTCGTCCAGATCGACGCGCGACACGACCGCGGTGACGGTGAAATCGCTGTTGTTCTGGATGGCCAGCGCGTAGACCTTGCCCCACTCGATGTTGGCGTTGGCGCCGCTGCCGTAGATGCCCACGGACGCGGTGTTCGTGGACGGGGTGGCGGACGCGGCCAGGTCGATGGTGCCGGACGCGAGGACGTTGCCGCCGCCGGCGAAGGCCGCCGTGGCGATGGCGACCAACAGGGCCGCCGCGAGGATCGTGATCTTCTTCATTGGATGTCTCCTTTTTGGTTTCTTAATTTAGATCGATGAGGTACTGGCGGCCGGCTTCCGTCAGCGCCGCCTGCTCTACGACGAACCGTCTTTCGAGATACCGTTTGTAAGTCGTTCCTGGGGTTCCGTTCTTGTTAGGCCAGTATGGGTCGACCTTCGCACCCTTTTCGTAGGAACTCTGCACCCCTTCTGTACAGAAAAAATGGCTGTAGAGTCCGACTTTGTAGGATATCCAGTCTCCGACCGCGGCCTTGACAAGAAGCTGTCCGAGCGCGACCTTGTCGTATGGCTTCCCGGCCACGTTCTCCACCCACCACTTGGCCGCCGCTTCGAGCTGCGCGTCGGTTGCTCCGGCCGGGCGTCCGACGACGATCTTGTGTCCGTCGAGCAGGCAGCCCTGCTCCCATTCCTCGATTTCGGTGAATACGCATTTGCCGACGTCGCCGCCCAAGGCGTCGCCGATCTTGAGGCGGCCGTCAGCCGGGTCGATCACGAATTCCGCGTCGTGGGTTAGACCGCGGATCGTGGCGACGTAGGCGTCGTAGCCCATGATCGGGAGTTTCCAGATCGGCTCGGTGCGCTGGCCCGTCGCCATGAGGATGCCTTTGGAGATCGGCGCAGTAGCCCGGCGGCCGACGTGCAGGCCGGGAACGAGGTTGGAGCGGTCGAATAGCTGGATCATGGCGAGCCCCAATGCGATTTGATCAGCAAATAGGCGCAGAAGGCGGCCAACGGGATCTGCTGGATCAGCATCGATTTCCAGTCGCCGCGTATGATGGCCGCGGCAGGGCAGTTCTTGATGTGTTCGATCAGCTCCTGCTTCGTGACGGTTTCGCGCACCATCACGTATCGGAAGCGGCGCAGCATGAAGCGGATTCCGCGGCCCTGCCATTCGGGGTCCGTCAAACCACCGTTGTTCAGGTGGCTGAGGATCTCGTTGAGTTCCTCCACGTCGGCGGTCCGTTCTGTGATTTCTTCGGTCATGGCCATGTCACTTTTACGGGGTTCGCTCTTTCCATAACGTTCCGGCCGCTAGAGCGGGCGTGGCCGGAAACCATCACGTAGAAACTTTCGCCGGATTTAGGCGTCCACGACGACAGCGGTGCCTTCTTGAAATGGTCCCCGTAGCCGCCCGTATGTCCAAGACAACCGGCTGGCTTTGACGTCTGTCCTTTGCGGAGCCACTCCCAAGTCCCGGCATACCAGACGCCGCCGATCTTGACGATGGCCCACACGTTGGCATTGGTGCCGGCCTCTACTCCCGAGGTCGCGACGGGCCAGACGTTCGCCTTGTCGTACGGGAAGTTGATAAGGCCGTTGCCGACCGAGGCGGTCATCTTGGCCGTGGCCGGCCAGTCCCGAACGTTCTCGTGGAGCCAGGCGACGTCTTTCAGTTCGGCCGGCCAGCCGCCATGCGCCGACTCCGGCGGCGCCGGAGCCTGCGGCTTAGCAACGCCTTTCAGGGCGGAGATCGCGTTGGCGTCGAGTTTGGCGTTCTGGTCGAAGTGGTAGTAGATGAACTTGCGCCCGGCGTCGGTCACCT
>DAOTNL010000191.1:0-5114 GCA_035450765.1 Kiritimatiellia bacterium | reverse complement strand
GACACCTCCGCGGCCCTCCGTACGCTCGTCGACCGCTTGCAGGAAGAAGCCGTTTTGGCGTTCGATACGGAATTCACGTGGGAACGCACCTACTACGCCCGGCTGGGTCTGGTGCAGGTCGCCGCGGCCGACGGCCGGTGTTTTCTGATCGATCCGCTGGCCGCCGGCGATCTGGCGCCGCTGGGCGAGCTGCTGGCGAATGCGCGCATCGTCAAGATCCTGCACGACGCGCCCCAGGATTTGATGATCCTGCGCCGCGCGACGGGCGCCGCGGCGCGCAACGTGTTCGACACGCGCCAGGCCGCGGGCTTCGCCGGGCTGGGCGCCGCGCTTTCGCTCGCCAATCTGCTGGCGGAGACCGTCGGCGTCCATCTGGCCAAGGCGCACACGCGCGCGGATTGGCTGGCGCGGCCGCTGGCGCCGGAGGAACTCGACTACGCGGCCGACGACGTCCGCTACCTGCCGGAGGTCGCCGAACGGCTGCGCGGCCGCGCCCGGACCGCGGGCGTCGAGGCGTGGCTGGACGAGGAGCGCGCGACGCTGGACGATCCGGAAACCACGGCCGAGAAGCCGCCCGAGGAGGCCTATCTGCGCATCCGCGCGGCGGCCAACCTGGCGCCGCGGCCGCTGGCGGCGCTGCGCGAACTGGCGGCGTGGCGGGAACAGGCTGCGCGCGCCTCCGATCTGCCGCGGCGCTGGCTGCTGGAAGACGGCGAATTGGTGGCGATCGCTTCCGCGTTGCCGCAAACGCCGGATGGCTTGAAGCTCAAGCCGCCGGCCGTCGCGCGCTGGGGGGCGGAACTGTTGGCGGCCGTCCGGCGCGCGCAGGAAATGCCGGAAGCGAATCTGCCGCCGCCAATTTTCCAGCCGCCGCGCGCCGCTGCTTTCCGGAAAGAACTCGACGCCGTCTTGGCGGAAATCCAGACACGGGCCGCGGCCCGCGGCGTCGATCCGGCGCTGGTCTGCGGCCGGAACGATCTGGCCCGGCTGCTTCAGGCCGGTCCGAAAGCCCGTCCGGAGGATCACGCCTTGCTGCGCGGCTGGCGCGCCGAACTCGCCGGCGCTCGCGTAGTGCGTCCGCGGCAGGGCGACTTCAACTTATAGGCCTTTGCCGGGGCCGGGGGCTATTCGCGGATGACGAAGAGCTTTTCGACGGTCCAGAAAAGGCCCTTGAAGAGGTACCCGAGAGGACCGAGGATTTTCGTCGGGGGTTTCTGGCTGAGATGCAGGTCGAGGACGGCGTAATCGACCCGGCCCTTGAGGGCCTTGATGCGCGCTTCCATGGAATCGACGTCGCCCTGGACGCGGTTGAGTTCGGTCTCGATGGCGAGGATGTCCTTCACGTCGGTGGCCTGGTCGAGCAGCTTGCGCAGACGGTCGCGCAGGACGATCCTGTTTTTCAGGCGCGCCTCTACGTCGACGTACTGCTCGGTGACGTCTTCGCTTTCGACGCTGCGGGATTCGACGCGGCCCAGGGTTTCCAGCGCGCCGATGGCGTTGGTGAAGGTGTTGGCCGGGAGGCGCAGCTTGAGGGCGGTGCCGCCGTAGCTGTGGTCGGAACGGGATTCGAGATAGCCGCCGTTCTCTTCCGCGAGGGCCACGGCGCGCAGGGCGGCGTTGGTGACGTCGGCCACTTCGATGGACAAGGAGGCTTTCCACGCCAGCATGCGTTCGCGGACGGCGTCGCCGCCCGGGCCGGATCCGTTTTCGTAGACCGGAGCGCCCGCCGCGTCGTAGCCGACGATCGCGGCGCTGCGCGGCACCGCCAGGGACGCCTTGCGCATTTTCTTCGGGGCGACGCAACCGGCGGCGAGGACGGCGAGGCAGCAGAACAGGATCAGGTGTCGGACGGTCGCGTGCATGGCGGATTCCTGGAGGTTCAGAGCTGGTCGAGGAGGCGATGGATGCGGCCGGGGTCGAGAGGGTTTTCCCATTGGCCGGCGCGCTTGAAATAGGAGCCGACGATGAAGGCGTCGGCGATGGGGAGATAGTCTTTCGCGTTTTCCGCGGTGAGGCCGGAACCGACGAGGACGGGCAGCTTCGTCGCGGCGTAGACGGCGCGGAGCTCATCGACGCTGGCGGCTTCGCCGGTGGCGGCGCCGGTCAGGATGAGGCCGTCGGAGAGGAAAAACTCGGCGGCGTGCGCGGTCTGGACGATATCGACGTCGGCGGTGACGGCGTGGGCGGAGTGCTTTTTCTTGATGTCGGTGAAGACGGCGACGTGTTCGGCGCCGATGGCCTTGCGGTGGCGCAGGAGTTCGCCGGCGCAGGCGTCCATGTAGCCTTCGTCGGCGACGTGGCCGAAGACGAAGCCTTCGGCGCGGATGAAGTCGGCGCTGGCGGCGAGGGCGGCGCCGAGGGCTTCGCGGTTGGCGCCGGCGAGGATCTGGATGCCGAGGGGCAGCTGCGGGTGGGCGCGCTTGACCTCGCGGGCGAGGATGGCCATGGCGGCGGTGATTTCCGGGCCGGGCCGCTGGACGTAGGGCACGTCGTGCATGTTCTCGACCATGAGGGCGTGGATTCCGCAGCTCCGGTAGATTTCGGCTTCCTCGAGCGCGTGGTCCAGGATGGGGGCGAAACCGCCGGCGTGCCGGGGGGTGCCGGGCAGGGCGCGGACGTGGATCATGCCGACGACGGTCTTGCGGCGGTCGCCGAAGATGCGGGTGAAAGCCGGCGTGCGCATGGGCGGGAGGCTAGTCCTGGGCCTTGGCTTCCGCCTTGGCCTTTTTCTTGGGCTGGGCGATGGGCTTCGCTTCCCAGCCGGTGGAAATGGTGCCGTCGAGGATGCGGCGCTGGATGTCGACGACCTCCTTCTGCAGGCGTTCGGGGATCTGGTCGGCGAAATCGTGGTAGGAGGCGAGGCCGACGCCGTGGTTGGCGAGGTTGCCGACGTAGCGCGTGCCGCCCCAGAACTGGTTGTCGAGCGCGGCGGTCACGGTCTGCACGACGGCGCGGTCCATGCGTTTCAGGCAGGAGGTGAGGATCACGTCCTGCTGCTCGATGAGGGTGTTGTACTGGTCGGTGTCGACCCCGATGGCCCATTTGCCGCGTTCCTTGGCGGCGGCGATGCCGCCGTTGCCGGAGATGGAACCCACGCCGAAGACGACGTCGGCGCCGGCGTCGATCTGCTCGCCGGCGAGCTTCCGGCCGCCCGCGAAGTCGTCGAAGGAGCCGACGTAGCCGCCCAGGACGCGGACTTTCTTGCCCTTGACTTTGTTGAAATGTTCCGCGCCGTTGCGGAAGCCGACGACGAACTGGTTGACGCTGTCGACGTCCATGCCGCCGATCCAGGCGATGGCGGGATCCTTGGGGTCCTGCAGGTCGGCCCAGGCGGCGGCGAGATAGCCGGCGGGGAAGGCGCACTCGTCCACCTGGAAGGTGAGGGCCTGGACGTTGTGGGGGATGTCCTCGAAATCGCCGTCGATGCAGGCGAAGAGGGTGCGGGGGTATTCGGCGGCGACGGCGGCGATGGCCGGGGCCATGCGGAAGCCGACGCCGAGGATGAGGCGATAGTCGCGCTCGGCGAGGGCGGCGAGCCGGCGCTCGAAGTTCAGCGGGGAGAGGGGTTCGGCGAACTGCACGAAGATCGGCGCGCCGGAATAGAGCAGTTCCTCGAGGCCTTCGCGGGAATTCTGGCTGAAGGAGCTGTCGGCGAAGGTGCCGCCGTCGGCGAGCATGGCCACGCGCATGGGCCCGCCGCGCCGGCCGGGAAACTGGGCGGACGCGGCCGCGGCCAGAAGGGCGGCGGCGGTCCCGAGAAGCACGATGCGTTTGTTCACGGCGGTTCTCCTGCAAAGACCGGTTGGCAAATGGTCAGACAAGAATCATAGGCCCCCCGCGGCGCAAATGCACGAATTTTCGGGGCGCCCCAAAAAAAACGCACAAGGGGATTGCCAAGGGACGGGGGCCTTGGTAGGGTGCGCGCTACTTTGTGTCCAGAAAAGACCGAACGAAGAAGGAACGAATAGACGATATGCCGACGATCAATCAACTGGTGAAACAGGGCCGCAGGCCGTTGCGCGCGAAGCGCAAATCGCCCGCGCTGCAGAAGTGCCCGCAGCGGCGCGGCGTGTGCCTGCTGGTCAAGACGATGACCCCGAAGAAGCCGAACTCGGCGCTGCGCAAGGTCGCGCGCGTGCGGCTCACGAACGGACAGGAAGTGACCGCCTACATTCCCGGCGAAGGCCACAACCTGCAGGAGCACAGCATGGTGCTGGTGCGCGGCGGCCGCGTGAAGGATTTGCCCGGCGTGCGCTACCACATCGTCCGCGGGACCCTGGACTGCCTCGGCATCGAGAGCCGCCGGCGCGGCCGCTCGAAGTACGGCACGAAAACCCCCAAAGCGGCGAAATAAGGAGGGGTTGAACCATGAGAAGGCGCAGAGCTGAAACGCACGAATTCGCCCCGGATGCCCGCTACGGCAGCGTGCTGGTCACCCACCTGACCAACATCATCATGAGCCGCGGCAAGAAGTCCACGGCCCAGCGCACCGTCTACGGCGCGCTCGACCAGATCAAGGAACAGACCGAAGGGCAGGACCCGATCGAAGTTTTCCAGCAGGCGCTGGAAAACATCAAGCCCAAGGTCGAAGTGAAGAGCCGCCGCGTCGGCGGCGCGACCTACCAGGTGCCCGTGGAAGTGGCGCCCGCGCGCCAGACCAGCCTCGCGCTGCGCTGGATCGTCGAATACAGCCGCGGTCGCAAGGGCGCCTCGATGCAGCGCGCCCTCGCGCTGGAAATCCTCGATGCCTTCAAAAACCAGGGCAACGCGGTCAAGAAGCGCGACGACACGCACAAGATGGCGGCGGCCAACAAGGCTTTCGCCCATTACCGCTGGTAAATCCCGGCCCCCCGGCCGCACGGAAAGGACGCCCTCCGGGGCGTCCTTTTTCATGGACCCGCGGCGCGGCTTGCATCGGGGGCGCAAATCGTCTACATCTGCCGCCCATGTGGTTGTTGGATCCCCAGACGCGCGGCGCGCGGACATGCGAGCGGAAGTACGTGGCGCCGGCGGAAGCCTTGGCGGGGGCGCAGGCGGTGCTGGGCCTGCATTGCGCGCCGGATCCAGCCCATCCATGCGGCATCGTCGAGAACATCTATTTCGACGATGGCTGG